>CAJANN010000226.1 GCA_903941095.1 uncultured Rhodospirillaceae bacterium | reverse complement strand
GGCTGGCCCCCGTCGCCTCCAGCACCTTGGCGACGCTTTCCGTCGACGGCCAGCGCGGCTTGCCCTCGCGGGTGATGCGCTTGCTTTTATTGAAGGTGGTGGGGTCGAGCCCGGCCCGGCGGGCAAGCGCCGAGGCCGTCAGCCCGTTATCGCGGGCCAGGGCGTCGATGGCAGCCCAGATATCGGCATGTTTCAGCATGAAACGATGGTCTCGCAAAAACCCGGCGACCGCAGCAGGAATATGAACCCATTATTTCTTGACTAAATACCTGCACGCGCCGCATATATGTTCGCCTGATGTTCTCACGGAACGAGGGTGAAATGACACAACGCCGCTATATTCCGAAACCCCTGAACCAGGCCGACGGACAACCGTTCGTCAATGCCGAGGAAGCCTGGCTGTGGTTCGCCGCCTGCCAGATCGCCCGCATCGACGGTATCAAGCCGGTGGCCGGGGACTGCGCCATTCCCCGCCCCTGCGACCCCGACGACATCTACCGCGCCGTCCAGCGCCTGACCCGGCAGCACCGAATCGGCCCGGCCCATATCGCCGTTCTTGGCCGGTTCGCCGTTCGACAGCAGCCTCCCGCCCCCGAAGACGGGGATGGAGCGGGGCAAGCGGCCTTGTGGGCCGAGGCCCTGGACCATCTGGAAACCGAACTGCGCCGCAAGGGGATCGTGGCATGAGCACACCCGCCCTGGTCGTCTTCGCCGACAACACCGACCTGTGGTGGCTGCGCCTGCTGAAGCCGGGCTTCCGCCATTGCTTCATCGCCCTGGACCATCCCGGCGGCTGGATCGTCATCGACCCGCTGTCGCACCACACCAGAATCAGCCTGATTCCCCACGCCCCCCGGCTGAACCTGGCCGACTGGTATCGCCGCAACGGACTTGAGGTCGTCGAAACCGAAACCGTCGAGCCGGCACGGCGCGTCCGGCCGCTACGCCTGTTCTCTTGCGTTGAAACCGTCAAGAAAATCCTGGGCCTTTGTACCTGCGGCGCCCTGACGCCGTGGCAGTTATACAGAATTATTTCCTTCAATAAGAAAAATATCCGTTGCACGGCGGCCCATAATCAGGTACACCCTGACTCATCACTCCCCGAACTGCGCCCGCCGCCCACCCCTCTGACCAGGGGGTGGACGCCGTCATGAGCAGGCCAGGAACAAATCAGGATCATCAAGACAGGAGGTCCCTATGGGTGGATTTTTCGCCGCCGCGCCCGAACCGCCGGCCCCGCCGCCGCTGCCGGCTCCGGCCGATCCCGAGGCCGAAATGCGCAAGCAACGCCAGGAAACCATCGCCCGCAACCGCCGCGGCCGGTCCGGCATGATCGCCGGCGACGAACGCGGCACCCTGACCCCGGTCAGCGGCCAGGGCAAGACCCTGCTGGGAGAATGACATGGCCGACATCCACCACCCCCTGGGGGCCGGGCACGACCCGGCCCTGCTGCTGAAGCGGTTCCGCAAGGCCAAGGAACGCCGCTCGGTGTGGGAGGCGCATTGGCAGGAATGCTACGACTATGCCTTGCCCCTGCGCGACGCCGTACTGCAGGCCCCCACCCCCGGCGAAAAGAAGGGGGACCGCCTGTTCGACGGCACCGCCCCCGACGCCGTCGACCAGCTGGCCGCCAGCCTGCTGTCCGAACTGACCCCGCCGTGGGCGCAATGGTTCGGCTTCACCGCCGGGGCCGACCTGGACCCGGCCGAAGCGCAGCAGGCCGCCGAGCTGCTGGACCGGATCGGCATCGTGCTGCAGGGACATTTCGACCGCTCGAACTTCGCCGTCGAGATGCATCAGTGCTATCTGGACGTGGTCACCGGCGGCACCGCCTCGCTGCTGTTCGAAGAGGCCGCCCCGGGCGAGCCGTCGGCCTTCCGCTTCACCGCCGTGCCCCTGGCCCAGGCGGTGCTGGAGGAAGGCCCCGACGGCCGCCTGGACGCCACCTGGCGGCGGTCCGAACTGACCCTGCCGGCCCTGCAATCGCGCTTTCCCGCCTATCAGCCCCCCGACCGCATGGCCAGGCGGGCCGAGGACGACCCGCAAAGCCGCTTCGCCGTGGTCGAGGCGGTCATCCCCAACCGCGGCGGCACCTATGATTACGCCGCCGTCCTGGAAGACGCCGACGACGCCGAAGCCCTGCTGGCCGAAGGCCGCTTCGGCTACAGCCCGTTCATCAATTTCCGCTGGCTGAAGGCCCCCGGCGAGGTTTATGGCCGCTCGCCGGTGATGAAGGCCCTGCCCGACATCAAGACCGCCAACAAGGTGGTGGAACTGGTGCTTAAAAACGCCACCATCGCCGTCACCGGCATCTGGCAGGCCGACGACGACGGCGTGCTGAACCCGGCCAACATCAAGCTGGTGCCCGGCACCATCATTCCCAAGGCGGTGGGATCGGCCGGACTGCAGCCGCTGGAGGCGCCGGGCCGGTTCGACATCTCGCAGCTGGTGCTGGACGACATGCGCGCCCGCATCCGCCACGCCCTGCTGGTCGACAAGCTGGGCCAGCCCGACGCCCCGCGCATGACCGCCACCGAGGTCCTGGAGCGGTCGTCCGAGATGGCCCGGCTGCTGGGGGCGACCTATGGCCGCCTGCAAAGCGAGCTGCTGACCCCGCTGGTGATGCGGGCGGTGCATATCCTGCGCCGCCGCGGCGAGATTCCGCCGCTGCTGGTGGATGGCCATACCGTCGACCTGCAATACCGCTCGCCCCTGGCCCAGACCCAGGCCCAGCGCGACGCCAAGAACATGCTGACCTGGCTGTCGTCCCTGACGCAGCTGGGACCGGCCGGCATGCAGACGGTGGACGCCCCCGCCGCCGCCCGCTGGCTGGGCCGCGCCTTCAACGTCCCTGCCGACCTGATGACCCGCCCCGACCCCGCCCCGTCCTCACCGCCCACCCCGCAGGAGATGCCCCATGCCTGACGAAAAATCCGGCTGGACCTGGTTCGACCCGCCGCCGCCGCCGCCCGACGCCGCCGAACGCCAGGCTCTGGCCCGCGCCTTCACCCGCGCTTTCGCCGGTCCCGACGGCCAGTCGGCCCTGGACCATCTGCGGATGCTGACCGTCCAGCGCTGCCTGGGGCCGGATGCGTCCGATGCCGCCCTGCGCTGCCTGGAAGGCCAACGCCAGCTTGTCCACCACATCCTGTCCCTGGTCGAACGCGGCCGCCACGGCTGACCCACCCCCAATACACGGAGACCCCGTCATGTATTACGAAGATTCCCTTGACCCCGGCCCGGCCGAAAACTCGGATCGCCCGGCGCATGTTCCGGCCAAATTCTGGGACGCCGCCAACGGGCAGGTTCGCGTCGACGCCCTGCTGAAGGCCTATGGCGACCTGGAACGCCGCATGGGCGGCATGGCGCAGGCGGCGCTGTCGCCCCCGCCCTCCGAAGACGGCGCCGCGGCCCGTCCCGATGGCGGCCCCCCCGCCCGCCACGAGGATTACTGCATCGAATGCCGCCACCCGATGCTGAGCAGCGACCCGGACCTGAACCGGCGCCTGCACGAAGCCGGCTTCAGCCAGTCCCAGGCGCAGCTGGTCTACGACCTGGCCCACGAACGGGTGGTCCCCGCCTTCGAACGCCTGTCCGAGGAATATGAATCCCGCACCCACCTGAACCGGCTGCGCGACCATTTCGGCGGCGATGCCAAATGGAACGAGACCGCCCGCCAGATCGCCGCCTGGGGCCGGACCAACCTGCCCGAAACGGTCTATCAGGCCTTGGCCGCCACCCCCGACGGCATCATCGCCATGCGCCACATGATGGCGTCGGGCGAACCGGGCCTGGGGGCGATGCCGGCCCCGCGCGACGAAGAGCCCGGCGAGGACGAACTGAAGCGGATGATGCAGGACCCCCGTTACTGGAAAAAGCGCGACCCGGCCTTCATCGACAAGGTCTCGGCCGGCGTCCGCCGGATCTACGGCGACTGACCGCCCCGCCGCTTGAGGGCGCCGCCGCGGCCGGAGGGGCGGAGCCCCGGAGGGAAAGCGAGGAAGGCGGCGGCGGCCCCCCGCCGGCGATTGAGGCCGACATGACATAAGCCAGGGTGATTCGAGGCCTTGACGGCGGCGGGAAAATGTTCTATATACGTTCTTATCACTACCCTGGCTGCGCCCGCCGTCCGGGCAAGCAAACGGCCCCGGAAAATCTTCCGGGGCCGTTTGCCGTTCCCTCTTGCGGCAACGGATCAGCCGCGCAGGCTTTGCAGGTTCTCGATGCCCAGACGGCGCAGGGAATCGACCTTTTCCAGGGCCCGGCGGACGGCGTCCGAAGCGTCGTCGATCATGGTCCGCAGATTGTCGACATAGCGGCGCATGGTATCGGACACCGTACGGAATTCTTTTTCGTGGACGCCAGCGGCGGCGGCCTCGATGGCGATGTTGGTGGCGATCGAGTCCGACTGGCTGACCACCTCCTCGACGCCGTGCGCACGGCGCGACAGTTCCTCGACGTTGGTCGACAGATCGTCGAGCTTGTCGACCAGCGACCGCATCATTTCGGCGAAGGCGGCGCTTTCCGAACCGCCGGCCGAGGATTCCTCCAGGGCGCGCAGCTGCTTCAGCTCGTCCTCGATCTTTTCCGACAGGGTGTCGGTGCGCAGACGCAGCTGGTTCATCTCGCCGCGGATCTGGGCCAGACGGTTGACCAGCTCGCGGGTGTACTGGGTCAGAGCCCGCACGGCCCGGCCCTTGTCGCCGGCACGGCCGGCCGCCAGTTCGGCGTTCAGGGACAGGATGCGCAGGTTTTCAGCCAGTTCGTCGAGTTCGCCGAACGCGTGGAAAGCCCGCCGGCAATCGCCGAGCAGGGCGTTGGCCCGTGCCTCGATGCGTTCGGTGCGTTGAGTGCCGGAAATGCGCACCGCTGTTTCGACCTGATTCATGACCGTATCGCTGCTTCCCTGAGTGGCCCGCGGGCGACCCTCGCCCGATATCCGATCATATCCGTTTTCCCGGCTCGCGACAGAGAGAATTTTCGCTGAAATCCCTCTGTCCGCGAGGTCCGGCAGCTCCGGGCCACCTTGTGCGTCCGTCGAGCGCCGGCCGCTCCCGCCCTGTGCGTCTCCCTTCCGCACGGGGCGGGAGCCTGGACCGCACCCGATTCCGCCTGCCGGACAACCGCAGGACCGATGCCCGCAGGCATCGTCCCGGCCCGGCGGCGGCTGCCCGCCCGCCTCCGGACGGCGGCCCGGATCACCCGGGACCCCGGCCGCAACCGCCCGAAGCGGGCGTCACGTCGTCATCGTCGCAAAGGAAACCGACATGTCCACATCCGTCATCAGCACCTATTCCAAGGATTACGGAGCCCAGGTCCACGCCGCCTATCAGCGGCAGGGCACCAAGCTGCGCAACACCGTGCGCAGCCGCAACAACGTCACCGGCGCCATCGCCGTCTTCTCGAAGGTCGGCAAAGGCGCCGCCAGCACCAAGGCCCGCCACGGCAAGGTGCCGGTGATGAACGTCGACCACGCCTCGGTCGAATGCCAGCTGTACGATTATTACGCCGGCGACTGGCTGGACAAGCTGGACGACCTGAAGGTCGAACACGACGAGCGCGCCGTCCTGGTCAATGCCGGCGCCTATGCCCTGGGCCGCAAGACCGACGAACTGATCATCGCCGAGCTGGACAAATCCACCAACTACGCCCTGGACGGCAGCACCGCCCTGACCAAGGACAAGGTGCTGGCCGCCTTCGAGATGCTGGGCGAGGCCGACGTTCCCGACGACGGCGAGCGCACCGCCGTGGTCGGCTGGAAGCAATGGTCGGACCTGCTGCAGATCCCCGAGTTCGCCGATTCCGACTATATCGGCAACGACGACCTGCCGTGGAAGGGCACCCAGGCCAAGCACTGGCTGGGCACCCTGTGGATGCCCCATTCCGGCCTGACCAAGTCCGGCGGCGTCCGTCACTGCTACTGGTACCACAAGACCGCGGTGGCCCATGCGGTGGGCGCCGAGGTCAAGAGCGAGATCACCTATCACGGCGATCGCGCCGCCTGGTTCTGCAACAACATGATGAGCCAGGGCGCCGCGCTCGTCGATCCGGTCGGCGTGGTGTCCCTGCGCTGCCTGGAAGCCTGAAGGAGGATCGGACAATGGCTTACCTGTCCAAGGATCTCAGCGTGCTGGCCTATGCCAACGGCTTCACCCTGTGGCACTACACCACCGCCGATGCCGCCGCCGCCGGCGACACCGCCGGTTACTTCAACGCGGCGGCCGACATGCTGCGGGCCGGCGACATCATCATCGCCAACACCGAGACGGCGGCCACCCCCAAGGGCGGCCTGTTCTTCGTCTCGACCGCCGCCGCGGGATCCGTCGACGTCAACGACATGACCCAGGTCGGCGCCGCCGACAGCGACTGATCCATCCATCCTCCGGCGGGGCCGACCGTCCCGCCGGAGCCTTCTTCCGACAAGGAGTGCCGTCATGGCCCTGTCCGCCATTGCGCTGTGTTCGCGCGCCCTGCTGAAACTGGGGGCCTCGACCATCGCCTCGTTCGACGAGGGAACCGCCGAGTCCGAGGTCTGCGCCAATCTTTATCCGGCCCTGCGCGACGCCCTGCTGTCGTCGCATCCGTGGAACTTCGCCACCGGGCAGGTCACCTTGCCGCGTCTGGCCGCCCAGCCGGTGGCCGATTACAGCGCCGCCTACCAGTTGCCGGCCGACTTCCTGCGCGCCCTGTCGGCCGGCGTCGGTGAACGCGGCTTCGGCCTGGATTACCGCATCGCCGCCTCGCGGCTGCACTGCAACGTCGAGGACGGCGTGGTGCTGACCTATGTCTTCCGCCCCGACGAACTGTCGTTCCCGCCCTTCTTCGACCAGGCGCTGATCGCCCGCATGGCCGCCGAGTTCTGCATCCCGCTGACCGAAAGCACCAGCCGCACCGAGTTCCTGCACCGGCTGGCCGAAGACGAGTTCCGCCGCGCCAAGCTGATCGACGGCCAGCAGGACGTGCCGTCCTCCATCACCAGCTTCCCCCTGGTCGAGGTGCGGTCATGAGCCTGATCACCCTGGCCAAAACCAATTTCACCGCCGGCGAACTGAGCATGGACATGCTGGGCCGCGGCGACCTGTCGGCCTATGCCAACGGCGCCATGACCCTGCGCAACGTCGTCATCGCCCCCATCGGCGGCGTCAGCCGCCGGCCCGGCACCCGCTTCGTCGACCGGGCCCGCGGCCCCGGCCGGCTGGTCGCCTTCGAGTTCAACACCGAACAGACCTATCTGCTGGTGCTGACCGACCTGCATGCCGACGTCTATGCCGACGGCGTCAAGGTCGCCGACTTCGCCACGCCGTGGAGCGCGGCGCAGATCCGGCAGATCAACTGGACCCAGACCGCCGACACGCTGCTGGTGGTCCATCCCGACGTGGCGCCGCGCAAGATCACCCGAACCTCGCACAGTGCCTGGACCATCGTTCCCTGGACCTTCTACCAGGACGATTCCGACGAAGACGACGATGTCGACGATGTCGGGGTGATCCGCCAGCCCTACCACAAGTTCGCCCCCGACGACGTGACGCTGACCCCGTCGGCCACATCGGGCACCGTCACCCTGACCGCCTCGGCGGCGCTGTTCGCCGCCGGCCATGCCGGTCTGCGCTTTCGCCTGCAGGGCAAAGAGGTCGAGATCGCCGCCATCCTGTCGCCCACCCAGGCGACGGCCACCACCAGGCAGCCGCTGGTCAACGCCGCCACCAGCAAGGACTGGGAGGAACAGGCCCTGTCGGCGGTGCGCGGCTGGCCGGTTTCGGTCTGCTTCCATCAGGACCGGCTGGTGATCGGCGGCAGCCGCGACCTGCCCAACCGGCTGTGGCTGTCGAAATCGTCGGACCTGTTCAATTTCGACCTGGGCGAGGGGCTGGACGACGAGTCCATCGAATTCGCCCTGCTGTCCGATCAGGTCAACGCCATCCGCGCCGTGTTTTCCGGCCGGCACCTGCAGGTCTTCACCTCGGGCGCCGAATGGATGGTGTCCGGCGACCCGCTGACGCCGACCAAGATCCAGCTGACCCGGCAGACCCGGGTGGGATCGCCCGTCGACCGCTCGGTGCCGCCGCGCGACGTCGACGGGGCCACCTTGTTCGTGTCCCGCAACGGCCGCGACCTGCGCGAGTTCCTGTTCGCCGATGTCGAGCAGGCCTACCAGGCCTCGGACCTGTCGATGTTCGCCAAGCACATGCTGAACGGCGCCGTCGACCAGGATTACGACCCCGGACGCCGGCTGTTCCATGTGGTGATGGCCGACGGCAGCCTGTCGACCGTCACCATCTATCGCGCCGAGAAAGTAACCGCCTGGACCGGACATGCCACCGACGGCCGTTTCCGGGCGGTGGCGGTGGTGGAAGGGGTGGTCTATCTGCTGGTCGAACGCGGCGGCGAGACATTCATCGAATGCTTCGACGAATCCCTGTCGCTGGACAGCGCCCTGACCGGCGGCAGCGCCACCGCCAAAACCACCTGGAGCGGTCTGGACCACCTGAACGGATGCAATGTCCGCGTCCTGGCCGACCACGGCGCCATCAGCGACCATGTGGTGGCCGACGGCGCAGTGACCCTGGCGGAGCCGGCCCGCAACATCCATGCCGGCCTGCCCTTCGCCCATGTCGTCGAACCGCTGCCGCCGGTGGTGCAGGGAGCCGGCGGAGCCGGGCCGGGCGCGGTGGTGCGGCTGGTCGCCGCCAACTTCCGCCTGCTCGACACCCAGGCCCTATACATCGACACCGGCCGCGGCCTGACCGCCATCCCGTTCCGCCGCTATGGCCGCGATGTCCTGGATGCCGCACCGCCGGTCTTTTCCGGCGACGTCAAGATCCGCGCCATCGGCTGGACCCGCGACGCCCTGAAGCCGCTGTGGCGGATCCGTCAGGACGTGCCGCTGCCCTGCACGGTGCTGGCGGTCGCCACCGAAATGAAGCTCTCGGAATAGGGGACCCGACCATGACAGAACATATCCAGATCAGTGCCGTCGCCCCGCGCATCGCCTATGTCGCCGACGGGGTGCAGGCCGCCTTCACCTATCCCTTCCCCATCTTCCGCCCCGAGGACATGGAAGTCTGGCAGGATTCGGTCCGCCGGGAGACCGGCTTTTCGGTATCGGGGGCCGGCATCTCGGCCGGCGGCTCGGTGCTGTTTTCCGTTCCGCCGGCCGCCGGCGCCCGCATCACCCTGCGCCGGCGCATGGCGGTGGGCCGCACCACCGATTTCCAGGCCGACGGCGTGATCCGCGCCAAGACCCTGAACGATGAATTCGACATCCAGACCGCCGCCATCCAGCAGGTGGCCGAGGATGCCGCCCGCGCCGTCGCCCGTGCCCCCACCAGCGCCTCGAATGCCGACCTGACCCTGCCCGAGCCGGCCCCCGGCAAGGCCATCGGCTGGAACGCAGACGGATCGGGCCTGACCAACGACCCGGCGGAATTCGCCGTCACCCTGGCCGCGGTCGATGCCGCTGCCGCCGCCGCTTCCGGATCGGCCGCGTCCGCCTCGGGCTCGGCGGCGTCCGCGTCCGCATCTGCGTCCGCTGCCTCGGCCAGCGCCTCGACCGTCAGCGCCGCCGCCGCCATCGCCACCACGCAAGCCGGGATCACCACCGCCAAGGCTGTGGACGCCGAAGCCAGCGCCGGCGCCGCCCTGGCTTCAGAAACCGCTGCTGGACTGTCCGAGACCGCCGCTGCCGCTTCGGCGGCCACGGCGACCACCCAGGCCGGCATTGCGGCCACCAAGGCCGGCGAGGCTTCCACGTCTGCCGCCGACGCCGCGTCCGCCAAGATCGCCGCCGAGGCCGCACGGGACAGCACCCTGGCCGCCTTCGACAGCTTCGACGACCGCTATCTGGGCGCCCAGGCGTCCGACCCCGTCGTCGACAACGACGGCAACGCCCTGGTGGCCGGCTCGATCTATTTCAACACCGCTTCCGGGGCCATGAAGGTCCATACCGGATCGGCCTGGGTCGCGGCCTATGTCTCGGGCGCCGGCTATCTGGCGGCGGCCAACAATCTGTCCGACCTGTCCAGCGCGGCGACCGCCCGCACCAGCCTGGGACTGGGCACGGCGGCGACAACGGCGGCATCGGATTACGCCACGGCGGCCCAGGGCGCCAAGGCGGACGGCGCCGCACCCGCCGTGCACACCCACACCGCCGCCGACATCGCCTCTGGGACCATTGCCACGGCCCGGCTCGGGTCCGGATCGGCCGGTTCGTCGACCTATCTGCGCGGCGATCAGACCTGGGCCGCTGTCAGTGCCGGGGCATGGGAATTCGTCAGCAGCACGACGGCAAGCGGGGCGGCGACCGTGGACTTCACCGGACTGGTTTCCGGCTACGATTACATGGTGGTTTTCGACGGCGTCTATACCGGATCAGGTCAAGAGCTGGGGTTCCGCTTTGGCACTGCCGGGCCTGCCTATCAGACATCCGGATATCAGGAAGCAATGGTCGCGATGGCCAGCAGCTCTTCCCCCGGTTCCGGCAACAGCGGCTCCGGTCTGTCCACGCTGAAACTGTCAAACAATGGATCAAACGTGGCATCCACGGCTGACGGCTATGTCGGTCATGTCTTCATCCCGAACCCATCCGCCAATGCGTACCACAAGATATACGGAATGACCGCATCAAGACACGGCCCTACCGGCGAATTGCGCAATGATACTTTTTCCGGCTACCGCTCTACCCAGGAAGTTCTTGTGGCCGTCCGGTTTCATGACGCCGGGGGAACGGGTGTGAGCGGCACGTTCATCCTGTATCGCGGCAAGAGGAGCGCCTGATCATGACCTTCCGTATCGAAGTGAATGCCGAAACCGGAGACGCGCGTCAGGTGCCGTTGACCGGGGCGGAACTGGCCGAGATCGAAGCGGCCCGCCCCGCCTTGGCGGCCGAGGCCGCCCGCAGGGCCATCCTGGCGGAAATCGCCGCCCTGGAGGCCACCGTCACCAACCGCCGTCTGCGGGAAGCCGCGCTGACCGAAGCGGGCAAGGCGTGGCTGGCCGACGTGGATGCCCGGATCGCCATGCTGCGGGGGACGTTGCATGGCTGACGAACAATGGTCGCCCGACGACATCGAGACCCTGCGGTCCGGCCTGCGGGGGGCCTTGCCGGCCCGCGTCCGCATGGCGCTCGACGGTTACGAACGTTTCACCGGCGACGAACCGCCGGCCGACGCCAAGGGCTTCGCCGCCTGGCACGCCGCCGCCAAGGCCGCCCTGGCCCATGTCGAACTGCTGCTCAAGCTGGTCCGCTGGGCGGAAGGCCGCGCCGAGACCGCCGACCCGGCCGAGACCGGCATCGACCGTCTGCTGGCCCAGGCCCGGGCGGCCTTGACCGAGTTCGACGACGACCCTCAGGAGGATGAATGATGAACGGCGTCGACTTTCCCGAATTCGTCTGGATCTGGAACGAGAAGGTGGGTCTGCCGACGCCGCGCCACCATTTGCGCATGGCCCGCTGGCTGGCGGCGCGCTGGCGCGGGCGCCACCGCGAACTGCTGCTGATGGCCTTCCGCAATTCCGGCAAGTCCACCATCGTCGGCCTGTTCTGCGCCTGGGTGCTGATGGCCGAGCCCAACCTGCGCATCATGGTCCTGGCCGCCGACTTCGCCCTGGCCAAGAAGATGGTCCGCAACGTCAAGCGCATCGTCGAACGCCACCCGCTGACGCAGGGGCTGAAGCCGCCCCGGCGCGAGCAATGGGCGTCGGACCAGTTCACCGTCAACCGGCCGGGAGAATTGCGCGACCCGTCGATGATCGCCAAGGGCATCGGCGCCAACATCACCGGCAGCCGCGCCGACATCCTGATCTGCGACGATGTCGAGGTCCCCAACACCTGCGACAGCGCCCCCAAGCGGGTGGATTTGCGCGAACGGCTGGGCGAGACCGAATATGTCCTGGTGCCGGGCGGCCTGCAGCTTTACGTCGGCACCCCGCATTCCTTCTATACCATCTACGCCGCCGCGGCCCGGCTGGAGGCCGGCGAGCAGCGCCCGTTCCTGGACGGCTTCGACCGGCTGGAAATCCCGCTGCTGGACGGCAAGGGCCGGTCGGCCTGGCCCGAACGATTCCCCGCCGACAGGATCGCCGGCATCCGGCGGCGTACCGGCCCCAACAAGTTCGACAGCCAGATGATGCTGCGCCCGGTCAACATCGCCGACGGCCGCCTGGATCCCGACCGCCTGAAACTGTACGAGACCGAACTGGCCTATGCCGAAGGCAACCGCCTGCCGGTCCTGTCGCTGGGCGAAACGCGGCTGGTATCGGTGTCGTGCTGGTGGGATCCGGCCTACGGCGCCCCCGGCAAGGGCGATTCCAGCGTGGTGGCCGCCGTCTTCACCGACGAACAGGGCGGTTATTGGCTGCATCGCGTCCGCTATCTGACCCACGACCCGGCCCGCGCCGACACCGACGAAGCCAGCCAGCTGTGCCGTCAGGTGGCGGAATTCGCCCGCGACCTGTTCCTGCCCTCGGTGACGCTGGAAACCAACGGCCTGGGCCGCTTCCTGCCCGGCCTGCTGCGCCGCGAGCTGGCCGCCCAGGGGGTCCCGTGCGCGGTGATCGAGGTCGCCAGCCGCAAGGCCAAGGACCAGCGCATCGTCGACGCCTTCGACGCCGTCCTGGCCGCCGGAGCCCTGAACGCCCATCGCTCGGTCTGGGATACGCCGTTCGTCGCCGAAATGCGCGAATGGCAGCCCGGCGGCAAGTGCCGCGACGACGGTCTGGACGCCGTCGCCGGCTGCCTGCTGTCCCAGCCGGTCCGCCTGGGCCGGCTCCCCCCGGCCGGCAGCGCCGACCGGCGGGACTGGCGTCCGGGCGGCGGCGGCGTGGTGGCCGACAGCGATTTCACACCGTAACCCCAATCCTCAAGGAGAAACCGCGATGGACCACTGGAGCGCCGATTTGATGTGGTGGGTCAGCGCCGTCGAACTGCCGGCCCTGGGCGGCCTGCTGTGGCTGGTGTGGACCAACCGCCAAAGCTGCGACGGCCGCGACGACCTGATCGAGGACAGGCTGGCCT
Organism: uncultured Rhodospirillaceae bacterium; assembly: GCA_903941095.1. GTDB lineage: Bacteria > Pseudomonadota > Alphaproteobacteria > Rhodospirillales > Magnetospirillaceae > Magnetospirillum. The sequence continues at coordinate 55,251 of CAJANN010000226.1, read as the reverse complement.
CGGGACTGGCGCAACTGCGCGAAGCCCTGGCCGCCTATAAGCTGGAAGTGGCGAAAAGCTATGCCACCACCGGCTATCTGAAGGATGTCGAACGCCGGCTGACCGAACATCTGGTGCGGATCGAAGCCAAGCTGGACGCCGCCCAGGGCGGCGGGGGGCGCGGATGAACCCGATCGTCGACATCGCCGTCGAACCCGACCGCGAATCCCAGGAAACCGCCCCCGCACCGGGATCGGCGGTGGACATCCTGGCCCGCACCCTGTGGGGAGAAGCCCGCGGCGAGCCGGTGCGCGGCAAGGAAGCCGTGGCCGCCGTGGTGCTGAACCGCGTCGCCCGGGCCAAGGAGCGCAACGGCCAGTACTGGTGGGGAAATTCGGTCGAAACGGTATGCCGCAAGCCCTGGCAGTTCTCGTGCTGGAACGACACCGACCCCAATGCCGCCAAGCTGCGGCAGGTCGGACCGGCCGACCGCCAGTTCCGCATCTGCATCCGCATCGCCCGCCGCGCCATCGGCGGCAGCCTGGACGACCCCACCGGCGGCGCCACCCACTATCACCGCCGGGGCAGCCTGCCGGCCTGGGCCAGACGGGTAGACCCTTCGGCCGAGATCGGCCACCACCTGTTCTACAACGACGTGGAGTAACCGCCATGCTTCCCGCTTTTCTGGCCTCGATCGGCCTGCCGCTGCTGGTCAAGGCGGTGGGGCAGGCCCTGGAATCGGTCGACCACCCCGCCGCCAGGGCGGCGGCCGGGGCCTTGACCCAGGTCGGCAAGGCCCTGGGCGAACAGGCCATTCCCCCCGAACAGGTCGCCGAGGCCAACCGCCACCTGGAACGCATGACCGATCTGGACAGCGCCGAAACCAGAGCCACCCTGGCCCAGGTCAATTCCTCGCTGCGGGCAGAAATCCGCTCGGACGACGTCTATGTCAGGCGCTGGCGGCCGACCTTCGGCTATGCCGTCGCCCTGACCTGGACCGCCACCATGATCGCCGTCTCGTGGGCCATCGTCGCCGAACCGGCCCAGGCTCCGGCCATCATCGCAGCCTTGGTCAACACCGCGCCGATCTGGGGCATCGCCCTGGGCGTGCTGGGGGTCGCCGTGGTCAAGCGCAGCCAGGACAAGGCCCGGCAGACCGGCTAGACCGCCGTGCGCCGGATATGACGCATGCCGGCCCGACCTTATGTTTTGCCCGCGGCGGGCACTGGAGCGGCGCGCCCCTTGTTCAAGGCGCGTTGCTCCAGGGTCCCGCCGGCCGGTCGGCGGCACGGCTCAGCTCGTCCGCCATGCGGGCCACCGGCCCGTCATAATCGAAAGGATCGGACTGGCGGAACAGCCGCATGGTCGGATACCAGGGGCAGCCCTCGCCGTCATCCTGCCATCGCCAGTCCGATACGTACCGCAACAGGACCCACACCGGCTTTCCCAGGCCGCCGGCCAAGTGGGCCGCCGAGGTGTCGATGGTGACGATCAGGTCCAGGTCTGCCATCAGTGCCGCGGTATCGCCGAAACTGCCGATGGCCGGCGACAGGTCGCGCACCAGATGCCCGACCCCGCTGGCCGCCAGGTCGGCGACCCGGGGACCCATCTGCAGGCTCCACCAGGCGATGCGCGGGTCGACCATCAGCGGCAGCAGCCGCTCCAGCGGCCATGACCGATCGCGCGGCGTGGTCTTGCCGGCCCAGATCAGGCCCACGTTCAGCACCGTTCCCGGCGGTCGCCCCAGGGGCCGCGACAGCGCCTTCGGCGCCCGCAGATAGGGAACCCGGTCGGGAATGGCGTCGATGGTCGTGCCCAGCAGCCCGGCCAGGCTCATGACCGGCGCCCACAGATGGAAAGGCGGCGGCGTCTCGCCCTTGGCGATCACTTGGCCGACGCCGTCGATGGCGGCGAACAGGTCCCGCTGTTCGGGCAGACATTCCACCACCAGCCGCGCCCCCCGCCGCACCAGCAGCGGCAGGAAGCGGGCGAACTGCAGGGCGTCGCCGAAGCCCTGTTCGGCGGCGATCAGCAGCGTCTTGCCGGCGATCTCGTCTCCGGACCGCCAGCGTGGCCCGGGAAACGGCCGTTCCGGCGAGCGCGCCAGCCGCCAGCGCGCCTCATAGCCGGCGAAACCGGCGGCATAATCCCCCCGGTACAGGTCGGACAGCGCCAGATCCCAGGCGTAATCGCCATTGTCGGGAAAGCGGCGGACCAGGGCGGTCAGCAGTTCGTGGCATCGCGCATGGTCGCGGCGGTCGCGCAGCAGCAGGGCCAGATTGTAGATGAAAGAGGCATTGTCCGGCTGCGCCTCGACCGCCTTGCGCAGATGCGTTTCCGCCTCGGCCAGATGCCCGGCCTCGCGCAGGGCGTTGCCGAGGTTGGAATGCAGCGCCGCATCCGCCCCGCCCAAGGCCAGGGCGCGGCGATGGCTGGCGATGGCCGCCGCGACCCGGCCCTGCCGCCGCAGCGCCACCCCCAGATTCATGTGGGCCAGCGGCATGGACGGCGCCAGCTGCGCCGCCCGGGCAAAGGCGTTCAGCGCCGCGTCGATATTGCCGTCACCCCACGCCCGCGCCCCATCGGCCAGGGCCCGTCCCGCGTCGAGGCGGATATTGGCATTTGCGGTATCGCTCACGTATTCCCCCCTTGCCCGGTCATTTTCCTATCCCCGCCCCCAGGGTGCAAGGGAGAGTTGGCCGCCGACTTGACAATAAGAATTAGTTTCTTAAATATATTAGACAATTCTTTTTAAGGAGCCCGCCATGCTGATTTCCGGATTTCCCGCCGATGGCGTCATCACCGTCAACCGCGTCCTGCTGAAGCCCGGATTCGACACCGACGACCTGCAGGAGCGGGTCGCCCTGCTGTGTGAGAACGTCAAGACCTACCATTCCGACACCGGGTTCGTCGGCGGGTTCGTCTGCCTGAATGCCGGCTTCATCTCGAACGAGGGATCGACCATCGGCCAGACGGTGGAATCGCCGCTGAAGGACCGCGAGGCCCTGATCGTCACCTTCTGGCGCAGCTTCGCTGAACACGAGGAATCGCACCGCTCGGAAACCTTCCAGCCCTTGTTCGCCGACGTTCTGGCCCTGTGCGAGAACGGCAACGAGGAAACCGGCTATCACCTGCTGTGGCAGGGCAAGGCCTATTCCCCCGAAGACGCCGAACGGGCCCGCGCCGCCAAACGCCAGCACGCCGCATAGCCGCCCCGGCCGGATGCCGAGGCGCCGGTCCGGCCCGGCACCGCCGGCCATCCGGTTTTGCCCTTATTCAATACTGAAACTTCCCGGTTTCCCGCCGGGATTTTTCACGGCAATATGGCCGCGCAATTGATGGGGGCACCGGGGTTCGATGGACGACGAGCTGAGTCCGATAGCAGACAGCGACATGGATTCCATGTTCGTCCTGCCGCTTTCGATCATACCGCTGCAAACTCCTGCGCTGCAAAGCGCCAAACTCATCAAGAACGTGCGCCTGAAAAGCGTGATCGAAATCTTTCAGGATGCCCAGACCGGCTCGGGTCAGGTCGACATCGACAGCTTGCCGCGCATGTTCAACTGGCCGGACATGGAACTGCATCCCGACCACGCCGTCCTGCGCCGCCTGGCCCTGCTGCCCAGCTACGACGTCTATTCCCTGCGCATCAGCCTGCGCGAGCACGGCATTCCGGTGAACGATTATTCGGCCCTGAAGCTGTCGCCGGAAAAAGCCACCGAGCTGACCAAGTACATGATGCTGTTTACCCGGCCGCTGCTGAAGCTGATCTATGCCGACGAAGCGGTGAACATCGACACCTACGAGGACCTGCTGCACCTGTTCCGCGATCCCGACGTGCGCAAGGCCCGCCAGCGGCTGGAACAGATGGCCGCCAGCCTGAACATCGAGATTTTCGAGGTCCCCCGCTTCCTTGAGGATTACGGCGACACCTTCCTGTCGCTGTCCTATTTCCGCCATTGCCTGGACCGGCTGGAACCTTATTTCACCGCCTGCGTCGAATCGCTGAAGCCGATCCGCACGCATTTCCAGCTGAAGCAGGATCCCGGCCTGATGAAGACCTGCGACACCATCGAGGACACCATCAACAACATGTCGGCGGCCATCACCGGCCGGCTGGAGATCTTCGAACGCCGCACCCGCGAGATGTGGGGCAACCTGAGCCAGGAAGAATTCCGTCAGGTCAAGACGATGATCGAACGCTATCACGTCACCATCGGGTCGGTGCTGTGCGGCCTGACGGTGAAGATGAACTCGTTCGCCCGGATGTTCCCGCACCCCAACATGGGCGGCCCGGTCAAGCGCGCCGACTTCATGGCCTCGGAAATGATCCAGGGAATCGGCCAGATCCGTCAGGCGGAACGGGCCTTCGCCATCTGATCCGCGCTATTTCGCCGACACCGTCTGCAGCAGGGCCAGCAGCCCCGACAGCAGCGCGGTCGGCGTCGGCGGGCAACCGGGGATGTGCAGGTCCACCGGAATGACGGCCGATGCACCGCCGGCCACGGCGTAGGAACCGGCGAAGCAGCCGCCATCCTTGCCGCAATCGCCCATCGCCACCACCCAGCGCGGCGCCGGCGTGGCGTCGTAGGTGCGGCGCAACGCCTCGGCCATGTTCCAGCTGACCGGCCCGGTCACCAGCAGCACGTCGGCGTGGCGCGGGCTGGCGACGAAACGGATGCCGAAGCGTTCCAGGTCGTAGACCGGATTGTTGACCGCATGGATTTCCAGTTCGCATCCGTTGCAGCTGCCGGCATCGACCGCGCGGATCGACAGCGAGCGCCCCAGGCGGACCCGGCTTTCCAACCCCAGGGCGTCGCCCAGTTCCACCAGACCGGCAGGGTCGGGCTCGGGGGCGCCCTTCATGGTCAGCGGCCCCTTCAGCAGGTGGCGGGCGATGATCCGGGCGATGGGCGGGATCAGGGGCATGTCACAAATCCTGGCCGGAATAGGAACAGTTGAACGATTTGTTGCACAGCGGGAAGTCGGCCACGATGTTGCCCTCGATCACCGCCTCCAGCAGCGGCCACTGGAACCACGACGGATCATGCGGATGGCACCGGACCACCTTGCCGCTTTCCGACACCCGGACCCAGACGACCACCTCGCCCCGGAAGCTTTCGACGATTCCCAACCCCTCCCCCGCGCCGCGCAGGGCCAGCGGAGCCGCCGCCGGCCCGGCCGGCAACGCGGTCAGGATCTGATCCAGCAACCCCAGCGATGCCCGGATTTCCTCGGCCCGGACCGTCAGGCGGGCATGGACGTCGCCGTCGGCCATCACCGGAATGGTGAAGGCCAGATCGTCATAGGGGGCATAGCCGGGATTGCGCCGGGCATCCAGCCCGCGCGACGACGCCCGCCCGACGAAGCCGCCGGCCCCGAACCGATGGGCCAGGGCGCCGGTCAGCACGCCGGTGCCGGTGGTGCGGTCCAGCAGGGACGGCGTGTTGTCGTAAAGCTGCATGGCGCGTTCGAAGCCCTTGCCGACCTCGTGCGCCATGCGCCGCAGGATCGGCACGCCGTCGTCGGGCAGGTCGGCGGCGACACCGCCCGGAACGACCCGGTCCATCAGCAGGCGATGGCCGAAACAGGCCTGATTGGCCCGCAGCACCTTTTCCCTGAGCGCCCCCAGGTGCGACAGCATGATGGCGAAGGCGGCGTCGTTGCAGATGGCGCCGATGTCGAACAGATGGTTGGCCAACCGCTCGCATTCCGCCATCAACGCCCGCAGCCAGACCGCCCGCGGCGGTGGCTCGTGCCCCAGCGCCGCCTCGACGGCGTGGGCGAAGGCCAGGGAATAGGCCACCGTCGCATCGCCGGAAACCCGGGCGACGATCCGGGCGGCATCGGCCACCGGCTTGCCGGCCAGCAGACCCTCGATCCCCTTGTGGACATAGCCCAGCCGCTCTTCCAGACGGACCACCGTCTCGCCCTGGCAGTGAAAGCGGAAGTGCCCGGGTTCGATCACCCCGGCATGAACCGGCCCCACCGGGATCTGGTGCAGCCCGTCGCCCTCGGCGGTGTGGAAGCGATAGACATGGGGCACGCCATCGGTCTCGCGCGGCTTTCCCAGCGGGTGGCGCACCCCCCAGCGGCCGTGATCCAGCCACGGGCGCTGATCCTCCAGCCCTTCGGGCACCAGCCCCCACAGGTCGCGGATGGCCCGTTCCAGCCGGATCGCCGATGGCCGCGCCTGCCCCAGGGCGAAGAACTTGCCGTCGGGGCAGGGATGCGAGGCCACGGCGATGGCCCCTGAATCCTCGCCGCGCAGCAGCACGTGCACTTCGGCCGGCTCGCCCCATTCGGCCAGGATCTCCCAGTTCGACACCGTCATCTGCTCGGCCAGACGGCGCCAGGTGCGGGCGTCCAGCTGATAGCGCGGCCACGGCCGGTGCCCCGGCACCTCGCGTCCCGCCGACAGAAACTCCATCAGGGTGATGTTTCCCATCATGACCCGTCACCCCAACAATTTCGCCACGGCTTCGAACCAGGCCACCAGCGGTCCGGGAAGCCACAGGCCGGCCACCACCACCAGCGCCACATGCAGCCACAGCGGCACATAGGCCAGCACCGTCGACATCAGTCCGACCCGGGCCTGACTGTGGACGCGCCGCGCCGGCGGCGGCGCGCCGAAGGCCATGCCCTGCAGCCGGATCGCCAGCGCGCCGAAGGCCAGCAGCAGCCCCACCGCCAGGGGCAAAGCCAGCAGCGGCTGACGGGCGAACGCCGATGTCACCACCAGGAACTCGCTCATGAACACCCCCATCGGCGGCAGCCCGGCAATGGCCAGCACGGCGATGACGAAACCCCAGCCCAGCACCGGATGGCTGGCGGTCAGGCCCCGGATGTCGGCCAGACGCTTGGTGCCGGCATTCTGGGTGATGATGCCGACGGCGAAGAAGATTCCCGACTTGGTCAGCGAATGCATGGTCATGTGCATCAGCCCGGCGAAGTTGGCCACCGGGCCGCCCAGGCCGAAGGCGAAGGTGATGACCCCCATGTGCTCGATCGACGAATAGGCGAACAGCCGCTTGATGTCGCCGCGGCGATACAGCATGAACGCCGACAGGAACAGGCTGGACAGCCCCATCATGATCATCAGGGGACCGGGCTCCAGGGTCTTGCCGTTGGCGGCGAGCAGCATCTTGAAGCGCAGCAGGGCATACAGGGCCACATTCAGCAGCAGCCCCGACAGCACCGCCGAGATCGGCGTCGGCCCCTCGGCATGGGCGTCGGGCAGCCAGGCATGCAGCGGCGCCAGCCCGACCTTGGTGCCGTAGCCGACCAGCAGGAAGACGAAGGCCAGATTCAGCAGGTCGGGATGGAAGGCATGGGCCTTGCCGATCAGCAGCGTCCATGCCATCGCGTCGGCGCCGTCCCCCATCACCGGCTGGGCGGCCAGATAGACCAGGGTGGTGCCGAACAGGGCCAGCCCGATTCCCACCGAGCACAGGATGAAATATTTCCACGCCGCCTCGATGGCCTCGCGCGTGCGGTACAGGCTGACCATCAGCACGGTGGTCAGCGTCGCCGCCTCGACCGCCACCCACATCACCCCGGTATTGTTGGCCACCAGGGCCAGCAGCATGGTGAACAGGAAGGCCTGGTACATCGCGTGGTAGAACCGCAGATGCACGTCGGACAGGCGGTCCGCCTGTGTCTCGCGGCCGATATAGGCGGCCGAGAAGATCGACGTGGTGAAGCCGACGAAAGCGGTCAGGGCCACCAGATAGATATTGAAATCATCGATGAACAGCAGGTGCGTCGGCTCGGGCCGGTGCCGGAACAGCACCAGCGAAGCCAGGAACGTGGTCCCCGCCGCCGCGACGTTCAGCCACGCCGCCAGCCGCCAATGGGGCAGCACGGCCAGGAACCCGGCCGATCCCAGGGGAATGGCCAGAATCCACATCAAGGGGTTGGCCGCTCCGGCCTCCAGGGCCGCCCACACGGTCATTGCCGGTCTCCCCGGTAGGTTTCCAGGTAATTGAGATCCAGCGTGTCGAACCGCTCGCGGATGCGGAAGAAGAAGATTCCGAACACCGTCATCGCCACCAGAACCGAAAAGGCGATGGAAATCTCGACCACCAGGGGCATGCCCTTGGCCGAAACCGCCGCCAGGATCAGGCCGTTCTCCAGCGCCATGAACCCCACCACCTGGGTGACGGCGTTGCGCCGGGTGATCATCATCAGCATGCCCAGCAGCACCACGCTCATGGCGATGGACAGCGATTCGCGGGTCAGCGCCGCCGCCTTGGCCGTCACCGGCAGAACCAGCATGATCGACAGCGCCACCAGGGCGACGCCGACGATCATCGTCCAGCCGATGGACAGGGCCGTTTCCACGGTGCGGTGAATGCCCAGGCGCTCGACCAGCCAATGCAGGGCCAACGGCACGGCGATGGCCTTGAAGATCAGGGCGATGGCGGCGGTGGCGTACAGGTGCGGCGCATGCTGCACATGGGCCTGCCAGGCCGCCGCTGCCGCCAGGGCCACCGCCTGAAAGGCGAAGGTGTTGAGCACGGCGAACAGGCGGCGCTGATACAGCAGCCCCATCCCGGCCATCAGCACGGTGGCGCCGATCAGGTGGGCAAGATCGTAAGAGAACTGCTGAGCCATCACACCGCCTCGGACACGTACAGGAAGATGGTGGCCAGCAGCCCCAGCAGCAGCGCGCCGCCCAGGAAGTCGGCATAGCGGAACACCCGCATCTTGGCGATGGCGGTCTCGAACCATGCCAGGGCGGTGGCCAGGATGAACATCTTGGCCAGGAAGGCCAGCATGCCCACCGTCACCCCCACCGGCCCGGCCCCGGGCATGGCCATGCCCCACGGAGCGAACAGGCAGGCGATCAACGCCATGAACAGGGTCAGCCGAACCATCTGCGCCGCTTCGACCATCGCCAGATGGCGGCCGGAATATTCCAGCACCATCGCCTCGTGCACCATCGTCAGTTCCAGATGGGTGGCGGGATTGTCGATGGGAATGCGGCCGTTTTCGGCGATGGCCACCATGAACAGGGCGGCCAGGGCCAGACCCAGGCTGACCTCGATACCGATTTCGCCGGTCAGCACGAAGGCGACGATCTGCGCCGGCTGCGTGGTCCCCGACACCAGCGACAGCGAGAACGACACCATCAGCATGGCCGGTTCCGCCAGCGAGGCGATCATCATCTCGCGGCTGGCGCCCAGGCCGCCGAAGGCGGTGCCGACATCCATGCCGGCCAGCGCCGTCCAGAACCGGCCGATGGCCAGAAGGGCGACCAGGGCGATCAGGTCGGCGGCCGGCGCCAGAAAGATGTTGGTGGTGAAGGTCGGAATGATGCAGGCCGCCAGCCACACCGAGGCGAAGGTGATGTAGGGGGCGGCCCGGAACACCCACGACGCCGAGTGCGCGACCACCGCCTCTTTCTGCAAAAGGCGGTAGAAATCGCGATAGGGCTGCCAGGGCGACGCCCCGCGCCGCCCGTTCAGCCGCGCCTTGACCCAGCGCACCCAGCCGGTGACCAGCGGCGCCAGCGCCACCACCAGGACGACCTGGACCATCTGCCACAGGACCGCCGTCATGATTGCTGCCTCATCGCGACCACCAGAAGCATGAAGACCAGGGTGCAGAACATCATCAGCAGATAGCCGCGCACCGTCAGGAACTGCAGGCGGTTGACCTGATCGGCCACCCATTCCACCGCCAGCCCCAGGCGGGCGTACAGGCCGTCCCACACCGGATCGATCATCGAAACGCTGTGGCGGGCGGGGGAATCGTCGCCCGGGGGCGGCATCTGCACGCTTTCGCGCGCCCGGAAGACGGTGCCGCCGAACACCCGCCGCAGCGGCTGCGAGAAGGACGGCCCGGTATATTGGGTCTGGGGGATGTCCTCGCGGTGGCCGCAATCCCAGGCGTCGGAGCGCCGCAGCGCCTCGGTGCCGAAACGGTGCACCAGCACCACCACCACCCCGAACAGCGCCAGCCCGACCATCACCAGCAAGGTGCCGGAATAAGATCCGCGATGCGACGAAACCGGAGACAGCCACGGCCAGCCCAGATCGGCCGACACCGCGAACGACACCCCGGTCAGCGGCTGGACCACATGGGACAGGGCGTCGGTGACGGTGACCGGAATCACTCCCAGCACCACGCAGGCGACGGCCAGCACCACCAGGGACATGCGCATGCCGAAGCTGACGTCGCCGGCCTCGCGGGCGGCGTCGCTGCGCGGCCGGCCCAGAAAGGCGACGCCATAGGCGCGGACGAAACAGGTGGCGGCCAGGGCGGCCGCCAGGGCCAGCAGGGCGCCGACCACCGGCACGCCGAACTTCATCGCCCAGTGGGGCAGGCCCGGCCCCTTGAACAGGGTCTGCAGGATCAGCCATTCCGACACGAAACCGTTGAGCGGCGGCAGGGCCGAGGCCGAGGCCGCCGCCACCAGAAAGGCGGCGCCGGTCCACGGCATGCGGTTGAGCAGCCCGCCCAGGGCGGAAATGGACCGCCGCCCGGTCGCCGAGATCACCGCGCCGGCCCCCAGGAACAGCAGGGTCTTGAATACCGAATGGTTGACGATGTGGTAAAGCCCGGCCACCAGCGCCAGCGCCGCCAGCAGGTTCTCGCCGTCGGCCTTGAAGGCCAGGGCCAGGCCCAGTCCGATGACCACCACGCCGACATTCTCGACGGTGGAATAGGCCAGCAGGGTCTTCAGGTCGTCCTGCATGACCGCGTACAGCACGCCCATCACCGCGGTAACGCCGCCCACCACCATCAGCGCCGCCCCCCATTGCCAGCCGACTTCGCCGTGCAGGTCGAACAGGACGCGGATCAGCCCGTACAGGGCGACCTTGGTCATCACCCCGCTCATCAGCGCCGAGACATGGCTGGGCGCGGCGGGATGGGCCAGCGGCAGCCAGACGTGCAGCGGCATCAGCCCGGCCTTGGAGCCGGTCCCCAGCACCGTCAGCAGCACCACCAGGAACCCGACCACGCCGCCCATGTCGCGCAGCCGCATGGCGGCAAAGGTATAATCGCCGCCGGGACCCGCCATCAGGCCCAGGGCCGGCAGCAGACAGAAGGTGCCGAACACCGCCATGATCAGATAGATGCCGGCGGCCCGGCGGTTTTCCGCCTTCTGGTGATCGGCCAGCACCATCAGCCACGAAGCCAGCGACATGAACTCCCAGGCCACCAGGAAGACGAAGGCGTCGTCGGCGACCAGCACGGTGTTCATGCCGAACAGGAACAGCGGATAGAACGGCGTCACCCGGCGCCGTTCGGGCAGATGGGCCGAATAGCCGATGGCGAAGGCCGAGGCGACGGCCGCCGAGAAATTGACCACCAGCAGGAACAGGGCCGACAAATTGTCGATGCGGAAATGCGCCTTCAGCCACGGCAATCCGATGGGCAGGACCAGGGACGGCGCCCCCCACACCCCGCCCAGATGTTCCAGCCCGCCGGAAAACAGCGAAACCGCGGCGACGAAGCAGCCGGCATAGGCGACGGAATGCGCCCGCCCCCATCGTCCGAAGGCGATGACGAACAGCGACAGCAACGGCAACGACAGCAGGGCGCTGGCGATCAGCATGAACGCCACCCCCCCGCCCGGCCACAGGCCGGCGCGCAGTACGATCTCAAATTTTCCTCCGCCCCTGAAAAGGGTTCTGGCCGGCCCGCGTTCTTCGGCTTGTTATTGTTGCGGACAGCTGCGAATCATAACACCTGACGGCGATAGCACAAGGCGGCACGCACCATCAATATCCGCACAAAGTATGGGGTCCGATATCCAGGTGCAGGTGGTCCTGGTGCAGGCGGTCGTGATTGGGGGTCAGGACGACGTTGAACGAGGTGCAGGACGCCCGCGCCACGTCCTGCAGAAACGCCGACCGCACTCCGGCCCCGCGCCAGTCCTTCTTGACGGAAACCTGGGTTCCGTCCTCCAGCTCGAAGGCGACGATGTCGATGGCCTGCCCCTTGGCGTGCTCGGACAGCCGCCCGCCCCGGCTGGCGCTGGAACCGGCGGCGGCCAGCGTGGTGCCGTTGCGGCGCATGCGGCAATCATAGGTTCCGGCATGGTGGATCTTCTTCACCGCCTGCCCGAAGCGGGCGCGGGCCGCCGGCTGCACCACCTCGCCCTCGAACCGGGCCACCGTGCGGGCCAGGTTGCAGGTCATGATTCCCGGACGGTTCAGCGCCGCCCCCGAGGCGCTGACGCTGACCGGATTGACGATGCCGCAGCCCTGGTCGGGATCGCCGAAGGCCTGGACCGGCTGATAGGCCACCCGCATCATGGACAGTTCCTGCAGGCAGGCGCTGTCCGGGTCGAGCACGGCCGGAGCCGGCGGCGGCCCGAAGACCACCGCCGATGGCGGCGTGCGGGCGCAGGCGGACAGGACGGTCAGCACGACCAGAACGGCAAGGCGACGCAACGGCACGAATCCAACCCTCCTGAACGATCGGTCAGGGGGACATTTAAGGATCGGCACGGCAAAAAGTCACGAAAATTGATTAGACTCATCGGGTTGCGGGCAAACCCTTAACCAAAGATGAAGATCCACACCGCACATCCCGCGCCCACGGCGACCCGTGCCCAGCCGAACGGCCCGAAGCCGTGCCGCCGCAACCAGCCCATCATTCCGGCGACCAGCCCCCAGGCGACGACGAAGACTCCGCCCGTCACCAGCAGCATGTCCGAAGAAAAATGCAGGTCGACCGCCCCCGACAGCAGACGCAAAGTCATGACGACCTGCGCCGCCAGCAGCGGCAGCAGCAGCAGCAAGGCCAGCCGGGCGGCATCGCGCCGCTCGTAGCCCAGCAGCCGGGCGGCCGTAACACCAAGCCCGACCCGGCCGATGCCCGGCAGCAAGGCGAAAGCCTGCAGCAGGCCGACCACGGCCAGCTGCCTCCAGCCCAGATGTTCGATGCGGTGAACGGTGACCCCCAGATGGTCGGCCAGCAGCAGCAGCAGGCCGAACAATGCGACCAGACCGGCCACGACCGGCACGGCCATCCCCATGCCGCCATTCACCCAGGCCGGCGCGAACACCACCAGGGCCAGGGCGGGAAGGCTGCCCAGCGCCAGCTGCAGCGCCAGGCGGCCGCCGGGGTCCAGCCGCCCCTTGGGGAGCCGGCCGACACCGACGATCATGCCCAGAACGTCGCGCCAGAAATAGCAGGTCAGGGCGGCCAGAATCCCCATCTGCACCGCGACGGCCAGCATGGAGGCCTCGACCGAACCGGGCGCCATGCGCGTGAACAGCGCGATCGACCCCGGCCCGCCAAGCGGCAGCACTTCGGCGACAGCGTGGATCAGGGCCACCAGCAGCACGTCGAGGAACAACACGAGACACCTCAATGCATGGATCAACCGTATATACCATTCGAAACGCACATGAGGAAATCTCAGATATAGTCCCGTATCGGAACCAATATGACCCGTAGCAAACGGCTTTCCATCCTTGCGGGTCCGAGATTTGCCAATTTATGGCAATAAAACTGTCATAAATGCGGAAACCTGTGGAATCGGACAGCATTTCTGTCGTAAACAAATGGTCAGCCATAGTTCTGCAAGGGTCGTCGCCATGTCGCGCAAGATGCTGCAATTCACCCGGCTGGATCCCTGCCAGCCAGCCAAGCGCCCCGCCGCCGAGCGGCGCGGCGATTTCCGCGAGATCAGCCGCCCCTTTGAAGCCGATAGCGCCATCGATCAGGCGTCTCGCTGCGAACAATGCGGCATCCCCTTCTGCCAGATCCGCTGCCCGCTGGGAAACAACATCCCCGACTGGCTGATGCTGTCGGCCACCGGCCGCCTGGAGGAGGCCTACCAGATGGCCGCCTCGACCAACACCTTCCCGGAAATCTGCGGCCGCATCTGCCCGCAGGACCGCCTGTGCGAAGGCCATTGCGTGCTGGAGCAATCCCGCCACGGCGGCGTCACCATCGGCGCCATCGAAAAGCACATCACCGAATTCGCCTTCACCCAGGGCTGGGTCGAACCGGCCGAGCCGACCCGCGAGATCGCCCAGTCGGTCGGCATCGTCGGCGGCGGTCCCGGCGGGCTGGCGGCGGCGGAAGCCCTGCGCCGCCAGGGATATCAGGTCACCGTCTACGACCGCCACGACCGCATGGGCGGCCTGCTGATCTACGGCATCCCCGGCTTCAAGCTGGAAAAGAGCGTCGTCGAGCGCCGCACCCGCCTGCTGGCCCAGGCCGGCATCACCCTGGTCACCGGCACCGAGATCGGCCGCGACCTGTCCTTCGCCGAACTGCGCCAGCGCCACGACGCCATCCTGATCGCCACCGGCGTCTATCGGGCCAGGGGGCTGGACTGCCCCGGCCACACCCTGAGCGGGGTCCATGCCGCACTGGATTACCTGATCGCCGCCAACCGCGTCGATCTGGGCGACACGGTCGCCGCCTTCGCCGACGGCACCCTGAACGCCAGGGGCAAGGACGTGGTGGTCATCGGCGGCGGCGACACCGCGATGGATTGCGTGCGCACCGCCGTCCGCCAGGGCGCCCGGTCGGTCAAGTGCCTGTATCGCCGCGACCGCGCCAACATGCCCGGCAGCCAGCGGGAAGTCGCCCACGCCGAGGAGGAAGGGGTCGAATTCGTGTGGATGGCCGCACCGGAGACGGTGGTCGGCGAAACCCGGGCCACCGGCCTGCGCGCCCACCGCATGCATCTGGGCATGCCCGACGCCTCGGGCCGGCGCAGCCCGGCGGTGATCGAAGGGTCCGGCTTCACCGTGCCGGCCGACATGGTCATCACCGCGCTGGGCTTCGAGCCCGAGGACGTCCCCGCCCTGTTCGGCGAGCCGCACCTGGCGGCCAGCCGCTGGGGCACCCTGACCGTCGACGACCGCCTGATGACCAGCCTGGACGGCGTGTTCGCCGCCGGCGACATCGTCCGCGGCGCCAGTCTGGTGGTCTGGGCCGTCAAGGACGGCCGCGACGCGGCGGACAGCATCGGAACCTACCTGAAGGCCAAGGCCCGAAGCAAAGCGGCCGAGTGAGCCTCGATCCAGACCCTTGACGCGTACCTGATTGCGGCGCGTACCTGATTGCGACGCGTACCTGATTACCGGGAGCCAGCCATGAGCGAGCAATTCGTAGCCCAGTACCTGAAGAACGCCGCCACGCTGGAAGCCGCCGGCATCGACACCGCGCCGCACGACGCCTGCGGCGTCGGCATGGTGGCCGCCCTGGACGGCCGCCCCCGCCGCGACGTGGTGGTCGCCGGCATCGAGGCACTGAAGGTGCTGTTCCACCGCGGCGCCGTCGACGCCGACGGCAAGACCGGCGACGGCGCCGGCATCCATGTCGAGCTGCCGCAGGATTTCTTCCGCGACCACATCCGCCATTCCGGCCACGAGCCGGTGCCCGGCAACCTGGCCGTCGGCATGATCTTTCTGCCCAAGGCCGACCTGGGCGCCCAGGAACGCTGCCGCTGCATCGTCGAGGCCGAGATCCTGTCCTTCGGCCATGCCATCTACGGCTGGCGCCAGGTGCCGGTCGACGTGTCGATCATCGGCGAGAAGGCCAACGCCACCCGTCCCGAGATCGAGCAGATCATGGTGGCCAACACCCGGGGCACCCCGGAAGAACGGTTCGAGACCGACCTTTACATCCTGCGCCGGCGCATCGAAAAGCGGGTGCTGGCCGAACACATCACCGATTTCTACATCTGCTCGCTGTCGTGCCGGTCGATCATCTACAAGGGGATGTTCCTGGCCGAACAGCTGACCTCGTTCTATCCCGACCTGCTGGACGACCGCTTCGTCTCGCGCTTCGCCATCTACCACCAGCGTTATTCGACCAATACCTTCCCGACCTGGCGGCTGGCCCAGCCCTTCCGCATGCTGGCCCACAACGGCGAAATCAACACCCTGTCGGGCAACCTGAACTGGATGAAGGCGCACGAGCCCCGCATGGGCCACGAATCCTTCGGCGACCATATGGAGGACATCAAGCCGGTCATCCAGGCCGGCGGCTCGGATTCCGCGGCGCTGGACAACGTCTTCGAGATCATGGTCCGCGCCGGGCGCAGCGCGCCGATGGTCAAGCAGATGCTGGTGCCGGAATCCCTGAGCTCGAACGCCCTGATGCCCGAGGCGCACCGCGCCTTCTTCGGCTATTGCAACGCGGTCATCGAGCCGTGGGACGGGCCGGCGGCCATCTGCGCCACCGACGGGCGCTGGGTCATCGCCGGCATGGACCGCAACGGCCTGCGCCCGATGCGGGTGACCGTCACCCGCGACGGCCTGCTGATCGTCGGATCGGAAACCGGCATGGTCCGGGTGCCCGAATCCGACATCGTCGAAAAGGGCCGGGTCGGCCCCGGCCAGACCATCGCCGTCGACCTGGAACAGGGCAGGCTGTACCGCGACGCCGCCCTGAAGGACATGCTGGCCGCCAGGCGCCCCTATGCCGACTGGACCCGCCTGATCACCGAACTGGACAGCCTGGTCAAGACCGGCGCCCCCGAGCCGGTGGAGCTGTCCGCCGACGAGTTGAAGCGCCGCCAGCTGGCCTATGGCCTGACGATGGAAGACATGGAGCTGATCCTGCAGCCGATGGTCGAAGAGGCCAAGGAAGCGGTGGGATCGATGGGCGACGACACCCCCCTGGCGGTGCTGTCCGACCAGTATCGCGGCCTGCACCACTTCTTCCGGCAGAATTTCAGCCAGGTCACCAATCCGCCCATCGATTCCTTGCGCGAATCCCGCGTGATGAGCCTGCGCACCCGCCTGGGCAACCTGGGCAACATCCTGGACGAGCATGAAAGCCAGTGCGACGTGCTGGCGCTGGACAGCCCGGTCCTGTCCACCGCCGAGTTCGACGCCATGCGCCGCCACATGGGCGCCGCCGCCGCCGAAATCGACTGCACCTTCGACCCGGGTGCCGGCGAGCACGCCCTGAAGGATGCCCTGACCCGCATCCGCCGCGAGGCGGAGGAAGCGGTCCGCGCCGGCTGCACCCACCTGATCCTGTCGGACAAGAACATGGATTCCTGCCGGTCGGCGGTGCCGATGATCCTGGCCGCCGGCGGCGTCCATTCGCATCTGGTGCGCGAGCGCCTGCGCACCTGGACCTCGCTGAACGTCCGGTCCGGCGAGGCGCTGGACGTGCATTACTTCGCCGTCCTGGTCGGCGTCGGCGCCACCACCGTCAACGCCTATCTGGCGCAGGAAGCCATCGCCGACCGCTGGCGGCGCGGCCTGTTTCCGGGCCTGACCCTGGAAGAGTGCGTGCGCAACTACAAGAAGGCCATCGACCAGGGCCTGCTGAAGATCATGTCCAAGATGGGCATTTCGGTCATTTCGTCCTATCGCGGCGGCTGCAATTTCGAAGCGATCGGCCTGTCCCGGTCGGCGGTGGCGGAATTCTTCCCCGGCATGACCAGCCGCATCTCGGGCATCGGCCTGTCGGGCATCGCCAAGAAGACCATCGCCCAGCATGCCAGGGGCTTCGTCGCCGCCACCGCAGTCCTGCCGGTGGGCGGCTTCTACCGGGTGCGGCGGGGACAGGAGGCGCACGCCTTCGACGGAACGCTGATCCACCTGCTGCAGACGGCGGTGTCCACCGATTCCTACACCACCTACAAGAAATATTCCGACGGCATCCGGCGGCTGGCCCCCATCACCATCCGCGACCTGCTGGATTTCCAGCCGGCGGCGGCGGCCATCCCGGTGGACGAGGTCGAATCCATCACCGAGATCCGCAAGCGGTTCCTGACCCCGGGCATGAGCCTGGGGGCGCTGTCCGCCGAGGCGCACGGCACATTGAACATCGCCATGAACCGCATCGGCGCCAAAAGCGTGTCCGGCGAGGGCGGCGAGGACCGCGACCGCTACCGCCCGCGCCCCAACGGCGACAACGCCAATTCGGCCATCAAGCAGATCGCCTCGGGCCGCTTCGGCGTCACCGCCGAATATCTGAACATGTGCCGCGAGATCGAGATCAAGGTCGCCCAGGGCGCCAAACCCGGCGAGGGCGGCCAGTTGCCCGGCTTCAAGGTGACGGTGGAAATCGCCAGGCTGCGCCACGCCACCCCCGGCGTCATGCTGATCAGCCCGCCGCCGCACCACGACATCTATTCCATCGAAGACCTGGCGCAGCTGATCTACGACCTGAAGCAGATCAACCCCGAAGCCCGGGTGACGGTCAAGCTGGTGTCGCGGTCGGGCATCGGCACCATCGCCGCGGGCGTCGCCAAGGCCAAGGCCGACACCATCCTGATTTCCGGCAATGTCGGCGGCACCGGGGCCAGCCCGCAGACATCGATCAAGTTCGCCGGCCTGCCGTGGGAACTGGGCCTGTCGGAAGCCCATCAGGTGCTGACCCTGAACCGCCTGCGCCACCGGGTCAAGCTCAGGACCGACGGCGGCCTGAAGACCGGGCGCGACATCGTCATCGCCGCCATGCTGGGCGCCGAGGAATTCGGCATCGGCACCACCAGCCTGATCGCCCTGGGCTGCATCATGGTGCGCCAGTGCCATTCCAACACCTGTCCGGTCGGGGTCTGCACCCAGGACCCGGACCTGCGCCGGAAGTTCACCGGCAGCCCGGAGAAGGTGGTCAACCTGTTCACCTTCATCGCCGAGGAAGTGCGCGAGATCCTGGCCTCGCTGGGGGTGCGCAGCCTGGACGAGATCGTCGGCCGCACCGACCTGCTGAAGCAGGTCAGCCGTGGCGCCGCCCATCTGGACGACCTGGACCTCAACCCGCTGCTGGCCCAGGCAGATGCCGGCGGCTTCGCCCGCCACTGCACCCTGGAGGGACGCAACGAGGTGCCGGAAACCCTGGATGCCCAGATGATCCAGGATGCCGGCCCGGCCCTGGAAGACGGCGAGAAGATGCAGCTGGCCTACAACGTCCGCAACGTCCAGCGGGCCATCGGCACCAAGCTCAGCCACAAGATCACCCGCAAGTACGGCATGACCGGCCTCAATCCCGGCCATATCACCGTGCGCCTGCGCGGCTCGTGCGGGCAGTCGCTGGGGGCCTTCGCCGTGCAGGGGCTGAAGCTGGAAGTGTTCGGCGATTCCAACGACTATGTCGGCAAGGGCCTGTCGGGCGGCACCATCGTGGTGCGGCCGTCGGTGTCGTCGACCCTGGCGTCCAACCTCAACACCATCATCGGCAACACCTGCCTGTACGGCGCCACCGCCGGCAGGCTGTTCGCCGCCGGCCAGGCCGGGGAACGGTTCGCCGTCAGGAATTCCGGCGCCGTCGCGGTCATCGAAGGCTGCGGATCGAACGGCTGCGAATACATGACCGGCGGCACCGCCGTCATCCTGGGTCCGGTCGGCGCCAATTTCGCCGCCGGCATGACCGGCGGCATGGCCTTCGTCTACGATGCCGACGACACCTTCCGCCGGCAGGTCAACCCGGAAAGCGTGATCTGGCAGAAGGTCGAAACCGCCTATTGGCAGGATCTTCTGGAAGAACTGGTCCGCGAACACGCCCAGGAAACCCAGTCGAAATGGGCCGAGGGACTGCTGGCCGACTGGGAGCGGGAACGCGCCCGCTTCGTCCAGGTGGTCCCGAAAGAGATGCTGACCCGCCTGGAGCAGCCGGTCCGGGCGGTGGCGGCGGAATAAGAGGGCCGGCGGAGCCCGTCCCGGTTCCGCCGGCCTTGAAATTCGGCTGGCATTTGCGTTAAGCTGAATGCTCTAAGGGGGAATGGTTCCGGCGCCCAAAGGGCGCGCAGTAGGGGTTTGCTCATGGGAATCGGCAGAATCGCCTCGTTCCTGAGTTCATTGTCTCCCGCATCCGAGTCTACGGCGGCGGTGGCGGCGTCTGATCGCGAGCTGCCGGAATCCCTGCGCCAGACCGAAGCCTCGTCCCCGCAGCAGGAGCAGGAACGCCAGCGCCAAAGCGCCTCTCCGGCCGATATCGCGCAACAATTGCAGACGATGATCGCCGCCGTGCGCACCCTCAACGACAATGCCGTCGAGCAGGGCGCCGCCCTGCCGGTGTCGCAGACCGGCGCCCAGTTGCGCAATGCCGTCAGCGGCCTGGGCCATCTGCTGTCGGCCCTGGACCCGCAATCCCTGGCCGGCGCTTCGGTTCAGGTCCGTGAAGCCGGGCAGGCCGTCGACGCCGTCGAGGCCGGGCTGGCCGGCACCCAGGCCTCGGCCGAGCAGATGTTCCGCACCATGTCCCAGCAGCAGGCGCAGACCGCCAAGGAAGTCAGCGCCCGCTTCCAGGCCGAGATGCGTGATGCCGTCGACCGCGTCCGCGGGGCGGTATCGCTGATCGTCAGCCCTTAAGGCCGGCGAGCCTTGTGAGGCACGACGCCAGGGGATCGCCTTTGGACGAGCGTGGCGGGGGCTGTGCCCCTTGCGGGCGCCGCAGCGGCCTGAGAGGCAGAGCCCCGGAGGGAAAGCGAGGAAGCCTAAGGGGGCGGATGCCCCCCGCCGGCGATTGAAGCGGACATGAAATAACGCCAAATGCGATCACCCTGGGCACGACGGCCTGCGTGATGCCGATTGAGAGCGTCGCGCCTTAATTCTGAGGCGCGCCGCGCCAAGCTCCCGCACCATGTAGACCGCCGCACCGTAATCGGCGGGGCCGTCCGCCTGCGCGATGAACCCCTGACGCCCCCAGAAGGCCGGCGAGTTCCCGATCGCCGTCAGCGCCAGAAAGCCCAGCCCGGCCCGGCCCGCCACGCCGGCCAGCATCCCGGTCGCCGCCGCCCCCAGCCCACGGCCGCGGGCCGCCGGCAGCAGGGCCAGATCATGCAGGTACAGGCAGTCGGGGTCCGGCGGCAGACGGCCCAGCACCGTATCCAGCGGCGGCACCTGCCCCAGGCGGCCGGGATGCGACAGGCAATAGCCCAGGGGGGACCCGTCGTCCGCCTCGGCCCACAGACAGCCGGCGGGAAACAGCGCCAGCCGGTCGGCAAAGACCTCGGGCCGTTCGGGGTGGGCGGGGTGGACGATATCGGCGACGGCCGCCAGGGCCGGCAGATCGGCGGCGGTCAGCGGGCGCCACATGGGCTCAGCCGGCCAGCCGGTCGGAAACGGTTTTCAGCAATCCGGCCAGCAGCACGTCCAGCAGCACGATGCCCGCGGCGGTCGGCAGCGCCACCCGCAGCGCCACATGGGCGACATAGGCGCGGTAGACCAGCATGACGATGGTCAGGGCCTGGGCCAGCAGGGCGGTGGGGGCGCTGGGCACCAGCAGGGCCAGGACCGCCGCCGGGAACAGGACGGCGACCTGCACCACCGCCGACCAGTTGTAGGCGACGACATAGCGGGTCCATAACGGCCGGCGATCCAGGCTGTCGGCGATATGGACCATGACCAGGGGAAACGCGGTCCAGTCGATGACGTAGGAAATCGCCTTGACCGCCAGCAGACGCGGGCCGGGATCGTCGAAATTGCCGGCCAGGATGTCCAGCAGCAGAAAGGCCGGAGCCACCAGGGCGGCGGCCCAGAACGACTTCCAGGCCCCGTCCGGGCTGGCGTCGAAGCAGATCAGGCCCAGCGGATTGCGCCGGGCCAGCCGCCAGGCGCCGGTCACGCCGGCGGCCACCTCGGCACGGCTGATCATCGCGCCCCGAAGAAACGGTCGAGCACGGCCTGATAGATCACCGTCAACTGTTCCAGATCGGCCAGGGAGACATGCTCGTCCACCTTGTGCATGGTCTGGTTGGTCAGGCCGAATTCCAGGACCGGGCAGTGGTTCTTTATGAAGCGGGCATCCGACGTTCCGCCCGATGTCGAGAATTCCGGGCGCAGTCCGGTCACCGCCTGGATCGCGTCGGCCACCGCCGCCGACAGCGGGCCGGGTTCGGTGATGAAGCTTTCACCCGATACTTCCACCCGGCATTCGTGCTCGCCGCCGACACCGGCCAGGGTGCGGCGGATCCAGTCTTCCAGCGATGCGCCGGAATGCAGGTCGTTGAAGCGGATGTTCAGGCCGGCGCGGGCCTCGCCGGGAATGACGTTGGTCGCCGGATTGCCGACATCCACCGTGGTCAGGGCCAGGGTCGACGGCTGGAAATGCGGCGAGCCGTGGTCCAGCGGCTCGGCGGTCAGCCGGCGCAGCATTTCCAGCAATCGCGGAATGGGGTTGTCGGCCAGATGCGGATAGGCGGCATGGCCCTGGGTGCCGAATACGGTGATGCGGGCGTTCAGCGATCCGCGCCGGCCGATCTTCAGCATCTCGCCCAGGCGGGCGGGGTTGGTCGGTTCGCCGACGATGCAGGCGTCCAGCCCCTCGCCGCGGGCGGCCAGCCAGTCCAGCACCTTGACGGTGCCGTCCACCGCCGGCCCTTCCTCGTCGCCGGTGATCAGCAGGCTGAGCGAACCGGGGGCCTCGCCCCGCCGGGCGACGGCGGCGACGAAGGCGGCGATGGCCCCCTTCATGTCGGTGGCGCCGCGGCCGTAAAGCCGTCCGTTCAGCACCTCGCCGCCGAAGGGATCGGCGGTCCAGCCCGGACCCGGCGGCACCACGTCGGTGTGGCCGGCGAAACAGAAATTCGGTCCGCCTTCCCCCCGTCGGGCGTACAGGTTGCTGATCGCCGGGCCGCCGGTGGCGGACTCGATGACGTGGCAGCGGAAGCCCAGCCGGTCAAGCCAGCCGGCCAGCAGCGCCACCGCCCCGGCATCCTGGGGGGTGACGCTGGGACGGCGGATCAGCTCGGCCGCCAGACCGACGGGATCGGTAAGGGCGATCAATCCCGCAACAGCTCGTTGATGGAGACCTTCGAGCGGGTCTTTTCGTCGACCCGCTTGACGATGACGGCACAGTACAGGCTGGGGCCGGGGGTGCCGTCGGGCAGGGGCTTGCCGGGCATCGAGCCCGAGACCACCACCGAATAGGCCGGCACGCGGCCATAGAACACCTCGCCGGTGGCGCGGTCGACGATCTTGGTCGACTTGCCGAGATAGACGCCCATGCTGAGCACGGCGCCTTCCTCGACGATGACGCCTTCGGCCACTTCGGCGCGGGCGCCGACGAAGACGTTGTCCTCGATGATGACCGGCCCGGCCTGCAGCGGCTCCAGCACGCCGCCGATGCCGGCCCCGCCCGAGATATGGACGTTGCGGCCGATCTGGGCGCAGCTGCCGACGGTGGCCCAGGTATCGATCATCGTGCCGGAATCGACATAGGCGCCGACATTGACGAAGCTGGGCATCAGCACCACGCCCGGAGCGATGAAGGCCGGGCGGCGCACCACGCAGCCGGGAACGGCGCGGAAGCCGTGCGCCTTGAAGGTGCCTTCGTCCCAGCCTTCGAACTTGGTGGGGACCTTGTCGAACCATGTGGAGCCGTTGGGGGCGCCGGGCACCGGAACCGAATCGTTCAGGCGGAAGGACAGCAGCACGGCCTTCTTCAGCCACTGGTTGACCCGCCATTCGCCGTCCAGCTTCTCGGCCACGCGCAGATGGCCGGTATCCAGCATGCCCAGCGCCGTCTCGACCGCGTCGCGGACCGCCCCGGCGGTCTGGGCGTTGATGCCGTCACGTGCCTCCCAGGCGGTGTCGATGGCGTTTTGCAGGTCGGCGAAGCTCATGGCGTGTCCTTCGGGCAACGGGGAAATCGTCGGGGAAACATAGCGCGTCGGGCGCCCAAGTCAACGCGCGCCCGCATGGAATTCAGACCTGCCGGCCGGGGCGGGCCAACCTCTGCAGCCAGACGGTCAGGTCGTCCACCACATGATGGACGTGGCTGAGGTCGTCATCGTCTTGCATGACCACCTTGGCATCGGGATGATCGTCCTGGCGCAGCCACACCGTGGCCATGCCGATGGCGGCGGCCGGCTTCAGATTGCGGTGAAGGTCTTCCACCATCGCCGCGCGGCGCGGGTCGAAGGCGAAACGGCGGACCATGTCCCGGTAGCATTCCGGCTGCGGCTTGGGCACGTAGCGGGCGGCGACGATGTCGAAGATGCCGCTGAACTGGTCGGCGATGCCCAGGCGGCCCAGCACTTTCTCGGCGTGACGCTCGGACCCGTTGGTGAAGATCAGTTTGCGCCCCTCGATCCCGGCCAGCGCCGCCCCCAGGGCCGGAGCCGGCCCCAGGATGGAATGGTCGATGTCATGGACATAGTCCAGGAAGTCGGACGGTTCCATCCCGTGCACCAGCATCAGGCCGCGCAAGGTGGTGCCGAATTCGCGGTAATAGCGTTTCTGCAGGGCGAAGGCTTCGTCCATCGGCAGGTGGAGCCGGTCGGCGATGAAGCGGCGCATCCGCACGTCGATCTGCGGAAACAGGCTGGCGGTGGCCGGATACAGGGTGTTGTCGAGATCGAACACCCAGGTCTCGACCCGGTGGAGGGGGCACGGCGCGGTCATTTCCAACAGGTAGCGCGTCCGGACCGGCAAAAGCAATGGCTTGGCCTTTCCGTGATCGTTTCATCGGCATTAGTATGCTACTCAAGGTTCCTGGGGGGAGAAACGATGGGCAGGACAAGACGTCATGAGCGCCAGTCAGGATAGCAGCCAACCCCGTCCGGTTGTTCTGGGCTCCGCCGGCCTGGCCGCCTATCCCGGGCCGGCCCTGGTGATGAGCCGCGACGGGACGGTCCTGTTCGCCAATGCCCGCGCCGACCTGCTGCGCGCCGCCATCGCCGAACGGCGGCTGAAGGCCCTGCCGGCCCTGCTGGCGGCCGAAAGCGGGCAGCCCTGCGGCATGATGGAAAGCCTGCCGGCGGCCGGCGGCGGCAGCATCATTCTCGAAGTGTCGGCCCTGGTTTCGGATGACGGCCATCTGATCGTCCTGGGACGCGACGTCACCCTGGAGCGCAATCTGCGCTCGGCCCTGGTGGAATCCCGGCAACGCTACAAGGATCTGGTCGAAATCAGTTCGGATTTCGCCTGGGAAGTCGGCGCCGACGGCAGCTTCGTCTTCGTCAGCCCCAAGGGCGCCCTGGGCTACAGCGCCGACGAGCTGGTCGGGCGCCACCCCCGGGAATTCTCGGCGGCCACCGATCCGGCCGGGCCGGCGCCGTTCCTGACCGCCGAGCCGGTCGAGGATGCCGAGATGTGGATCCGTCAGGCCGACGGGGCGGAAGCCTGCCTGCTGGCGTC
Source organism: uncultured Rhodospirillaceae bacterium (assembly GCA_903941095.1). Classification (GTDB taxonomy): domain Bacteria; phylum Pseudomonadota; class Alphaproteobacteria; order Rhodospirillales; family Magnetospirillaceae; genus Magnetospirillum. Next base: position 30,247 of record CAJANN010000226.1, on the reverse strand, counting down.
GGCCACGCCGATCCTGGGCGAACACGACGCCTGGATGGGCGCCCGCGGCATCTGCCGCGACGTCACCCAGGAACGCCTGCGCGACGCCGCCCTGTCGCGGGCCAACAGCCGCGAACGCCTGCTGTCCTACATCGTGCGGACCATCCGCGACGAGGTCGATCCCGCCGACATGCTGCGGGCCGCCGCCGAAGCCACCGCCCGCGCCCTGGGGGCGACCGGCTGCCAGATTTTCCGCATCCTGCCCGAAGATCCGGACTTCGCCCTGGCGGCCCAATACGGCGACGGCCGCGACGAGCAGGCCATTCTGGACAGCTTCGTCGAGTCCGACCATTTCGACGGCAGCATCGACGGCTGGCCGGTGCTGGCCACGGTCAGCCGCTATCATTCCCAGATCAACGGCGCCGTCCTGCTGTGGCGCGACCAGACCCGCCCGGTGTGGGGCGACGACGACCGCCTGCTGATCGACGACGTCGCCAATCAGGTCGGCTTGGCCAACGAGCAGATCGCCAATCACGAGCGGATCCTGCGGCTGTCGCGGACCGATTCGCTGACCGGCCTGTTCAACCGCCGCGCCTTCTTCGAGGAAATCGCCCGGCGCTTCCACCGTCTGGCCCGGGAACAACGCCCGGCAACCCTGATCTACGCCGATCTGGACAATTTCAAGGCGGTCAACGACGTGCACGGCCATCAGACCGGCGACCAGGCCCTGCTGGCGGTGCGCGACCTGCTGATGCAATCGACCCGCCCCACCGATCTGGTGGCCCGCCTGGGGGGCGACGAATTCGCCATCTGGCTGGAAGGCGCCGAGGAGCAGACCGCGATCCATCGGTGCGCGGCCATACTGGAGGCCAGCGTGCCGCTGGCCCGATTCTCGGGATCGCCGGACAAGCCGCTGGCGATGTCGCTGGGCGTCGCCGTCCATGCCGGGACCAGCCGGGAAGAACTGGACGAGCTGATCGCACGCGCCGACAAGGCGATGTACGAGGTCAAACGCGACGGCAAGGGGCACTGGCGTCTGGCCCCGCCCCCGCCGAACGGCGCGTGAGGGGCGGTCATGGTGTTGGGACTGCTGAAGCGCCTGCTGGGCGGCGACCGCAAGGTGACCTATGAAGAAGCCCGCGATCTGGCCGCGGATGCCGACCCCGCGGTGCGGGCCAAGCTGGCCGGTTCGCCCGAGATGCGGCCGGAAATCCTGTATTTCCTGGCCGAGGATGCCGATCCCGACGTCCGCCGTCTGGTCGCCGCCAATCCCCGCACGCCATCCCAGGCCGACCTGCTGCTGGCCGGCGACGGCGACGAGCGGGTCCGCCTGGACCTGGCCGGCAAGATCGCCCGTCTGGCCCCCGGCCTGTCGGCCCACGAACAGGACCGCCTGCGCCGCTGCACCTACGATGCGCTGGAAACCCTGGCCCGCGACCAGATCCCCAGGGTTCGCGAAATCCTGGCCCAGGCCCTGAAGGACGTCGCCGACGCCCCGCCCGAGCTGATCGGCCGGCTGGCCCGGGATGCCGAAATCGCCGTGGCGGCGCCGGTATTGCAATATTCCCCGATCCTGACCGACGAGGATCTGCTGGACATCATCGGGTCCAGCCCCATTCCCGGCGCCCTGTCGGCGATTTCCCGGCGCGAGGGGGTCAATGTCCGGGTCGCCGACGCCATCGCCGCCACCGACGACATCGATGCCATCGCCGTCCTGCTGGGCAACGAATCGGCCCAGATCCGCGAAGAGACGCTGGACCGGCTGGTGGATCGCGCCGCCGACATCGAAGCCTGGCACCTTCCCCTGGTCCAGCGTCCGTCCCTGTCGTCCCGGGCGACGCTCAGGCTGGCCCGTTTCGTCGCCGCCGGCCTGCTGCAGGGACTGGCCGCCCGTCACGATCTGGACCAGGAAACCACGGTGGCGGTGGCCGCCGTGGTCCGCAAGCGGCTGGACGAACTGGAAGTCTCCGGTCCGGCCAAGGCCGAGGCCCGCCGCGCCGCCGACGAAGAGACCGCCCTGATGCGGGCCCGGCATCTGCATGCGCAAGGCCAGTTGGACGAAAGCACCGTCGACACCGCCCTGGCCGGCAACGATCTGGCCTTCGTCTGCGCGTCGCTGGCGGTTCTGGCCGGATTGCCGCCGCTGGTGGTGCGCAAGACGGTGGAAACCCAAAGCGCCAAGGGCATGGTGTCCATCACTTGGAAAGCCGGCCTGTCGATGGCGCTGTGCCTGCAATTGCAGGCCCGCCTGCTGAAGCTGCCGCCGGGCCGGACCCTGCGGAGCCGTGACGGCGGCTTCCCGCTGACCCAGGACGAGATGATCTGGCAGCTGGAATTCCTGGCCGGCTAGAACGGCAGCCGCAGCCGCGCCCGCAGCCCGCCCAGGGGGCTGTCCTCCAGCACCACGTCGCCGCCGTGGCCGCGGGCGATGTCGCGGGCGATGGTCAGGCCCAGCCCGACGCCGCCGGTGGCGATGTTGCGCGACCCTTCCAGCCGCAGGAACGGCTTGAACACCTGCTCGCGCTTGTCGGCGGGAATGCCGGGGCCGTCATCGTCGACGATCACCTCGGCGGCGTCGTCCTGGCGCACCACCCGTACCCAGACGTGACCGCCATAGCGGAAGGCGTTGCCGATCAGGTTGGCCAAGGCCCGCGACAGGGCATGGACCCGCAGCGGCATCTGCAGACGTCCCTCGACATGGACGTCCATTTCCCGGCCTTCGCGGCGGAAGCGGCCGGCCACCTCTTCGACCAGCGCGCCCAGGTCGGCCGATGCCGGCGGCTCGCTGCCCTCGCCGCGGGCGAAGGCCAGATAGCCTTCGACCATGCGCTCCATCTCGGCCACGTCTTCCTCAAGCTCGGCCCGGCCGTCGATGTCGCCCATCATCGCCAGTTGCAATTTCATCCGGGTCAGCGGCGTGCGCAGGTCGTGCGACACCCCGGCCAGCATTTCGGTCCGCTGCTGGATCTGCCGCTTCAGACGCTCGCGCATCACGTTGAAGGCCAGGGCGGCCTGGCGCACCTCGATGGCGCCTTCCGGCTTGAAGTTGGCTACCTCCAGTCCGCGGCCGAAGCGGTCGGCGGCGGTGGCCAGCTTGCGCACGCTGCGGACCTGATTGCGCATGAAGACGATGGCGATGCCCAGCAGCAGCATCGACGTCCCGACCATCCACAGGACGAAAATGTAGGTGGTGGACGAGAACAGGCGCTTGCGCGGCACGAAGATTTCCAGCAATCCGTCCGACAGCTGGACCCGGATCGCCACCTCGCGTTCGAAGCCGGTGGCGTCGACCATGAAGGGGCGCTGCACCCGCTCGCCCAGGGCATCGTACAGGGCGGCCTCCATCATCCCCACCCCCGGCGGCGGCGGGACGTTGGGCAGGATGCCGCCGGGCTGGAAACGGATGTCCAGATCCATCTTGTTGGCGGCGATGCGCATGACGCGCAGCTGGCTTTCGGGATCGGGAAAGGCCCGCTGGGTCTCGATGACCGCGCCGATGTCGCCGGCCAGCCCCAGGGCCAGACGGCGGGCGACGGTATCCCAATGGCTGGCGTAGAAGATGTAGGTGCTGACCAGCTGCACCACGATCAGCGGCGTGACGATGATCAGCAGGGATCGGCCCAGCAAACCCTGGGGAGCCAACCGCTTCAGCCAGGCGCCGGTCAGCGGCATGTCAGTCCGGCCTCAGCATGTAGCCCTGGCCGCGCACCGTCTGGAGATAACGCGGCATGCGCGGATCGTCCTCCAGCTTCTTGCGCAGCCGGGTGACCTGGACGTCGACGGCGCGGGCGTTGGCGGCATTGCCGGTGCGCGCCGCCAGGTCGTCGCGCTCCACCACCTGTCCGGCGGCGTCGGCCAGGATGGTCATCAGCTCGCGCTCGGCGGTGGTCAGGTGCACCGGCTCGTCGCCTTGCCGCAACTCGGCCCTGGCCGGATCCCAGACGAACAGGCCCAGGGCCAGCGGCCGGACGGCGGGTTCGGGGCCGGGCTTGGGAGCGCGGCGCAGGATCGAGGCGATGCGCAGCAGCAACTCGCGCGGTTCGAAAGGCTTGGTCAGGTAGTCGTCGGCCCCGGCTTCCAGTCCGGCGATGCGGTCCTGCGTCTCGCCCATCGCCGTCAGCAGCAGGATGGGCACGCCGCAGGTGCGGCGCACGTCGCGGGTCAGCGAGATGCCGTCCTCGCCCGGCATCATCACATCCAGCACGATCAGGTCGAAGGCCAGGGCGGCCAGCTTGGCCCGCGCCTCGACGGCGTCCTCGGCCACGGCGACCAGATAGCCGTTGTCGGCCAGATACTTGCGCAACAGGCCGCGCAGCCTCGTGTCGTCGTCGACCACCAGGATGTGCGCCTTGTCGTCCATGCCGCCCCCTGCCGTCAGCGCCGGACGGAAAGACGCAAGGGGAAGCGCGGATGGTCGGCCTCGTCGACCAGTCCCAGCATCACCTTGCGAAATCCCTCGACCGCTTCGGCCCCGGCGGCGCGATAGGCGCGGGCGATGCGGGCGCGCTGGCGCTCCGTCAGCAGGCGTTCCATCTCGATGCCTTTTTCGGTCAGGGCCAGCAGACGCTGGCGGCGGTCGCGGACGCCGGGCCGCTGGGTGACGAAGCCTTCATCGACCAGCTGGCCGAGCACCCGCGACAGCGACTGCTTGGTGATGCGCAGGATGTCCAGCAATTCGGACACGGTCATGCCGGGATTGCGGCCGACGAAATAGATGACCCGATGATGGGCACGGCCGAATCCGTACTCGGCCAGGATGGCATCGGGCTCGGCCGTGAAATCGCGATAGGCGAAGAACAGCAGCTCGATGCCCTGCCGCAGCTCCTCCTCGCGAAGGAAGAGGGGATTGATGCCGGTCTTTATGTCAGTCATGTTGACATATATGGCCTCAAAATGTTACTCAATGCAAGTGCGAACGGTAACTTTATGTCTCAACCTCCCCTCTTGCGAATGGATTCTCCGATGGCTGGTGTCCTTCCCTTCGATGATCGCGACGGCTTCATTTGGTTCGACGGCACGCTGTTGCCGTGGCGCGACGCCAAGGTCCACGTCCTGACCCACGGCCTGCATTACGGCTCGTGCGTCTTCGAAGGCGAACGGGTATACGGCGGCAAGGTGTTCAAGCTGACCGAACATTCCGAGCGTCTGGTCAAGTCGGGGGAAATCCTGGGCATGAAGGTGCCCTACAGTGCCGCCGAGATCGACGCGGCCACCGACGCGACCATCAAGGCCAACGGCATCGTCGACGGCTATGTCCGCCCGGTGGCGTGGCGCGGCTCCGAGATGATGGGCGTGGCCGCGCAGGCCAACCGCATCCATGTGGCCATCGCCGTGTGGAGCTGGCCCAGCTATTGGTCGCCCGAGGCCCGCATGCGCGGCATCCGCCTGAACATCAGCGAATGGAAGCGCCCCCACCCCGAGACCGCCCCCACCTCGTCGAAGGCCGCCGGTCTTTACATGATCTGCACCATCAGCAAGCACAAGGCCGAAGGGCTGGGCTTCGAGGACAGCCTGATGCTGGACTGGCGCGGCCAGGTGGCCGAAGCCACCGGCGCCAACATCTTCTTCGTCTATGACGGCGAGCTGCATACCCCGACCCCCGACTGCTTCCTGAACGGCATCACCCGCCAGACGGTGATCGAACTGGCGAAGAAGCGCGGCATCAAGGTGGTCGAACGGGCCATCTTCCCGGAAGAAATGGCCAAGGCCACCGAATGCTTCCTGACCGGAACGGCGGCGGAAGTCACGCCCGTGCGCGAAATCGGCCCCTATGCCTTCACGCCCGGCGATATCTCGCAGCGGCTGATCGCCGACTACGAGGCGCTGGTCCGCGCTTAACCCACAGAACTTTTTGTGCGTTTCCGAAAGGCCGGTATTCCCAATACCGGCCTTTCATAATAATCTCGGCGCAGGTTTAGTATCACCGCGACGGCCGCCCGTGGGGGGATGGCACCCAGCGCATCACATAAAGGACGGGGCTCGTGCAGGCCTGGCGTAATCTGCGGCTGTCCAGCCGCTTCATGATCAGGGTCGGCGTCGGCGTCATTGCCCTGGTGGCAAGCGTCGTCCTGGTCATCGCCCGTTTCGAGAAAAGCGAGATGGAGCGGCAGCTCCAGCAGCTTTCCTTCAACGAGATGACCTCGCTCCATGCCCTGATTCTCAACGTCATGGCCAAACGGCCGGAAGACGGCGACAATATCGGCATCCAGGTCTTCAACAACTGGTTCGGCAGCCGCAACGTCCATTATCCCGGCAAGGTGTGGAGCGCCTGGGGCGACAAGGTCGCAGCCCACATGGCCGAAACCGATCCGTCCAAGCCGGCGAAGAAGCCGCAGGACGCCATCGACGTCGAGGCCTTCACCCTGAAGGAGCCGGTCGGCCGCATGGTCGGCGGCTATTACCGCTATGCCTATCCCATCGTCCTGGGCGTCACCGAGGGTGCCAAGGACGAGGTCTGCTTCGCCTGCCACGGCGGCATGGGCATGGAAAGCGGCGAAGTCATCGCCGTCCTGTCGTCGTCCCTGTCCACCGCCGAGGCCGAAGCCAAGCTGCGTCAGGTCCTGACCTTCCTGACCATCGGCGGCATCGTCGCCGCCATCCTGGCGGTGCTGGGCGTGCGCTGGATCCTGAAAAGCGTCATCACCTCGCCCATCCACGACATGACGGTGCGCATGGGCGGCCTGGCCGGCGGCGACATATCCATCGACGTGCCATCCCTGGACCGGCCCGACGAAGTCGGCGACATCGCCCGCGCCGTGCAGGTGTTCAAGGAAAACACCATCGCCAAGCAGGCGATGGAGGAAGAGGCCCGCAAGGCCGCCGCCGCCCGCGAAGCGCGGATGCAGCGCCTGGAAAGCCTGATCAAGGGCTTCGAAAGCGCCGTCGCCACCGCACTGAACACGGTTTCCACCTCGGCCGAGGCGATGACCAAGACCACCCGCCATCTGGTCGACGTGGCCGATTCGGCGGCCAACGACGCCAAGTCGGCGGCCCAGTACGCCAACGAAGCCAATGAAAACGTCCGCATGGTCGCCGAAGCCGCGGAAGAGCTGTCGACCTCGATTTCCGAGATCGCCCAGCAGGTCGGCATGTCCAATCAGGTGGCCAGCAGCGCCTCGCACGAGGCGGCCGGCGTCAACGTCCGCGTCACCGGGCTGGCCGGAGCCGCCGACAAGATCGGCGAGATCATCGAACTGATCACCGGCATCGCCGAGCAGACCAACCTGCTGGCCCTGAACGCCACCGTCGAGGCGGCCCGCGCCGGCGAAGCCGGCAAGGGCTTCGCCGTGGTGGCCTCCGAGGTCAAGAACCTTGCCCGCCAGACGGTCAAGGCCACCGAGGACATTTCCACCCAGGTGTCCACCATCCAGAAGGAAACCCACCAGACGGTCACCGCCATCCAGGGGATCGGCACCACCATTTCCAGCATGGACGGCATCACCACCACCATCGCCGCCGCCATCGAGGAACAGGGCGCCGCCACCCAGGAAATCGCCCGCAACATCGACCATGCCGCCAGCGGCACCAATCAGGTCTACGAGAACATCAACGATGTCAGCCGGGCCATCCACCAGACCGACGAAGCCGCCCGCGAGGTGCTGGAGGCGGTGGAACTGGTGCAGATGCAGGCGGCCAACCTGCGGGCCGAGGTCGACCGCTTCCTGAGCGGCATCCGCGAAGCCTAGAAACGCGATGGTCTGGGGCCGGGGCGGGGCCGGGGCCGCCGGGGCCGGTTTCTTCTACCGGGCCGACAGCGCCCGGGCCACCTTGGACCCGGAAGGGCGGTCCAGCGCCCGGCAGATGGCCGCGCCGGCGGCGGCCAGACGGTCCAGGTCGATTCCGGTGCGGATGCCCAGGCCGTTCAGCATGTAGACCACGTCTTCGGTGGCGACGTTGCCCGATGCCCCCCGGGCATAGGGACAGCCGCCCAGGCCGGCCACCGAGGCATCCACCACGGCCACGCCTTTTTCCAGGACGGCGAAGATATTGGCCAGGGCCTGGCCGTAGGTGTCGTGGAAATGCGCCGCCAGCCGTTCGACCGGCACCCGGGCCGCCACCGCGTCGACCAGCGACTGGGCCTTGCCCGGCGTGCCGGTGCCGATGGTGTCGCCCAGCGAAATCTCGTAACAGCCCATCGCCGTCAGCCGCGCCGCCACTTCGGCCACCGCCGCCGGGGCGACGTCCCCTTCGTAGGGACAGCCCAGCACGCAGGACACATAGCCGCGCACCCGCAGGCCGGCGGCCCGCGCCTTGTCGACCACCGGGGCGAACCTGTCCAGACTGTCGGCGATGGAACAGTTGATGTTCCTGCGTGAGAAGCTTTCCGACGCCGCGGCGAAGACGGCGATTTCCCGCGCCTCCGCCGCCAGGGCCTGCTCCAGCCCCTGCAGATTGGGCACCAGAACCGGATAGTCGGTGCCGGGATAGCGGCGGATGGCCGCCATCACCGCCGCCGAGTCGGCCATTTGCGGCACCCATTTGGGCGAGACGAAGCTGCCGGCCTCGACGGCGGGTAGACCGGCCTCGGACAGGGCGTCGACCAGGGCGACCTTGACCGCCAGCGGCACGGGCCGCGATTCGTTCTGCAGGCCGTCGCGGGGGCCGACCTCGACGATGCGGACGCTGGCGGGCAGGGTCATGCCTTGACCTCGTCCGCCTGGAAGACCAGCAGCTCGGCACTGTCGGCCACCTGATCGCCGACGGCGTACAACACCTCGACCACCGTGCCGTCGGCGGGAGCGGCGATGGTGTGCTCCATCTTCATGGCCTCGACCACCAGCAGCGCCCGGCCGCGTTCGACATGGTCGCCGGCGGCCACCAGCACCTGCACCACCCGGCCGGTCATCGGCGCCGTCAGCGAGCCGCCGCCGCCATCCTGGTCGGCGGCCTTGGCCGAAGGATCGTCCAGCTTCAGCCGCCAGCTGGCACCGTCCAGCAGCACGGCGATATCCAGCCCCTGCACCACCACCGAGGCCGACCGCCGTTCGCCGCCCACTTCGGCGGTGATGCGCCGGCCGTCGCGGACCGCGCCGCGGACCCGCAGCGAGCCGGACGGCAGATCCATGTCCCAGCCCTCGGCCCGGAAATGAACGGTCGCCAGCCGTTGCACATCGCCATCCATCAGGCGGAAGTCGTGATGGTTGTCGTCGTTCAGGCGCCAGCCGCCGGTATGGTGCCACGGCGAATGGGGATCGCCGGACCGTGCCGCCGCCCGCGCCGCGTTGTCTTCCCGTTCCAGCAGCAGGGCGGCGGCGGCGAAGGCCAGCGCCGCATCGGGAACCGTCTGGGGCGGCGGCAGCAACGTGGCCCGGTGACGGTCGATGAAGCCGGTGTCGACCTCGAAGGCGGCAAAGGCCGGATGGCCGGCGATGGCCGCCAGAAATCCCACATTGGTGGTCAGGCCGGCCACCTCGGTGTCGGCCAGGGCGCGGCGCAGGTGCCGCAGAGCGCAATCGCGCTCCTCGCCCCAGACGATCAGCTTGGCGATCATCGGATCGTAGAAGGCGCTGACCTCGTCGCCTTCCTGCACCCCGGTATCGACGCGGACGTGCCGGGTCGCGGCCGGAGGCCGGAAATGCACCAGACGGCCGGTGGCCGGCAGGAAATCCCGGCCGGCATCCTCGGCGTAAAGACGGGCCTCGAAGGCGTGGCCGTTGCGCACCAGCTCGTGCTGGCCCAGCGGCAGCGGCCGGCCGGCGGCCACCGCCAGTTGCCATTCCACCAGATCCTGGCCGGAAATCATTTCGGTGACGGGATGTTCGACCTGCAGGCGGGTGTTCATCTCGATGAAATAGAAGCGGCCGTCCTGGAACAGGAACTCGACGGTGCCGGCCCCCTCATAATCGACCGCCTTGGCCGCCGCCACCGCCGCCTCGCCCATCGCCCGGCGGATTTCGTCGGGCAGCAGCGGGGCCGGGGCTTCCTCGATCACCTTCTGATGGCGGCGCTGCAGGCTGCAATCGCGCTCGAACAGATAGACGCCGTTGCCCAGACGGTCGCAGAACACCTGGATCTCGACGTGGCGGGGATGGTCGAGATAGCGTTCCAGCAGCAGCGAATCGTCACCGAACGCCGCCTTGGCCTCGCGCCGGGCACCGGCGATGGCGCCGTCCAGCTCGGCCGCTTCGCGCACCACCCGCATGCCCTTGCCGCCACCGCCGGCCGACGCCTTGACCAGCACCGGAAAGCCGATGGCCTGGGCCGCCTGGACCAGCGCCGCGTCATCCTGCCCGGCGCCGTGATAGCCGGGAACCAGGGGGACGCCCGCCGCCTCCATCAGCCGCTTGGATTCCGCCTTGGACCCCATCGCCCGGATGGCGGCCGGCTTGGGGCCGATGAAGGTGATGCCGGCTGCGGCGCAGGCTTCGGCGAAGGCGGCGTTTTCCGACAGGAAGCCGTAGCCGGGATGAATGGCTCCGGCCCCGGACGCCCGCGCCGCCTCGATGATGCGGGACCCCAGCAGATAGGATTCGGCGGCCGGAGCCGGACCGATCAGATGCGCCTCGTCGGCCAACTGCACATGCAGGGCATTCGTGTCGGCCTCGGAATAAACCGCGACGGTGCGGATGCCCAGGCGCCTGGCGGTGCGGATGACCCGGCAGGCGATTTCGCCGCGATTGGCGATCAGGATTTTGTCGAACATCCGGCTAGCCCTCGATCCAGGATGGTTTGCGCCGTTCCAGAAAGGCGGCGATGCCTTCGCGGCCCTCGTCCGAGGCGCGCAGGCTGGCGATGCGTTCGGCTGTCCAGCCCCGCAAGGAATCGTCCAGCGGCCGTTCGGCGGCCTGGACCGCCAGATCCTTGGCCGCCGCCATCGCCTGCGGACCGTTGACCAGCAATTGGGCGATCCAGCGGTCGCGCTGTTCGATCAGTCCGTCGGCGGGGGCCACCTCGGACACCAGTCCCAGTTCGGCCGCCTTGGACGCGGTGAAGGTTTCGGCGGTCTGGAAATAGCGCCGGGCCGCCCGCCCGCCGATAGCCCGCACCACATAGGGGCTGATCACCGCCGGAATGATGCCCAGCTTGACCTCGGACAGGCAGAACAGGGCGTGGCCGGACGCGACGGCCATGTCGCAGCAGGCCACCAGCCCGACGCCGCCGCCATAGGCGGCCCCCTGCACCACGGCGATGGTCGGCTTGGGGCAGGATTCGATGGTCCGCATCAGATCGGCCAGGGCGCGGGCGTCGGCCAGGTTGCGCTGGTGGTCATAGCCGGCCATGCGCCGCATCCAGTCGAGATCGGCCCCGGCGGAAAAGCTTTTCCCCACCGAGTCCAGCACCACCACCCGCACGGCCGGATCGGCGGCGGCGTCCTGGAAGGCGCAGGTCAGCTCGGCGATCAGGGAATCGTCGAAGGCGTTATGGCGCTCGGGCCGGTTCAGGGTGATGAAGCGCACCCGGTCGCGGGTGGCGGTCAGCAGCGATCCGCTCATGGCATCACATCCGGAACACGCCGAACCGGGTCGGCTCGATGGGGGCGTTGAGAGAGGCGGAAATGCCCAGGGCCAGCACCATGCGGGTCTCGGCCGGGTCCAGCAGCCCGTCATCCCACAGGCGGGCGCCGGCGTAATAGGGATGGCCCTGGGTCTCGTACTGTTCGCGGATGGGGCTTTTGAACGCCTCCTCCTCGGCCGGGTCCCACGCCTGCCCCTTGGCGGACATGGCGTCGCGCTTGATCTGGGCCATCACGCCGGCCGCCTGCTCTCCGCCCATCACCGAAACGCGGCCGGTGGGCCACATCCACAGGAAACGCGGCTGGAACGCGCGGCCGCACATGCCGTAATTGCCCGCCCCGAACGAGCCGCCGATGATCAGGGTGAATTTCGGCACCCGGGCGCAGGCCACCGCCGTGACCATCTTGGCGCCGTCCTTGGCGATGCCGCCGGCTTCGTACTTCCGGCCGACCATGAAGCCGGTGATGTTTTGCAGGAAGATCAGCGGAATGCCGCGCTGACTGCACAATTCCACGAAATGGGCGCCCTTCTGCGCCGATTCCGAGAACAGGATGCCGTTATTGGCGACGATCCCCACCGGATAGCCCCAGATATGGGCGAAACCGCACACCAGGGTGGTGCCGTAATTCTGCTTGAACTCCTCGAAGCGCGAACCGTCGACCACCCGGGCGATGACCTCGCGCACGTCGTAGGGCTTGCGCGGGTCGGCGGGAATGATGCCGTACAGTTCCTTGGGGTCGTAGCGCGGATCTTCGGGCGTGGCGATGTCCAGCCCCACCGGCTTGCGGCGGTTCAGCGTGCCGACGATGCGCCGGGCGATGGCCAGGGCGTGGCCGTCATCCAGGGCGTAATGGTCGGTGACGCCCGAGGTGCGGCAATGCACGTCGGCGCCGCCCAGTTCCTCGGCGGTGACCACCTCGCCGGTGGCGGCCCGGACCAGCGGGGGACCGCCCAGGAAGATGGTGCCCTGCCCCTTGACGATCACCGATTCGTCGCTCATCGCCGGGATGTAGGCGCCGCCCGCGGTGCACGAGCCGTGCACCACGGAAATCTGCGGAATGCCCGCCGCGCTCATCTGCGCCTGGTTATAGAAGATGCGGCCGAAATGGTCGCGGTCGGGGAACACCTCGTCCTGGTTGGGCAGGTTGGCCCCGCCGGATTCCACCAGATAGATGCAGGGCAGGTTGTTTTCCCGGGCGATTTCCTGGGCGCGCAGATGCTTCTTGACGGTCAGCGGGTAATAGCTGCCGCCCTTCACCGTGCCGTCATTGGCGACGATCATGCATTCCTGCCCGGCCACCGAGCCGATGCCGGTGATGATGCCGGCGGCCATGACATCCTTGGAATACATGTCCCAGGCGGCCATCTGCGACAGTTCCAGGAATGGCGATCCGACATCCAGCAGCCGGCGGATGCGTTCGCGCGGCAGCAGCTTGCCGCGGGACAGGTGGCGCTCGCGGGCCACGGTCCCGCCGCCCTGCTTGATGGCGGCGACCACCTGCTTCAGATCCTCGACCAGGGCGCCGGTGACGGCGGCGTTCTTGCGGAAATCGTCGGAGCGGGGGTTGACGGCGCTTTTGATGACGGACATGGCTATTTGGTCTCTTCGAACAGTTCGCGGCCGATCAGCATGCGGCGGATTTCGCTGGTGCCGGCGCCGATCTCGTACAGCTTGGCGTCGCGCAGCAGGCGTCCGGTCGGGAATTCGTTGATATAGCCGTTGCCGCCCAGGGTCTGGATCGCCTCCAGCGCCATCCAGGTGGCCTTCTCGGCGCAGTACAGGATGACGCCGGCGGCATCCTTGCGCGAGGTCTCGCCACGGTCGCAGGCGCGGGCCACGGCATAGGCGTAAGCCCGGCAGGCGTTCATGGTGGTGTACATGTCGGCGATCTTGCCCTGCATCAGCTGGAAGGCGCCGATGGGCTGGCCGAACTGGACGCGTTCGTGGATGTAGGGCACCACCACGTCCATGCAGGCGCGCATGATGCCCAGCGGCCCGGCGGCCAGCACGGCGCGCTCGTAATCCAGGCCGCTCATCAGCACGTTGACGCCCTTGCCGACGGCGCCCAGGATGTTTTCCTCCGGCACCTCGCAGTCCTGGAACACCAGTTCGCCGGTGTTGGAGCCGCGCATGCCCAGCTTGTCCAGCTTCTGCGCCACCGAAAACCCCTTGAACCCCTTCTCGATGATGAAGGTGGTGATGCCCTTCGGCCCGGCGGCGGGATCGGTCTTGGCGTAGACCACCAGGGTATCGGCGTCGGGGCCGTTGGTGATCCACATCTTGGTGCCGTTCAGGACATAGCGGTCGCCCTTCTTCTCGGCCCGCAATTTCATCGACACCACGTCGGAGCCGGCGTTGGGCTCGCTCATGGCCAGGGCGCCGACATGCTCGCCCGAGATCAGCTTGGGCAGGTATTTCCGCTTCTGCTCGGCATTGCCGTTGCGGCGGATCTGGTTGACGCACAGGTTGGAATGCGCCCCGTAGGACAGGCCGACCGAAGCCGAGGCGCGGGAAATTTCCTCCATCGCCACGACATGTTCCAGATAGCCCATGCCGGCGCCGCCATATTCCTCCTCGGCGGTGATGCCCAGCAGGCCCATGTCGCCGAATTTGCGCCACAGGTCGTCGGGAAACTCGTTGGTCCTGTCGATGTCGGCGGCACGCGGCGCGATCTCGGCGGCGGCGAAGGCCGCGACCTGATCGCGCATCATGTCGGCAGTCTCGCCCAGATCGAAGTTCATGCTGGCATTGAAGGCGCTCATCGACCACTCCCAACCCTGAAACACGGAATTTAAACGAGCATACGTTTTTTTAATCCGAGATCAAGCCCCGCATAGCCATTGACAGCGTAGCGTACGAATGAAGAATGGCCGATATGGGGGACGTGGTGAAACGGTAAACACCGGCGACTTAAAATCGCCCGGCTTCGGCCTTGCGGGTTCAAGTCCCGCCGTCCCCACCAATTTTCAGACGAACCCGCAAGGCGGATGCTCCGACAAGCATGCTCCGCATGCGGGCGGGTTCAAGTCCCGCAATCCCCACCAGATCCGAAAGGGCGTCAGTGCCCGCTGGAATCCGCCGAAGGATGTCCGACCTTGTGGACCAGCGGCATCAGCAGCAGGCCGGCGACGAACACCAGGCTCATCCCCATCAGCACGTCGTCGAAGGCCATCGTCAGCGCCTGCTGGTGGGTGATGGACTGCAGCACCTTCAGCGCCGCCATGTCGGGGTCGCCGGGGATCAGGGCGGCCATGCGTTCCGACAGGCCGGACAGCCGGGTGACGGCTTCCAGATTGTCCGGGGTCAGCCGCTCCGACAGACGCAGGAAATGCAGGTCCGAGCGGTCGCCCAGCGCGGTGGTGATGGCCGCCAGACCGATGGCGCCGCCCAGGTTGCGCATCAGGTTGTAAAGGCCCGAGGCGTTCTGCACCGCCACTGCCGGCAGGTGCCCCAGCGCCACCGCGTTGATGGGCACGAAACAGAACATCAGCGACAGGCCGCGCACCGCCTGGGGCAGGACCATTTCCCAATAGCCCCATTGGCTGGTCAGCGCGTGGTTCAGCCACAGGCCGGCACCGAACAGGGCCAGCCCGATCCCCAGCATGACCCGCAGGTCCATGTGCCGGGCCAGATTGCCGGCCAGCGGCGCCGACAGGAACTGAAAGGCGCCCGTCACCATCATGGTCAGGCCGATTTCCAGCGCCGAGAAGCCGCGCACCCGCCCCAGGAACAGCGGCACCACATAGACCGACCCGTACAGCCCGATGCCGATGATGAAACTGTAAAGGCACCCCACGGTGAAATTGCGGTCGGAAAACGCCCTGAGATCCACCACCGGATGCTCGGCTGCCAGTTCCCGCCACAGAAAGCCCAGCCCGGCCACCGCGCACAGACCCGACAGCACGACGATCTTGGGTTCGGCGAACCAGTCGTCGCCCGGGCCTTCCTCGAGGATATATTGCAGCGATCCCAGGAAGGCCGCCACCAGGACGATCCCGGCCAGGTCGAAGCCCTTCAGCATCTCCAGCCGCGGCCGGTCGACCCGCACGAACACCCCCACCAGGGCGGCGACCAGCAGGCCGGGCACGACATTGACCAGGAACAGCCAGTGCCAGCTCCAGGTTTCGGTCAGCCAGCCGCCCAGGGTCGGCCCCAGGGTCGGAGCCATCGTCGCCACCAGGCCGATCAGCACCGACACTCCGGCCTGCCGGCTGGGCGGAAACATCATGTACGAGGTGGCGAACACCGTGGGGATCATCGCGCCGCCCAGAAAGCCCTGGATGGCGCGGAAGACGATCATCGATTCGATGCTCCACGCCACGGCGCAGGCGACGGACGCAAGGGTGAAGGTCAGACAGCTGACCAGGAACAGCCAGCGGGTGGAAAAGACCTTGGCCATCCATCCCGACAGCGGGATCATCACCACCTCGGCGATCAGATAGGCGGTCTGGACCCAGCTGATCTCGTCGGCCGAGGCCGACAGCCCGGCCTGGATCTGCGACATCGAGCTGGCGACGATCTGGATGTCCAGGATCGCCATGAACATGCCCAGCACCATCGACATGAACCCGATCCAGTCGCGCGCCGACACCACCCGGTCCTCGGGGCGGACCGACAGGCGGGGATCGGCGGCGCTCATGGCGCCGTCCGCACCCGGACCACCACCGACAGGCCGGGCAGCAGGCGACCGGACAGGGGGTGGCCGGCCGGCAGGGCGATGCGCACCGGCACCCGCTGCACCACCTTGGTGAAGTTGCCGGTGGCGTTTTCCGGCGGCAGCAGGCTGAAGCGCGCCCCCGATGCCGGCGAGAAGCCGGTGATATGCCCGGTGATCACGGCGCCGGCAAAGGCATCGACGCTGATTTCTGCCGCCAGGCCGGGGCGCAGGCGGCCCAGTTGGGTTTCCTTGAAATTGGCGTCGACCCACACCGACCCCAGCGGCACCACCGACAGCAGGTGCTGGCCGGGGCGGACATACATGCCGGCCCGCGCCACCCGGTTGCCGATCACCCCGTCCACCGGGGCGCGGATCAGGGTGGCGTCCACGTCGCTTTCCGCCAGGGATTGCTGGGCGCGGGCCTGATCCAGCTGGGCACGGGCGACGGCCCTGTCGGCTTCCAGCACGGCGATCTGCCGGCGGGCGGCGTTGGCCTGGGCGCTGGTGCCGCGAACGCCGGCCTCGGCCTTGGCGGCGTCGGCTGCCTGGGTGTCGAACCGCTGCCGGCTGACATAATCGTCGCGCACCAGGGTGCGGGTGCGCTCCAGATCGGCGCGGCTGCGCACCAGATCGGCCTGAGCCGCCGAAATGCCCGCTCCGGCCTGGACCAGCAATGCCTGCTGTACGGCGACCTTGTCGTCCAGCTGCTCGAATTGAGCCGCACGCGCCGCCACCAGGGCCACGGCGTCGGCCAGCCGGGCGCGCTGGTCGCGATCGTCCAGCCGCACCAGCAGGTCGCCGGCCTTGACCGGCTGGTTGTCGGTCACCGCCACCTCGGCGATGTGGCCGGCCACCTTGGGGGCCAGATGGGTGATGTCGCCCTCGACATAGGCGTCGTCGGTGCTTTCGACGAAGCGCCAGTCGCTGTACCAGCGCCAGCCGGTGGCGGCCGCCGCAACCAGGGTGAAGACGGCCAGCAGGAGCAGGATGGGCTTTTTCATGGCAAACTCTGAACTGAACGGTTCAGTTTTATACCGCTCCGCAGCAGCGCGGTCAAGCCGTCCGGCTTCTCAAGCCGCTTGCCCTGCCCCGGTCATATCAGGATAAACTGAAACGTATTCGCCGACCCCAGCCCAGCAAGGGAGCCGCTTCGTGTCCCATCCGCGTGCCCACGGCGCTACGCCGCAGGAACATCCGTTCGCCCAATATGTCCGCATCCTCGGCAAGGGGCCGAACCTGTCGCGGCCGCTGACCCTGGACGAGGCCCGCGCCGCCATGCGCATGATCATGGAGGACAAGGTCGAGGACGCCCAGCTGGGGGCCTTCCTGTGCCTGCTGCGGGTCAAGACCGAACTGCCCGAGGAAGCGGCGGGGCTGGCCCTGGCCATCAAGGATTCCATCGTCCTGCCGGCCGGTGCCCCCAAGGTGGACGTCGACTGGGCGTCCTATGCCGGCAAGTCGCGGCAGCTGCCTTATTACCTGCTGGCGGCGCTGGCCCTGGCCCAGCACGGCATCTCGGTGTTCATGCACGGCGCCGAGAACCATACCGCCGGCCGGGTCTATTCGTCCGAGGCGCTGGCCGCCCTGGGCGTGCCCGCCGCCACCAGCCTCGAACAGGCCTGCGCCCAGCTGAAGGCGTCGAATTTCGCCTATATGGCCCTGGAGCACCTGTCGCCGCGGCTGCACCGGGTGATGGCCCTGCGGCAATTGCTGGGGCTGCGGTCGCCGATCCACACCGTCGCCCGCATGGTCAATCCGTTCCGGGCGGCCTTTTCCATCAACGGCGTGACCCACCCGCCCTATCTGCCGGTGCACCAGGAAGGCTCGCGCCTGATGGGCGAGCGGTTCGCCGCCGCCTTCAAGGGCGATGGCGGCGAGGCGGAACGGCGGCCGGAAAAGGATTGCACCGTGCATTTCCTGGCCGATGGCCAGCCGGGAATCGAGGAATGGCCGGCGCTGATTTCCGGCACCCGCGACAAGGAAGACGGGTTGGATCTCGCCCGCCTCAAGGCCCTGTGGACCGGCGAGGACGGCGACGAGACCGCTGCCGCCGCCATCGCCGGCACCATCGCCGTGGTCTTGCGCCATTCCGGACGGGCCGCCTCGGTGGGCGAAGCCGAAGGGGCCGCCCAGGCCCTGTGGCGCGACCGCATCAGGAGCCGGGTGCCGGGGGCGGCGTGACCACCCGTCCCGCCCCCCGGCTGCTGATCTCGGCGGCCCACAAATCCTCGGGCAAGACCACCGTCACCGTCGGGCTGGCCGCCGCCCTGGCCGCCCGCGGGCTGGCGGTGCAGCCGTTCAAGAAGGGACCGGATTACATCGATCCGCTGTGGCTGAGCGCCGCCACCGGCCGCCGCTGCCGCAACCTGGACTTCCACACCCAGCCGCCGGCCCTGATCCGGCAAAGCGTCGAGCGGTTCGGCCGCGGCGCCGACATCAGCCTGATCGAAGGCAACAAGGGCCTGTTCGACGGCGTCGACCTGGAAGGGGCCAATTCCAGCGCCAGCCTGGCCGCCTGGCTGGACGCCCCGGTGGTGCTGGTGGTCGACACCTCGGGCATGACCCGCGGCATCGCCCCGCTGCTGCTGGGCTACCGCGCCTTCGACCCGTCCATCCGCATCGCCGGAATCATCCTGAACAAGGTCGGCGGGCCGCGCCACGAACGCAAACTGCGCGAGGTGGTGGCCCACTATACCGGCATTCCGGTGCTGGGCGCCGTCCACCGCGCCGCGGCGATGGAGATCATGGAACGCCATCTGGGTCTGGTCCCGGCCAACGAGGCCGCCGCCGCCGAGGCGGCCATCGCCGCCCTGCGCGACTGCGTCGCCGCCCAGGTCGACCTGGATGCCGTCCTTGCCCTGGCCGCCACCGCTCCCGGCCTTGAGATCTGCGCCGACCCGCCGCCGGCCCGGCCCGCCGACCTGAAGATCGGCGTGCTGCAAGACAGCGCCTTCGGCTTTTATTATCCCGACGATTTCGACGCCCTGCGCGCCGGCGGGGCCGAACTGGTGTTCCTGAACGCGCTGACCGACCAAAGCCTGCCCGACGGCCTGGACGGGCTGTTCATCGGCGGCGGCTTCCCGGAAACCGCCGCCGAGGCCCTGGAAGCCAACGAAGCCTTCCGCGCCGACCTGCGCCGCAAGGGCGAAGCGGGCCTGCCGATCTATGCCGAATGCGGCGGCCTGATGTACCTGTCGCGGGCCATCGTCTGGGAGGGCAGACGCCGCGAGATGGCCGGCCTGCTGCCCGGCGACGCGGTCATGCACGCCCGCCCGCAGGGCCGCGGCTATGTCCGCCTGCGCGAAACCGCCGCCTTTCCCTGGCCGCGCCTGGAAGACGGCCCGGCCGTGGTGCCGGCCCACGAATTCCACTATTCGCGCCTGGAAAACCTGGAGGGCGACCCCACCTTCGCCTACGAGGTGGTGCGCGGCGCCGGCATCGGACAGAACCGTGACGGACTGGTGGTCCGCAACATCCTGGCCACCTATGCCCATCTGCGCAGCGTCGGGGCCAGCCCGTGGGCTCCCCGTTTCGCCGCGTTCTGCCGATCATTACGGAAAATTTAAAATCATTATAAAATGATGCATGCCCCATCCGCATCGGGTAGCTTGCGTATCCCTTCCGGCTGAAGTAACACCGCCCCATGATTCGAATCGAAGCCCTGCGCCACGTCTATCCCGCCGCCCGCAAACAGCCCGAGCGCACGGCGCTGTTCGACCTGAACCTGCAGGTCGATGCCGGCGAATTCGTCATCCTGTCCGGCCCCAACGGCTCGGGCAAGTCGACGCTGTTCCGCATCCTGTGCGGCCTGACCATGCCCAGCCGCGGACGTGTCGGCATCGGCGGCTTCGACCTGTTCGCCCAGGCGCATGAAGTCCGCCGCATCATGGGCGTGGTGTTCCAAAGCCCGGCGGTGGACAAGCACCTGACGGTCGCGGAAAACATCCGCATCCACGCCGACCTGTACGGCATCGACCACAGCGATTTCGGCCACCTGCGCGACGAGGCCCTGGCCTGGACCGATCTGGCCGACCGGCTGGACCACCGGGTCGACACCCTGTCGGGCGGCCTGTCGCGGCAGGTGGAGCTGGCCAAGGTGATGATGACCCGCCCCCGCGTACTTCTGCTGGACGAGCCGACCACCGGCCTGGACCCCGGCTCGCGGCGCAACTTCCTGGCCGCCCTGCACCGCCTGCAGCGCCGGTACGGCATGACCGTGCTGATGACCAGCCACGTCTTTGCCGAGGCCGAGGACGTCGACCGCGTCGCCATCATGCGCGAAGGCCGGCTGCTGGCCTACGACACCCCGGAGGCGCTGAAGGGCATGATCGGCACCGAGATGGTGGTGGTCCGCCCCACCGACCCCGACACCTTCGGCGACGTCCTGCGGGCCGAGCTGGGAGTGGCTGTGCGCCGCCACGGCGACGAGCTGCGCCTGGAGGAAACCGAAAACGGCGAGGGGTTGCCGCTGCTGGAGACCATCCTGAACCGCTGGCGGCCGGACATCCGCTCGATTTCCATCAAACAGCCGGACCTTGAGGACGTTTTCGTCCATGTCACCGGCCGGGCTGTGCCGGACCATGCCGGCCAATCCGGAGAATCGCGATGATCCGCGTCGCCGTTTCGCTCGCCCGGCGCGAGTTCACCCGCTTCGCCCGCCAGCCCCAGCGCGTCGTCGGCGCCGTGGCCCAGCCCCTGATGTTCTGGCTGTTCCTGGGCGCCGGCATGGGCACCAGCTTCAAGCCGCCCGGCATGGAGCAGGTCAGCTATCTCGAATATTTCTATCCGGGCGTGATGGTCATGATGATGCTGTTCGCCAGCATCTTCTCGTGCATCACCATCATCGAGGACCGCGACGCCGGCTTCCTGCAGGGCGTCCTGGTGGCGCCGGTCTCGCGGCTGGGCATCGTCCTGGGCAAGGTGATGGGCTCGGTGCTGATCGCCCTGGTCCAGGTGCTGCTGTTCACCGCCGCCGCACCGTTCCTGGGTCTGTCCCTGGGCCTGGGCAGCGTGGCCCTGCTGTTGCTGGCCTTCGTCCTGACCGGCACCGGCTTCGCCGCCCTGGGCTTCCTGCTGGCCTGGGGCATGCGTTCGACCTCGGCCTTCCACGCGGTGATGATGGTCTTCCTGATGCCGCTGTGGCTGCTGTCGGGAGCCCTGTTCCCGGTCTCCGGCGCCGCCGGCTGGATCAATGTGGTGATGCTGGTCAACCCGGTGCACCACGCCCTGGAGATCATCCGCGCCCCCTTTTACGGCGGTCCGGCCCAATTGCTGGGGTCCCAGTCCTATCTGGTGTCGCTGACGGTGACCCTGGTGTGGGCGGCGCTGTGTCTGGGGCTGTCGATGAAGCGGGTCGAGCGGCGCGAACGCGGGGCCTGACCGGCCGCCGCTGCGGTCAGGGCGCCGCCGCCGTCCTGTGATACGGAACCCGAATGAATCATCCGGGTTCCCAAGCCCTCGCCGGGCGGCCGCATCCGCGGCCTTGGCCGCGCCCAATGGGCGCTGGATACGAAGCCCTAATGAATCATCCGGGCTTCGTATGACGGAGCAGCCATGATTTGTAGCGCATGTCCTCGCTGACCAGATGTTCGACCAGGCTGGCGAACAGGGTGCGGATGACGTAGTTCAGCTCGACCGGGCTGTTGCTGGCCATCAGCAGGCTTTCGATGGCGGTGACGCTGGCCAGCAGGGCGGTATGTTCGTCCGAATGACCGCGCAGCTCGGGATAGGCGTAGCGGGCCAGCAAGGTTTCCTCGTCGCGGAAGTGCTGCGACAGCGCCGACAGGAAGCGGCGGAAGGACCCCAGCACCTCGTCGCGCGGGGCACCGCCCTCGACGGCGTCGACGACCTGATCAAGATCCGAGAAAAAAGCCCGGTGCTGCCCGTCGATCAGCGGATCGCCGACTGCGAAACTGTCTCTCCACGCAATCCTGCTTGTCACCGCTACCGCCCGACGCCCACGTTTCCGGGGGGCACCATGCGCGTCGGGATGCCGGCGGCGCCTTAACCGGGATCAAACGTTGAAGCGGAAATGGAAGATGTCGCCGTCCTGAACGACATATTCCTTGCCCTCCAGCCGCATCCTGCCGGCTTCCTTGGCCCCGGCCTCGCCACCCAGGGCGACGAAGTCGTCGTAAGAGATGGTTTCGGCGCGAATGAACCCCTTTTCGAAGTCGGTATGGATGACACCCGCGGCCTGCGGCGCCTTCGACCCCTTCTGCACGGTCCAGGCGCGGGCTTCCTTGGGGCCGACGGTGAAGAAGGTGATCAGGTGCAGCAGGTCGTAGCCGGCGCGGATGACCCGGGCCAGCCCGGTTTCCTCCAGCCCCAGGGCGGACAGGAACTCGACGCGTTCCTCGTCGCTGCCCAGTTGGGCGACCTCGGCCTCGATGGCCGCCGAGATGACCACGGCGGAATTGCCCTCGGCGGCGGCCATGTCGAACACCCGCCGCGACAGGTCGTTGCCCGAGGCGGCCGACGCCTCCTCGACATTGCAGGCATAGACCACCGGCTTGATGGTCAGCAGCCCCATCTGGTTGGCCAGGCGCCGGTCCTCGTCATTGTCGAAGCGCACCGAACGTGCCGGCTTGCCGTCGCGCAGCACCGCCAGGATCGGCGCCATGACGTCGACCTGGGCCTTGGATTCCTTGTCGCCGCCCTTGGCCTTCTTCTCCAGCGGCACGATGCGCCGTTCCAGGCTGTCGAGATCGGCCAGCATCAGTTCGGTCTCGATGATCTCGGCGTCACGGACCGGATCGACGGAATCCTCGACATGCTTGATGTCGTCGTCGACGAAGCAGCGCAGCACGTGGACGATGGCGTCGACCTCGCGGATATTGGCCAGGAACTGGTTGCCCAGCCCCTCGCCCTTCGAGGCGCCGCGCACCAGCCCGGCGATGTCGACGAATTCCAGCTGGGTGGGGATTTCCTTCTGGCTTTTGCCGATCACCACCAGCTTGTCCAGCCGGGGATCGGGGACGGCGACGCGCCCGACATTGGGCTCGATGGTGCAGAACGGATAGTTGGCCGCCTGCGCCGCCGCCGTCTGGGTCAGGGCGTTGAACAGCGTGCTTTTGCCCACGTTGGGCAGGCCGACGATGCCGCAATTGAAACCCATCGGATCATCCCTTCTTCATTGCAAGTGCCGCCCGCAAGGCTTCGGCCAGGGCGCCGCCGGGCGCAGGTGCGGCTGGGGGTGAGGCCGGCTCGGCGGCGGACGCCGCGGCCGGCTTGTCTTTCTTCGGTCGGGGCGGTGCCGTTTTCAGCGCCACCCGGTTCATGAAACCCGCCTCGTCGCCGGTCAGCAGCGCCGGGAAGGCGTCGGCCACCGCATCGATCAGCGGAGCCAGCCAGGCCGCGTCGGCCTTGGCGAAATCGTGCAAAACGTATCCGGCGACCAGATCCTTGTCGCCGGGATGGCCGATGCCCAGGCGAATCCTGCGGTATTCCCGGCCCAGGTGGGCGTCGATGGATTTCAGCCCGTTATGGCCCCCGGCTCCGCCGCCGCGCTTGACCTTCAGGCGGCCGGGGGGCAGATCCAGTTCGTCGTGGATGACCACCACCTGCTCGACCGGAATTTTCAGAAACCGGGCGGCGGCGGCCACCGACTGGCCGGACAGGTTCATGTAGGTCAGGGGCTTGAGCACCAGCACCTTGGTGCCGTCGATGCTGCCTTCGGCCACGTCGCCCTGGAACTTGGCCCGCCAGGGGGAAAAGGAATGGCGGCGGACCATAGCGTCCGCCGCCATATACCCGATATTGTGGCGGTTGCCGGCATATTCGGGACCGGGATTGCCCAGTCCGACAACCAGAACCGCCGACACGACCGTCAGCCGGCAGCCGGCGCTTCGGCGGTCTCGGCGCGCTGCACGGTCGGCGGCGCGATGCTGACCACGGTGGCCGCGGCACCCACGTGATAGGGGGTGACGCCGGCCGGCAGACCCAGCTGGTTGACGTGAACCGAGGCACCGATATCCATGCCCGCCAGATCGATGGTGATGTCGGCGGGGATATTGACCGGAGCGCAGGTGACTTCGACCTCGTGCAGGTCGATCGACACCACGCCGCCGCGCTTGACGCCCGGGGACTTGTCGGCGTTGATCACGTGCACCGGCACCTTGACGTGAACCACGGCATCGGCCGAGACGCGCATCATGTCGATGTGGATCGGCTGGTCGGTGACGGGGTTGAACTGCACGTCGCGGGCCAGGCAGCGATGCTTGCCGCCGGCGCCCAGGTCGATGTCGAACAGCCGGGTCTTGAAGCCGGGCTTGCGCAGTTCGGCCCAGATGATGCGGGGGTCGATGGCGAAGCAGACGGGGGCCTGCTTGGCGCCGTAAATCACTCCGGGCACTTTTCCTTCGCGGCGAGTGGCTCGGGCGGCCCCCTTTCCGGCCCGGTCGCGCAGCTCGGCAACGATGGCGCTGATCTCGGTCATGGTCATCTCCAATTCATGCAAAAAACGCGGCCTCCAGGGGTGCCGCGGCGAAGGGGCTTGATCTACACCCCCGAACCATGTTTTGCAAGAGAGATGAGTCCCGACCGCCTGACCCGACAGCTGGCCTTCGTGCTGGAACTGGACCGCCTGAAGGGCGTGACCCGCCGCACTTTGCTGGCCGATTCCTCCCGCGCCGAAAACGATGCCGAACATTCATGGCACGTCGCCGTGATGGCCCTGCTGCTGGCCGAATACGCCCCGCCCGGCGCCGACCCGGAACGGGCCTGCCGCATGCTGCTGATCCACGATGTGGTGGAAATCGATGCCGGCGACACCTTCATCCACGACGAGGCCGGCAACGCCACCAAGGCCGAGCGGGAAAACGCCGCCGCCGAGCGGCTGTACGGAATCCTGCCCGCCGACCAGGGCGGCGCGCTGGCGGCGCTGTGGCGCGAATACGAAGAGCGCGTCACCCCCACCGCCCGCTATGCCGACGCCCTGGACCGCCTGCAGCCGATCCTGAACAATTTCGCCACCCAGGGCGGGACCTGGAAGCCTTTGGGGGTCGACGCGGGCAAGGTCGCCCCCCTGGTCGAACGCATCCGCGACGGAGCCCCGGCCCTGGGCGCCTATGCCCGGAATCTGGTGGACGAAGCGGTTCGACGGGGTTATCTGGGGCCGTGAGTGGCCAGCCAGCGGCCGAACCAGACCAGCCCCCAACCCAGCGCGATCAGCGGAATTCCCAGAAACAGGCCGCCGACCACCAGACTTTGCGGCGGCCATCCGGCCGCCGGGGCGGCAAGCCCGACCCACTGCACCGCGCCGGTGACGACGGCGGCCAGGGTGGAAAGGCCGATGACGCCCATCAGGACGATGCCGGCCAGAATCAGAAGTCTGCTCATGCCCCCACCATCGCCGTCCGGGCCTGCGCCGTCCTTGGCTTCGGTCAAGCGGCGGCGCCCCCTGCCCAGGCCGGTCGGACCGTGATAGCGTATGGCACCATGACACTTTCGCGACAGCCGCCCGGCAGGCGAACATAAGGAACGGGGCATGGACCTGCTGCTGGCCTTGACGGTTCTGACCGTGGTGATCGTCCTGCTGTTCGACTACACCAACGGGTTCCATGACGCCGCCAACATCGTCGCCACGGTGATCGCCTCGCGGGCGATGACGCCGGCGCAGGCGGTGGCGGTGGTCGCCTTCTTCGAATTCCTCGGGCCGCTGCTGGGGGGAACGGCGGTGGCCAACACCATCGGCGGCTTCGTCACCCTGGGCGACCTTCAGGCCTTTGTCGCGCTGACCACCCTGCTGTGCGGTCTGCTGGGGGCCATTGCCTGGAACATCCTGACATGGTGGCGGGGCATCCCGTCCTCGTCGTCGCACGCCCTGGTGGGCGGGCTGGCCGGGGCCGTCAGCGTCTCCGCCGGAACCGACCACGTGGTCTGGGGCTTTGCCGAACTGGTCGTCCGGGGACATTTGACCGGAGTGACCAAGGTGCTGCTGGCCCTGCTTCTGTCGCCGCTGGCCGGGTTCGCCGCCGGATTCGCCGTGCACCGCTTCGTCATGGCCGTGCTGCGCGCCGCCAAGCCGGCGGCCAATGCCAGATTGCGGCGGTCGCAGGTCCTGACCTCGGCCGGGCTGGCCTTTTCGCACGGCGCCAACGATGCCCAGAAAAGCATGGGGATCCTGACCCTGGCCCTGGTTCTGGGCGGCTTCATCCCGACCTTCGCCGTTCCCTTCTGGGTCATGCTGGCCTGTTCGGCGGCCCTGACCCTGGGGGTTCTGTCGGGTGGCTGGCGCATCGTGCGCACCCTGGGTTTCGCCATCTATCGGGTGCGCCCGGTCCACGCCCTGGATTCGCAACTGACCTCGGCCTCGGTGATTCTGGCGGCATCGCTGCTGGGTGCGCCGGTATCGACCTCCCACGTGGTCGCCACGTCGATCATGGGGATCGGTGCATCGGAACACCCCCGGGCGGTGCGCTGGGGCAAGGCGGGCGAAATCGCCACGACGTGGATTTTCACCATTCCCTGCGCCGCCCTGCTGGGAGCGGCGCTGTTCACCCTGCACCGCATCCTGCCCGGGGCGGATTGAAAGAAAGGCCGACCATGCCCGAACCGTCGCTGTTTCACCGCCTGTTCGACCGGATGTTTCCCCGGACGCCCGACTTCTTCGCCCTGCTGAGCGAGCAATGCATCCAGGTCGGCCACACCGCCAGCCTGCTGGTCAGCTTCATGGAGACCGACGACCCCGAGATCGGCCAGCAGATCCGCCGTGACGAACACGAGGCCGACACCATCAAGGTCCGCAACATCCACATTCTGAACGAGGCCTTTTCAACCCCCATCGACCGCGAAGACATCTATCGCTCGGTGACAGATCTCGACGAGGTGGTCAATTACTGCAAAAGCACGGTCAACGAGATGAGCGCCCTGGGGGTGACCCCAGATCCGTTCCTGCTGGAAATGGCCTGCCACCTGCGCGACGGCGTCGCCGCCCTGGTCAACGGCTATTCCCGCCTGGCCACCAGCCCGGCCGCCGCGGCCGACGACGCCGACATCGCCCGCAAGGCCGAACGCAAGGTCGAAAAGACCTATCGCCGCGCCCTGGCCCAGCTGTTCCAGGGCGAGGATTACATTTCGATGTTCAAGCGGCGCGAGATCTACCGCCACATGTCCAATGCCGCCGACCGCATGGCCCATTGCGCCAACACCCTGCACGACATCGTGGTGAAGATGGCCTGAGACGGTCCCGCCGGGAATGGCGGATGGCGCCCCCCGGCCAGGATTTATTTGATGGCATAGGTGAACGAGGCCAGCAGCGCGTCGAGATCGCTCCGGTAACGTGAGGCGGATGCGTTCTCTTGCAACGAAACAGCCAGAATATTGCGGCAATGTTTCTGCTGTTCCGGTGTCATGTCGTCAAAAAGGCGCAAGGCCATCGACCAGTCGGGAAATGCCCGGTCCAGAATAGGCTTTCGATAAACGACATAGGGGGTGGTGTGCCTCTGGTCCCGGCAGATACGTTCCATCAGGGCATCGACATCCTTGGCCTTGCCCTCCAGGAATTGAATGAATTGCCCGGCGTGGTGACAAAGCAGCCCCGTGATATGATCCTCGGCATTTCGACGCCTGGACACCTCTATCAGGTCGAGTATTTTATCGATATCGAAATGGATGCGCTCAGTACTCATGTAGACCAGCCCGATCAGCTGAGATTCATCCGGCATTCCACGCATCTCCGGCATCAATTGATTCCATATGTCGACGTCTGCTTGTGTTTCTTGACATCGGCTTGCCAGCGGGGCGATTTTCTTCCCTTGGGCTGCGTGGTGTCAAGGATGCCTCCGCGCAAGGCGCTCCCGGCCGATGTGGGCATCGTGCGCGCAGGGGGTTGCGAACCTCCCGCCTTTGCGCTAGTCTCCGCGCCTTCCCACCGACCGGGGCTTTTCCTTTCTATGCGGAGAGGTGCCAGAGCGGTCGAATGGGCCGGTCTCGAAAACCGGTGTGGGTGTAAGCTCACCGTGGGTTCGAATCCCACCCTCTCCGCCATTCACTCAAAAAAGCCGCGCATCAAAGCGCGGCTTTTTTGCTGTCAACACCAGCGTTTCAGCCATTCTCGGCCCTTTCGGCTGTTCGTCGGCATGCGCGGATGTTCGCCATCATCCCAATCTTGATGATGGGTGGATTGATGGGTAGGATTGCCCCATCGTTCAGTGATGGAGCAAGGCATGGCGCGGGAGATCGGCAAGCTGTCGGCGGTGGCGGTGCGCGGCAAATCCGCGCCCGGACTCTATGCCGATGGCGGCGGCCTGTACCTGCAAGTGACCGAAGCCGGGGCCAAGACCTGGAT
Organism: uncultured Rhodospirillaceae bacterium; assembly: GCA_903941095.1. Taxonomy (GTDB): domain Bacteria; phylum Pseudomonadota; class Alphaproteobacteria; order Rhodospirillales; family Magnetospirillaceae; genus Magnetospirillum. The sequence continues at coordinate 1,868 of CAJANN010000226.1, read as the reverse complement.
ATACCGCTTCATGCTGAAGGGTCGCCGCCGCGACATGGGGCTGGGTGCCCTGCACACGGTCAGCCTGGCCGAAGCCCGCGAGGAAGCCCGGCGCTGCCGCCAGTTGGTGCGTGAGGGCGTTGACCCCATCGACAGCCGCAAGGAAGCCCGGCTGGCCGCCAGAGCAGCCACGGCCAAGGTCATGACTTTCAAGCAATGCGCCGAAGCCTATCTCAAGGCTCATGAAGCCGGGTGGCAGAACGCCAAGCACACGGCGCAATGGAGTTCGACCCTGGACCGCTATGCCTATCCCGTCATGGGGGAGCTATCGGTGGCAGCGGTGGATACCGGCCTGGTGATGAAGGCGCTGGAACCCATCTGGTCCACCAAGACCGAAACCGCCAGCCGGGTGCGCGGACGGATCGAAGCGATCCTGGATTGGGCCATCGTCCGCAAATATCGCGAGGGTGAAAACCCTGCCCGCTGGAAAGGCCACCTCGACCACCTGCTGCCTGCTCGCGCCAAGGTGCAGAAGGCAGGGCATCATGCCGCTCTTCCCTATGACCAGATGGCCGATTTCATGAAGACCTTGAGGGCGGTGGACGGCACAGCCGCCCGCGCCCTGGAATTCGCCATCCTGACCGCCGCCCGTACCGGCGAGGTGCTGGGGGCGAGTTGGGCCGAGATCGACCTGGAAAAGCGCCTGTGGGTCATTCCACCGGAACGCATGAAGGCGGGCCGCGAGCATCGCGTGCCGCTGTCCGAAACGGCGCTGGCGGTTCTGAAAGCTCTGAACGGACGCGAAGGACCGGTGTTCAAGGGCGGCAAAGCCGATAAGCCCCTGTCCAACATGGCCCTGCTGATGACCCTGCGGCGGATGAAGCGCACCGACCTCACCGCCCACGGCTTCCGCTCCACCTTCCGCGACTGGGTCGCCGAATGCACCGACTTCCCTCACGAAGTCGCCGAAATGGCGCTGGCCCATGCTGTTGGCGACAAGGTGGAGGCCGCCTACCGTCGTGGCGACTTGTTCGAGAAACGGCGCAAGCTGATGGATGATTGGGCGGGATATTGCGAAATGCAGCCCAAGGATACCGTTCCCAACGCTGGCGGAGTTTAGCATTACAGTTGCGATTTTGGCTGGCCTCTGAATCAATGGGAGACCATGATTCGGAGGTCATGGGCTATGGCAGGGGCATCAATAGAGACGACGCTGGAGATTTGGGCCTCGTCGTTGCGGGATGTAAAGGCGCGGATGCGTCCGCTTTTCGGCCAGGAGCGGGTCGCAGCATCGGCAAACTCATTTCTTGATGGCCTGCTGGGCGAAGAGCGCCGTAAGACGGGCTGGATGCGGGCGGAGGCGGCTGGCGATCCGGGGCCATGGCGACAACAGGCCATACTGGGACGCGGGCGTTGGGACGCCGATGATTTGCGCGATATTGTCCGTACTTACGCCCTCGAAACGCTGGCCGACGCCGACGCCGTCCTTGTGATCGACGAGACCGGCTTTCTCAAGCAAGGGAAGGCGTCGTGCGGAGTCGGACGACAATATACCGGGTCGGCGGGCAAGATTACCAACTGCCAGATCGGCGTGTTCGCCTCCTATGTGTCGCGCCACGGTCATGCCTTTATCGACAGGGCGCTTTATCTGCCCAAGAGCTGGACGGACGATCCGACCCGTATGGCGGCTGCAGCTGTACCCGCTGAAACCGCCTTTGCGACCAAGCCGGCCCTGGCGCGCGCCATGATCGACCGAGCCATCGCTGCCGAAGTGCCCTTTGCCTGGGTGGCGGCCGACAGCGTCTACGGCGTCGGGGCGCTCGAAATCGCTCTGCGAAGTGCGGGCAAAGGCTATGTTCTGGGCGTAACGTCTCAACACGCCGTCGCCT
>CAJANN010000225.1 GCA_903941095.1 uncultured Rhodospirillaceae bacterium | reverse complement strand
GCTGACCCCTTCAACTGACTATTGGGCTATCGCCCAAGCCCATCCGGGGTGGTTCCCCGGACCCCCTTGTTTTTATAAATAAAACAAAGGGAGGTTTGGAGGTTCACCTCCAACTGGGGGCGGGGCGAGAGCCCCGCAGGGGTCAGTTCGAGCGCTCGCCGGTTATCAGTCATCGCCCATTTTGAGGGCGGCCAGGAAGGCGGACTGGGGAATTTCCACCTTGCCGAACTGGCGCATGCGCTTTTTGCCTTCCTTCTGCTTTTCCAGCAGCTTGCGCTTGCGGCTGACGTCGCCGCCATAGCATTTGGCGGTGACGTCCTTGCGGAGCGCGCTGATGCTTTCACGCGCCACGATGCGCCCACCGATGGCGGCCTGGATGGCGATCTGGAACATCTGGCGCGGGATCAGGTCCTTCAGGCGCATGCAGATGGAACGGCCGCGGCTTTCGGCGTTGGCGCGGTGGACGATGAAGGCCAGGGCGTCGACCGGCTCCTGGTTGACCAGGATCGAGGTCTTCACCAGATCGCTTTCGGCATAGCAATCCATCTCGTAATCGAAGCTGGCATAGCCGCGGCTGATGGATTTCAGACGGTCGTAGAAATCGAACACCACCTCGTTCAGCGGCAGCTTGTAGACGGCCATCGCCCGGTTGCCGGCATAGGTCAGGTCCAGCTGCTGGCCGCGCCGTTCGGTGCACAATTGCAGGATCGAGCCCAGATATTCGTCGGGCACCATGATGGTGGCCTTGATCCACGGCTCTTCGATATGGTCGATGCGGCCCTGGTCGGGCATGTCGGCGGGATTGTGCAGGTCGACGACGCTGCCGTCGGTATGGAAGATCTTGTAGACCACCGACGGGGCGGTGGTGATCAGGTCCAGGTTGAACTCGCGCTCCAGGCGCTCCTGGATGATCTCCAGATGCAGCAGGCCCAGGAAGCCGCAGCGGAAGCCGAAGCCCAGCGCCGCCGACGTCTCGGGCTCGTACTGGAAGCTGGCGTCGTTCAGGCGCAGCTTGGCCAGGCTGTCGCGCAGATCCTCGTAATCGGCGGCGTCGACGGGGAACAGGCCGCACCACACCACCGGGACCGACGGCTTGAAGCCGGGCAGGGCGCTGGGGGCCGGCTTCCTGTCGTCGGTGATGGTGTCGCCGACCTTGGTGTCGGCCACCGCCTTGATGCCGGCGGTGATGAAGCCCATCTCGCCGGGGCGCAGCTCGTCGCAGCGGATCATCTTGGGGGTGAAATAGCCGACCTGATCGACTTCGTAGGCGGCGTTGGTGGCCATCATGCGGATCTTCTGGCCGCGCTTCAGGACGCCGTTCTTGATCCGCACCAGGATGATGACGCCCAGATAGGCGTCGTACCACGAATCCACCAGCAGGGCCTGCAATTCGCTGCCTGCTTCGCCCTCGGGGGCGGGCAGGCGCTTGACCAGGGCCTCCAGCACGTCGCCGATGCCGATGCCGGACTTGGCGGAAATCATCACCGCTTCCGACGCGTCCAGGCCGATGACGTCCTCGATCTGCTGCTTGATGCGTTCGGGTTCGGCGGCCGGCAGGTCGATCTTGTTGAGCACGGGCACGATTTCGTGGCCGGCATCCAGGGCGTGGTAGACGTTGGCCAGGGTCTGGGCCTCGACGCCCTGGCTGGCGTCGACCACCAGGATCGAGCCTTCGCAGGCGGCCAGGGACCGGCTGACCTCGTAGGCGAAGTCGACATGGCCGGGGGTGTCCATCAGGTTCAGCTGATAGGTCCTGCCGTCCTGGGCCTTGTAGTCCAGGCGCACCGTCTGGGCCTTGATGGTGATGCCGCGCTCGCGCTCGATGTCCATCGAGTCCAGGATCTGGTCCTTCATCTCGCGGGCCTCGATGGCGCCGCAGGTCTGGATCAGGCGGTCGGCCAGGGTCGATTTGCCGTGGTCGATGTGGGCGATGATGGCGAAGTTGCGGATATGGTCGAGCTTGGTCATGTGGGCACAGTCGAAGGACTTCGGAAATCTGGCGGGACCATAGTCCGTGACGGCCCCGATGGGAAGCCCGCGCGTGCATGGGGGAAGCTTTCCTGCGGCCCCGGAGCGGAGTAAGATCATCGGACGGGGACCGGGGAAGGAGCACTCAGATGCCGAACGATCACAGGGCCGATGCCGTCGCGCCCGACGTCCTGGAACCGGCGATCAAGCGCCGGCGCAACAGCATGGCCGGGCTGTGGGCCGCCGAGCTGCTGGGCCTGATCGGTCAGGCAGCCCAGGATTACGCCCGCGACGTCGCCCACCGCCACGAGCAAAGCCCCGACGACGAGCCGGTGGCCAACCATCTGCAGGCCGAGCTGAAGGGCAAGGTCTCGCTGCACGAAATCCGGGCCAAGCTGGCCCATCTGGTGCACGAGGCGCGCCGGCAACTGCATCATGAACAGGGCGGCAAGTCCTGAGGGACATCATTTCCGCATTGACGCCGGGCGGGGGCTCTGGCATTGGAAAAGTTCCGGATTTCAATTATCAGCAGGGGAATTACCGTCCATGAACAAGGCTGACCTGGTTTCGCGCGTCGCCGAACTCTCTGGCCTGACCAAGGCCGATTCGGAAAAGGCCGTCGATGGAGTGTTCGCGGCCATCACCGATGCCCTGAAGGGCGGCGACGAAGTCCGTCTGGTCGGCTTCGGCAGCTTCTCGGTCGCCACCCGGGCCGCCTCGGAAGGGCGCAATCCCCGCACCGGCGAAAAGATCAACATTCCCGCCTCGAAGCAGCCGAAATTCTCGGCCGGCAAGGGTCTGAAGGACGCCGTCAACGGCAAGTGACCGGCTTCGGTTCCGTTTCGAAGCCCCCGCAAGGCTCCGGCCGGCGGGGGCTTTCGTCTGTCCGGGACTATCCCATGCGGAGGGGGCGGGGCGGCCGCGGCTGGCAAGTCCGGCGGCGCCCCCTATATGACGGAAGCCCGCCACGGCGCCTTGACGCCTTGGACCGGGCTTCTTAGAGTTGTGGTCTGCGAGGAATGTCTGGTTCCTTGGGCCTACCAGCGGAAGAAGGATTTGGCGATGAAGAATGTGACGGATGCGACCTTCGAGGCCGAGGTGCTGAAGGCCGCCGGCCCGGTTCTGGTGGATTTCTGGGCGGAATGGTGCGGCCCGTGCCGTCAGATCGCTCCGGCTCTGGAAGAGCTGTCGAAGGAGCTGGGCGCCAAGATCACCGTGGCCAAGATCAATATCGACGAAAATCCGGCGACCCCGGGCAAGTACGGCGTGCGCGGCATCCCCACCCTGATGATCTTCAAGGGCGGCCAGGTGGCGGCCACCAAGATCGGCGCCCTGCCCAAGAGCAAGCTGTTCGAATGGGTGGAAGGCAGCCTGTAATACGGAACCCGAATGAATCATCCGGGTTTCTAAGCCCTCGCCGGGCGGCCGCATCCGCGGCCTTGGCCGCGCCCTCGTCGAAGAGGCCCCGTCCGCCGGACGGGGCCTTTCGTGTTTCCGGCCGGCGATCCCGCCTTGCCGTCAGTGCTGTGGCAGCATGTGCCCCAGCTTGCGGCCGCCGAAGATGTGGATGTGCAGGTGCGGCACCTCCTGGTGGCCGTTGCCGCCGATATTGGCAAGCATGCGCCAGCCGTCCTCGGCCACGCCCAGCTCGGCGGCGATCTTGCCGACGGCGCGGAACAGGGCGGCGATCTCGGCCTCCGATGCCGTGGCGGTGAAATCGTTCATCGACACATAGGCGCCCTTGGGGATCACCAGCACATGGACCGGGGCCAGCGGGTTGATGTCGTGGAAGGCCAGGACGTGGTCGTCCTCGAACACCTTCTTGCAGGGGATCTCGCCGCGCAGGATGCGGGCGAAGATGTTGTTGTCGTCATAGCTCATGGCGGCTCCTTACGTCGGGCGGCTGTTCTTTTCGTCGATTCCGGAAATGCCCTGGCGCCGGGCCAGTTCGGCCCAGACCTGATCGGGGGTCAGGCCGGCATCGGCCCACAGCACCAGCAGGTGGTACAGCAGGTCGGCGCTTTCGGCGGCGATGGCGGCGGGACTTTCCGAAACCGCGGCCAGGGCGGTTTCCAGCCCTTCCTCGCCGACCTTCTGGGCGATCTTCTTGCGGCCCTTGGCGAACAGCCGGGCGGTGTACGACGTCTCGGGATCGGCGCCCTTGCGTCCGGCGATAGTGGCGTAAAGCTGTTCGAGGATGCGGGAATCGAGGCTCATGTCCGTCCTTAGACCGGGCGCACCGGGATGCCGGCGGCGGCCATGTGGGCCTTGGCCTGGGCGATGGTGAAGGTGCCGAAATGGAAGATCGAGGCGGCCAGCACGGCGGTGGCATGGCCGTCGCGGATGCCTTCCACCAGATGCTCCAGCGTGCCGACCCCGCCCGAGGCGATGACCGGAATGGTGACGGCGTCGGCCACCGCCCGGGTCAGCGGAATGTTGAAGCCCTGCTTGGTGCCGTCGCGGTCCATCGAGGTCAGCAGGATTTCCCCGGCGCCGTAGGACGCCATGCGCCGCGCCCATTCCACCGCGTCGATGCCGGTGGGATTGCGGCCGCCGTGGGTGAATATCTCGAACCGGCCCGGCCCGGTCTGCTTGGCGTCGATGGCGACGACGATGCACTGGCTGCCGAACTTCTCGGCGGCTTCGCGCACGAATTCCGGGCGGTGCACCGCCGCGGTGTTGATCGACACCTTGTCGGCCCCGGCCAGCAGCAGCTTGCGGATGTCTTCCACCTGACGCACGCCGCCGCCCACCGTCAGCGGCATGAAGCAGGCTTCGGCGGTGCGGTTGACGACGTCGTAGATGGTGTCGCGGTTGTCGGAACTGGCGGTGATGTCCAGAAAGGTCAGCTCGTCCGCGCCGGCCCGGTCATAGACCTTGGCCTGTTCGACGGGATCGCCGGCATCGATCAGGTCGACGAAGTTGACGCCCTTGACGACGCGGCCGTCCTTGACGTCCAGGCAGGGGATGATGCGCATCTTCAGCATCGCCGTCACTCCGCCAGCAGGGCGATGGCCTGGGCGACGTCGATGCGGCCGTCATAGATGGCCCGGCCCGAGATGACCCCGGCGATGCCGGAATCGGCCACCGCCTTCAAGGCCCGCAGATCGTCCAGCGACGACACCCCGCCCGAGGCGATCACCGGGGTGGAAATGGCCCGGGCCAGGGCGGCGGTGGCCGCGACATTGGGGCCGGTCAGCACGCCGTCGCGGTCGATGTCGGTGTAGATGACGGCGGCGGCGCCGGCATCCTCGAATTTCAGCGCCAGTTCGGTGACGGTGATGTCGCTGGTTTCGGCCCAGCCTTCCACCGCCACCCGGCCGCCCTTGGCGTCGATGCCCACCGCCACCCGGCCGGGGAAGCGCCGGCAGGCGTCCTTGACCAGTTCGGGGTCACGCAGCGCCACCGTGCCCAGGATCACCCGCGACAGGCCGCGCGACAGCCAGTCCTCGATGGTGGCCATGTCGCGGATGCCGCCGCCCAGCTGGACCGGGACGGTGACGGCCTTCAGGATCGAGTCCACCGCGGCGGCGTTGACCGGCCGTCCGGCGAAGGCGCCGTTCAGGTCGACCACGTGAATCCATTGCGCCCCGGCGGCGGCGAAGTCCTTGGCCTGGGCGCCGGGATCGGTGTTGAACACAGTGGCCTCTTCCATCAGGCCCAGCTTGAGACGCACGCAGGCGCCGTCCTTCAGGTCGATGGCGGGAAACAGGATCATCCTTGCAGCTCCTTGCGCTCCACCAGCACCCAGAACCCCTGGGGCATGCGGGTGAACACGATCAGTTCGAAACGGGCCAGCAGCCGCGGCAGCCACCAGGCCGCCGGCTGCTGGATCAGGTGGGCGTTGCGCCCGTCGGTCAGCACCTTCATGGCCGGGCCGGTGTGGACGGTGAAGAAGCCGTGCCCGGCGGTGACCCGGGCCAGATCGTCCAGCACGTTGTCCAGCAGCTCCGGCTCGATATGTTCCAGCACGTCGATGCAGGTGACGAAGGGGCGCGGCGACGGCGTCGCCGCCCAGTCGGGGCGGGCCGGGTCGTAATGGGTGATGGCCGGCACCTTGTGCAGCAGCCTGGGCAGTTCCTGGCCCAGGCGGCCCTTGCCGGCGCCGTAATCCAGCATGGCGGTGACGGACAGCTTGCCGATGATGTCGGCCACCAGCGGCGCCATTCCGACCGAGGCCACCCCGTAATGGGGGTTGGTCTCGTGCAGCAGCTGCTGCATGCGGCGGTATTCCTCGCTGATGACCGCCTTGGTCACGGCATCCACCGCAGGAAGTTGGCGATCACCCGCAGGCCGGTGGTCTGGCTTTTTTCCGGATGGAACTGGGTGCCCACCACCGAGCCGGTTCCGACCATCGCCGCCACCGGCCCGCCGTAATCGACGCGGGCCAGCTGGTGGGTCTGGTCGGCGCAGACGAAGCGGTAGGAATGGACGAAATAGGCGTGCGGATTGTCCGGCAGGCCGCCGAGCAGCGGATGGCTGCCCGGCACGAAGGCCAGTTCGTTCCAGCCCATGTGCGGCACCTTCAGCGCCGGGTCGGACGGAGTGATCGGCAGCACCTCGCCCCTGATCCAATCCAGGCCGGCGTGGGTGCCGTGCTCGCGTCCCGTGGTCGCCAGCAATTGCATGCCGACGCAGATGCCGAAGAACGGTCTGGCCCGGACGATGGCGTGTTCGTGCAGGCATTCCACCATGCCGGGCAGGGCATCCAGTCCGGCGCGGCAATCGGCGAAGGCGCCGACGCCCGGCAGGACGACGCGGTCGGCCTTGCGCACGATGTCGGCGTCGGCGGTGACGGCGACGGTGGCGGACAGCCCTTCCTCGGCGATGACGCGTTCGAAGGCCTTGGCGGCCGAGCGCAGGTTGCCCGATCCGTAATCGATGATGGCGATCAGCATCGGCTTACAGCGAGCCTCCCAGAACGCCCTTGGTCGACGGCACGGCGTCGGCCTTGCGGGGGTCGGTCTCGACGGCCTGGCGCAAGGCGCGGGCCAGCGCCTTGAAGCAGCTTTCGACGATGTGATGGTTGTTTTCGCCGTACAGGCATTCGACGTGCAGGGTGGCGCCGGCCGCCTGGGCGAAGGCCTGGAACCATTCCTTGAACAGCTCGGTATCCATGTCGCCGACCTTGTCGCGGCGGAAATCCACCCGCCACACCAGATAGGGGCGGTTGGACAGGTCGATGGCGACGCGGGTCAGCGTCTCGTCCATCGGGATCAGGGCCTGGCCATAGCGCGAGATGCCCTTGCGCTCGCCCAGGGCTGCCGCCACCGCCTGGCCGATGGCGATGCCGGAATCCTCGGTGGTGTGGTGGGCGTCGATATGCAGGTCGCCATCGGCGTTGACGGTCAGGTCGATCAGCGAATGCCGCGACAATTGTTCCAGCATATGATCCAGGAACCCGATTCCGGTGTCGACGGAATAGGAGCCGGTGCCGTCCAGGTCGATGGTGACGCCGATGCTGGTCTCAGTGGTCTTGCGCTCGATGGTGGCCCTGCGCATCTGGCCCTCCTTTTTCATCCACCCGGTTTAGCAGGAACCGGCTGGCGGGGAAAGCATCGGGTGGACATCGGCGTGGCAAGACGGTAGGCAGAAGCGTCGCTGCAGGAGATGGATCTGATGATCGGGCTGTTCAGGCGGGTTTTCACCTTCACCGCCATCATGCTGCTGAACGTGGTGGTGCTGGCGGCCTTGGCCGAATGGGGGGCCAAGGCGGCGCTGAAGATGGCGCGCGACGCCCGTCCGGCCTATATGCCCAGCTACAGCGAGGCGGAATATTCCGCCCTCTACAACACCGACGATCCGAAGAAATACCTGGAAATCAGCGCCGAGGGCTGGCGCATGGGCGACACCGTCTACAGCCCCTTCGTCGAGTACCGCATGGTCCCCTATCAGGGCCGCCATTTCACCATCACCGAAGACGGCTACCGTCCCAACCGTCTGTCCGGGCAGGATCTGCGCCGGCCCGGCCGCAAGGTGTTCGTGTTCGGCGGGTCGACGACGATGGGGTCGGGCGTCGCCGATGCCGACACCATTCCCGCCGGGGTCGAGCGTGCCCTGCGCGCCGCCGGCCTGACCGACGTGCAGGTGTTCAATTTCGGCGTCGTGTCGTATTTCTCGACCCAGGAGCGCATCGCCCTGGAACGCCTGCTGACCGCCGGCACGGTGCCCGACGTCGCGGTGTTCGTCGACGGGCTCAACGATTTCTACTATTGCACCATCCCCGACCAGAGCTCGTGGTACGAACGGCTGGTGCAGCTGACCTCGGCGCGGTCGCGCCAGCCGCTGCTGCTGGAGATCGCCAACCGGTCCAGCGTGGTGCAGCTGGCCCGTTTCCTGGGCGGCGACAGGTCGGTGCTGGTGCGCGAATGGGGCAGCTTCTGCGATTCCGACGAGGATGTCGCCCGGGTGGTGCGGCGCCTGGACACCAACCGCCGTATCCTGGACGGCATGGCCGAACGGCTGGGGTTCGAGCTGATCCTGGTGCAGCAGCCGGTGCCGACCTATCATTACGACAACGGCAAGCGCCCGGTGAAGGTGACCGACGAGATGCTGGGCTACCATGTCAACGCCAAGCGCGGCTATCCGCTGATGGCCAGGATGCGCGACGAGGGGACATTGTGGACCCGCAACCTGCTGTGGCTGGCCGAGCTGGAACCAGACGTCAACGCCTATGTCGACATGGTCCATTACAGTCCGGCCTTCAACGACCTGATCGGGCGCGCCGTCGCCGACGAGATCGTCCGGCGCGGTTTCAAGGAAAGGCGATAAGCATGAGCGAGACTTCCCCTTCCTGGCACGGCACCACCATCTTGTGCGTGCGCAAGGACGGACGCGTGGTGATCGGCGGCGACGGTCAGGTCAGCCTGGGCCAGACGGTGATCAAGGGTAATGCCCGCAAGGTCCGCCGCATCGGCGGCGGGTCGATCCTGGTGGGGTTCGCCGGGGCCACCGCCGACGCCTTCACCCTGCTGGAGCGGCTGGAGGGCAAGCTGGAAAAACATCCCGGCCAGCTGACGCGGGCCTGCGTCGAACTGGCCAAGGACTGGCGCACCGACCGCTATCTGCGCCGGCTGGAGGCGATGATGGCCGTGGCCGATGCCGAGGTGTCGCTGGTCCTGACCGGCCAGGGCGACGTGCTGGAACCGGAAGACGGCATCATCGCCATCGGCTCGGGCGGCAATTACGCCCTGGCGGCGGCGCGCGCCCTGGTCGACACCGACCTGGACGCCGAGGCGGTGGTGCGCAAATCCATGAGGATCGCCGCCGACATCTGCGTCTACACCAACACCAACCTCATCGTCGAAAGCCTGTAAGCCATGAGCGCCCCCGCCTTTTCCCCGCGTGAGATCGTATCGGAACTCGACCGCCACATCGTCGGCCAGACCGAGGCCAAGCGGGCCGTGGCCATCGCGCTCAGGAACCGCTGGCGGCGCCAGCAATTGTCCGATTCCCTGCGGGAAGAGGTGCTGCCCAAGAACATCCTGATGATCGGCCCGACCGGCGTCGGCAAGACCGAGATCGCCCGGCGCCTGGCCCGGCTGGCCCAGGCGCCGTTCCTGAAGGTCGAGGCCACCAAGTTCACCGAGGTCGGCTATGTCGGCCGCGACGTCGAGCAGATCATCCGCGATCTGGTGGAAATCGCCATCCACATGACCCGCGAGCGCCTGCGCAAGCAGGTGACGGCCAAGGCCGAACTGGCGGCGGAAGAGCGCCTGCTGGACGTGCTGGTCGGCGAGACCGCCAGCGCCGACACCCGGCAGAAGTTCCGCAAGATGCTGCGCGAGGGCACCCTGGACGACAAGGAAGTGGAAATCCAGGTCGCCGAGGGCGGCGGGGCCGGCCTGCCCACCTTCGACATCCCCGGCGTGCCGGGGGCCAGCATGGGCATGCTCAACCTGTCCGACATGCTGGGCAAGGCCTTCGGCGGCGGCCGCACCAGGCCGCGCAAGCTGCATGTCAAGGATGCCCTGGCGGTCCTGCTGTCCGAGGAATCCGACAAGCTGGTCGACCAGGACGCCGTGGTCAAGGATGCCATCTGGGCGGTGGAAAACCACGGCATCGTCTTCCTGGACGAGATCGACAAGATCTGTGCCCGCTCGGCGGAAGGCCGGGGCGGCGTCGACGTCAGCCGCGAGGGCGTGCAGCGCGACCTGCTGCCGCTGATCGAGGGCACCACGGTGTCCACCAAGCACGGCAACGTCCGCACCGACCACGTGCTGTTCATCGCCTCGGGCGCCTTCCACATCGCCAAGCCCTCCGACCTGTTGCCGGAACTGCAGGGGCGCCTGCCGATCCGGGTCGAGCTGCAGCCGCTGTCGCGCGACGATCTGGTGCGCATCCTGACCGAGCCGGAAGCCTCGCTGATCAAGCAATATGTCGCCCTGCTGGCCACCGAAGAGGTCGAACTGGCGTTTCTGCCGGATTCCATCGGCGCCCTGGCCGATCTGGCCGCAGAAATCAACCGGACCGTGGAAAACATCGGGGCGCGGCGCCTGCAGACGGTGATGGAGCGCCTGCTGGAAGAGATCAGCTTCACCGCTCCCGACCAGCCGCCCGGCACCCGCATCGAGATCACGCCCGAGATGGTCCAGACCCGGGTCGGCGATCTGGCCAAGAAGACGGACCTGGCCAAGTTCATCCTGTGACCGATGGCCGCGACGGTGCCCGATGTCCCGCCCTTTCTGGCGTCCGTCCGCGGCGCGGCCCGCCGGCTGGATGACGGTCAGGCGCTGTTCCGGGCCGGCGATCCGGCGGCGGGACTGTACCGGGTGGAAAGCGGTCTGATCCGGCTGACACGCCGGGGCGTCTGCGTCCATGCCGCCGGGCCGGGGGCTCTGTTCGGCGAAAGCGGCCTGTTCGCGGCCGGTCAGCCGGTCGATGCCGTGGCGGCCGGGCCGGCCGCCGTCGTCGTCTATCCCAAGGCGGCGCTGCTGCTGCATCTGAAGGCGCATCCCGATCTGGCCCTGGCCTTTGCCGCCTGGACGGCCGGGCGGCTTGACGCGGCGCGGGCCGGCCTGCAGATGGTGCGCCTGAAGGGGGCTGCCGATCGTGTGCTGGCCTTCCTGATCCAGGCCGGTGCGGCGGACGGCGTCGTCGCCCTGGACCGGCCTCTGGCGGCGGTGGCCGCCGAACTGGGGCTGACCCACGAGGCCCTGTACCGCACCCTGGCCCGGCTGGTGGCGCAGGGCCGCGTCGAGCGGCCGGGGCGAGGCCGGTTCCGGGTCAGGCCCGCGTCAGGCTGAGAAGGGGCGGAAAGCCAGGAAGGTCATGTCGTCGCGGCGATGTTCGGCGCCGCGCCAGCGTTCCAGCCGGGTGAACAGGCGGTCCATCTGCTGCTCCAGCGGCTGGCCGGGCTGTTCGGCCAGGGCCTGTTGCAGGCGGCGGCGGCCGAACAGACGGCGGGTCGGGCCGCCGACCTGATCGGTCACGCCATCGGTGAACAGATAGAAGGTCGAGCCCGGTGCGCAGGGCAGGGAGCGGGCGGTGAAGCGGTAATCTTCCGGACTGTCCTGGTAGCCCAGGCTCATGCGGTCGCCGCGCAGCATCTCCAGCCGGTCGCCGGTTCCGATCAGCAGCGGCATGTTGGCGCCGGCGAAGGTCACCGTCCGTCCGGTCCGGTCGATCACGCAGATGCCGGCATCCAGGCCGTCGTTGGACAGGGCGCCGTCGCGGTCCTGGCGCAGGGCCGACTTCACCAGCCGGTTCAGCTGGGTCAGGATCTCGGCGGGGTCGGCATGGCCGTGATGGTGCAGGATGCGGCTGAAGCTGGAAGCCACCACCGCCGTCATGAAGGCGCCGGGCACGCCGTGGCCGGTACAGTCCATCACCGCGATCACCGCCTTGTCGCCGAAGGCGCCGAACCAGTAATAATCGCCGCCGACCATGTCCAGCGGCTGCCAGCCGACCGCCATCTCGTCGACCAGTCCGGCCAGGGCGCCGCGGTCGGGCAGCAGGGCGGTCTGGATGCGGCTGGCATAGCGGATGCCGTCGTTGATGTAGCGCGACGCCTTTTCCAGCTCGCTGTTGGCGACGTTCAGCTGGGCCAGGGCGCGTTCCACCCCTTCCTTCTCGCGGGCCAGTTCCGCCGTCCGTTCGCCGACGCGGCGTTCCAGGGTGCGGGCCAGGCCGGCCAGTTCGGCTTCCGCCCGGTCGCGGCCGTCCAGATTGGCCTGGGCGCCGCTCAGCATGGAATTGACGGCGCCGACCAGCAGGCCCAGTTCGTCGCGTTCATGGTGGCGCGGCAGTCCGACCAGGGCATCGCCCGGCCGCAGCGGGTCGACCCGGGCGATGGCGCCGGCGATGGTCAGCAGCGGCTTGGTGATCAGCATATAGAACACCGCCACCACCAGCACGCACAGCAAGGTGGCGCGCAGCGCCCCGGACCACACGGTGGCGGTCACCTGATTGAGCCAGCCATTCATCAGGGCGCCGCTGTCCAGGCTCATTTCCAGGGTGCCGACGGACGACAGGATGCCGTCGGCGCCGCGCAGCTCCAGCGGCAGGCGATAATAGGCGACGCCGCCGAACAGCCGTTCGGCAACGATCGGCAAAGGCGAGCTGCTTTTGGGGCGCAGCATGTGGCCCAGCGTGCCGCCGAAATTATCCAGCAGGCGGACTTCCAGCGACGCCTCGGTGCGGAACAGGCCGCCGACCACCTGGCCGGCCAGTTCGGTGGACAGCTGATAGGCGGCTTCCACCGCCAGTCCGCGCACCAGCTGCAGGTCGGCCTGGGCGGTCTGGGCGGTGCGGTCCAGCATCCGCCGGTAATCGGAAAACAGTTCCCAGCCGCTGATGCACAGGCCGACGCCCAGGGCGATGACCAGGGTGGCGAAGGCCTGCTTGAAGGACAGCCCGTCAAGCACCCGCACCTGCCGCAGGCCCGCGGCGGGAGTCCGATCAGGCGTGGGTGAGGATGGTGTCAAGCGTGGCGTATCCAGCAAGGGGGGCGGCAAAACGGGGCCGCCCCCCATAGATAGCCTTTTTTCGCCGTGGCGCAAACCGCCCGCCGCTACTTTCCCAGGACTTTCGGCACCCGGTTCAGGC
>CAJANN010000224.1 GCA_903941095.1 uncultured Rhodospirillaceae bacterium | reverse complement strand
CTTCGTCAACTGCCGCCAATCCACCGCTCCGTTACTGCCGGAGCGAATGCGATAGACCCGGCTGTCTCCGCAATTGAGGACCGCGCCGCGGCCATCCCGAACGTGGAGAACGGCCAGGGTGGTTGAGGCCCCCCAACTGCGCCCCCGCGTCAGCTGTTCGCGAAAACCGTCGCAGATGGTCCGGATCAACTGCCCACCAACCATGCCGTTGTCCAACCAATCGGGGTGATTGGTGACCGCAGCGGAGAGCAGCTTGAGAATCGTTCGGCTGGCAATATGAGCCGATGGGCTCGCCGACACCCCGTCCGCTACAGCAACCAGCAGGTCCGCCGAATCGCCCTTGGCGGAACAGACTGCCAGGTTCCTCGATTGATAAATCTGCCCCGCCACCAAAAGGCTGTCCTGCTGGGAGAACTCAGGTTGCCCCACATGCTGGGTGAACCAAACATCCATTCTTGCGCCGCCCCTGCCGAAGCTGTTTGCCCGTCCAAAAAGCGCGGGCAACACTATTATGCCCCACCGGTGCGTCAGAAACGGACGGATCGCAGGGGGCGGCGTACTTGCTGGTCTGTAGTTCCAGAACCCTCAGGTTCGGGATCTGGCCGCTAGACGTCCGTCATTTCACCCAGAGGCCCTTAACCAGAGTGTAGGCGGGCGATGAATAGATCGCCATTTGTTGCCAATACGGCGCGCACCTCGCGGGCCATTATCTCGGACGTGCTCTCGCAGTGATCCCGCCCGTCCTGCAAAGTGGTGGCTGGGCCATTAGCAGCCATCAGCGATCCACCCCCACTTTGGCGAATCACGCAAACTACAAGATCATTACGTAGCGAGGATCACGAGCGCTACCACTCATGGCAAAATTTGCGATTTGCCATGAGTCGGTTACGGCCTCTTCGCCATCCGATCCCGGCACCAATCCTCGATCTCATCGACCAGAGCGGAGACCTCTGACCACCCCTGCTTGAGTTCGGCATCTTCAGGATCGGCCGGCATGCCGCCGCCCGGCTTGGGATAGCGTAGCGCCGTGGCGTAGGAGGTGAAGTCATCGAACGCCATCAAGTCGGCGCGCCAGACATGGCTATTGGGGAGGAGGGCGGCGAGCGCCCCCAGTTGGTGGTGGCTGGTGGGAAAGTGGATGCCCTCGGCGGTCAGCACGGCCTTCAGCAGCTTTTCGGCTGCCTGCTCGATGTTGAACGCGGCGTGCCGTGGATGGTCCGGCATCAATTTGGTGGCGACCGCCAGGTCTTCCTTGGCCAGGGCAATGTAGCTGGCGACGGGGCCGCTCATGCGTCGCCCCCCTGCCGGCGCAAGGTCCGATCCTGATACAGAAGCCGGCCTTCGGTGACAGCGCGATGAACCAGGCTGTCAAGCACATCCCGGTCGGTGGCGAAGTCGGCCAAGGAACACGGAACCACGTCAAAGGGCAGGCCACACGCGACCAGCGGTGCCGCAACGGCCTTGTGACTATACGCGGCAGCGGGCTGGCCATCGGGCAGCACCACCAGGAGGTCGAAGTCGCTGTCGCTGCGGTAGTCGCCACGAGCACGACTGCCGAACAGCCATATCATGCGGGGATGCAGGCTGGCGACGAGGCGGTCGCGCAGGAAAGCCAGCGCCGAGCCTTCATCGCGGAACGGACCCACCGAGCGGGCTGCGCTGTCTGCGAGTAGGTTGCGAACTTCCTGTTCGCGCCCCTGACGAAGAAGGTCGGCAACCGCCTGCAGCACATCTCGGTGCTCGGGGGCGGCCCTAATGGATTGAACTGGCAACGCCATAGCGTCCTCGTATTACGATCACGCCAATAATGTAATACGCCCCCAGCTCTGCTGCAAGGGCTGGCGCTTAGAGCTCAGGCGCGGGTGCGTGGTGACCTGGTTGCCCGAGCTTTAACCCGGAGCAGAATTTCGGTTTGGGCGACCACCGCTTCGATGGTGGCGGCGTCTTCGGCCGTGACCATCTCCAATAGCTGCTCGATCAGCTTCCGCCGGTCACGATCAATGGGCATCGGTGGGCCGATGTCGAATAGCTCTGCCACGGGGACGCCAAGCACGCCGGCTATGCGAAAGAACGTTTCGATGCGGGTATTCGACCTCGAATCATTGTGCCTGTGCCCGCATAACTCGATCGAACCGCCGTGGTACGGACCCGTATGCCCGGTAGTGTGGGAGGGACGGCGCCGCGAGGCGTCCCCCTATCCCGATCAATCATGCATGCTGCTCATCGCTATCGCTCGCTGTGCAAAAGTTTTGATATGCTATTATCGCGGGTAATTACGCTAAACTCTAGGCATATCAATGTGTTGGTGCTTGGTCGCGTGGCGATGATACTAACTTTGAACGTCAGCCTCGGACGTTCTGCTCTTTGCACACGACGTTCGCCAGCGCGTGTTCAGCTGCCTCCGTACCGTGCCGATCAAGTGCAAGACACCAAGCCGTCCAAAGGTGCTTTGCATCCGGCTCGGCACGATGCGAGTGGCATGACATGGCTGTGGCGCGAGCCATAACTTCACCCGCGCCATCGCTGTTTCCGCAAAGCGCAATTAGAAGTGCTTTGGTGCTGAACACTACTGGCCGGGGTTGCGGCCAGCCGGCCTCGTCTAATAGTTCATTGAGCCAGCGTTGATCGTAATCCGGATCAGACGAAAAGATGAGCCGCCCATCCAATACGGCCATTACCCTTTGTGCCGCCGTATTGGCATCAAGACCATGTTCGCTCAGGTAATTCCGGGTCAAGCCGTGGATGGCTTCGGCATCGGGATCCCAATTCCCATGGTCTGTCAGCCACCCGTGAACCGCAATAAGTGCGCTGCCTGATCGCCCATCTGGCGCATTCGCCCATCCGATCTCAATAGGAAAGCTTCCTTTGTGAAGGCCGCTTGCCTCGATGTCGATGATGGCGATTCTCTCAAGCATCGGACTTGCCCGCCAGCCAAAGTCGCCGTTGGCACTGGAGGCCGGCCATGTACCGCGATTTGGTCAGATAAGCCATTAACGCCGTCCTGCCGTTGTTGCTTGCCGATATGGGAATGATGAATGGTCCAACATCATAAGCGTATCGGGAGGATGCGTCAGAAGTGGACGCCCCACATCTAAGTTG
>CAJANN010000223.1 GCA_903941095.1 uncultured Rhodospirillaceae bacterium | reverse complement strand
TTGTGCGACTGGATGAGCATACGGTCAGACACGGGTGAAGCCTCCGTCGATGACGATGTTCTGGCCGGACAGATAGGTGTTTTCCGGTCCGGCCAGCCAGGCGACCAGGGCGGCCACTTCTTCCGGCCGTCCGAAGCGGCCCAGCGGCACCTGGGCCGCCAGATCCTGCATGGCGGCCTCTCCCAGCACGGTGCGGGTGAGTTCGGTGTCGATGAAGCCGGGCGACACGCAATTGGCCAGCACTCCCGACGACGCCACCTCGGCGGCCAGGGCGGCGGTCATGCCGTCGACGGCGAATTTGGCGGCGGAATAGGCGCCGCGCCGGGCCTTGGAAATCACGCTCCAGATCGAGGCGATGGTGATGATGCGGCCCCAGCCCCGGGCCACCATGCCCGGCAGCACGGCGCGGGCCAGCAGGAACGGCGCGGTGACGTTGACCTGCTGGATCTTCAGGAAGTCGGCGGGATCGATCTCGGCGAAGGGGGCGATCTTGTTGATGCCGGCATTGTTGACCAGGATGTCCACCCCCAGGGCGGCGGCATCGTCGGCGAAGGCGCGCAGGGCGCAGGGCTGGGCGAAGTCGGCGGTCCGGTATTCGCTGCCCTCGGGGCCGCGGCCGCCTTCCCGGGTTCCGGTGACGACGACGCGGGCGCCTTCGGCCAGCAGCCGCGCCGCGATGGCGTGTCCGATGCCGCGGGTGCCGCCCGTGACCAGGGCCAGTTTGCCGTCAAGCAATCGGGTCATTCCGGCTTCTCCGCGATGATGTTCCAGGCAAAGCCGATGTGGCGGCCCAGCCGGCGTTCGCTGGCGGTCTCGGGGACGAACGGGCTGCCATAGACCAGGATGCCGCCGGGATGGGCCGGATATCCCAGCCAGCCCAGCATCTTGCGGCGGATCTGGGTCAGGCGCGGGATGGCGAAATTGTCCCACTGGAAACTGGATTTGCGATAGCGCCGGTTGCCGAAAGCCGCCAGAAGACGATCCAGTTCGGATGCGGAATAAATCCGGGTGAAGGGATTCCTGGTCTGGCCGTGCTTGGGCTTGCCTTCGGTGACGCGGCCGACCCATTGGGCTTCGGGCCAGCGGAACATCTCGCCCGTCGCCAGGCCCAGCGGCACGATGGTGCCCCAGAAGATGGCGGAATGGCGGGAATACAGCATCAGCACCGCCTTGCCGCCCGGCTTCAGCACCCGGAACACCTCGGCGATGGTCTTTTCGGTGTCCTGGGAATGGTGCAGCACGCCGTTGGAATAGACGATGTCGAACGTCCCGTCGCGGAACGGCAGGTTTTCGGCGTCGGCATTGTAGGCGCGGCCCTCGCCGCCCTCGACCAGCCCCAGCTTCAGGGCGGTGGAGATGGCCCGTTCCGGCGTGATGTCCACCGCCGTGACCGAGGCGCCGTACCGCTTGAACAGGCAGGAATGGGCGCCGCCGCCGGGGCCGATTTCCAGCACCGCCTTGCCGCGCAGCCGGTCCAGCGGCATCTCGACCACCGGCAGCAGGTCGCGGCGGCGGAACAGGTCCTCGGTCTCGGTCAGCATGGCTTCAAGGCCGGCGGCGGTCAGGCTGCGGTCGGTGGGGCCGTAGATCTGTTCGTACAGGTCGCCCCACCAGGCGCGGATATCGTCCTTCAGTCCGCCGTGCGAGCCGGCGGCGAACAGGGCGGCGACCCGGCGGTCGCGATCCAGCGGGTGACGGGCGCCGCAGCCGGCGCAGACCAGGGCGTCGGCGGCAACCGCCAGCGGCGCGGCGCGGCAGACCGGGCAGCGCAGGGACTGCGCCGCGTCGCGCGCCAGCAGGTCGTTCCAGGCGGTCAATAGCCGCCCCACAGCGGGTCGGCCTGCATCGCCGCCTCGACGATGCCGATATCGTGCGGGCTGTCCACCGAATAGCTGGGCTGGAACGGATAGGGGGCGATGTGCTGGTGGTGGCCGTAATCGTACAGCCGGTTGGAATCGCAGGCTTCCTTGATCTCCAGCGGGCTGGGCGCCAAGCTGGTGAACAGCTTCAGGAAATCCCAGCGGAAGCCGAAGATGCCGTAGATGCGCTTGGCACCCAGTTCGGGGGTGAATTGTTTGCAATGCGGAATGGGTTGGCGCGAGGTATAGAGCACCCGGCCGGACAGATCGTGGATGATCTTCAGGGCGTCGGGATTGCGGAACTGCGCCTCGTCGACGATGTCCATCGCCAGCATGGTGCCGCGCACCTCGGCCGGCCGCTCTTCCATCGGCTTGATGGTGGCGGCGATCATGTCCGGATGCATCATCGGCTCGTCGCCCTGGACGTTCAGCACGATGTCGTCGTCGGCGACGGCGACGCCGCACTTGGTGGCGGCTTCCGCCACCCGATCCAGCGCCCTGGTATGGGTGTCGGCGGTCATGATCACCGGATAGCCCTTGGATTCGCCGAACGCCTTGATTTCCTCGTCGCAGGTGCAGATGGCCAGCACGTCCCAGCGCGGGAACAGCCGGGCGCGCTCGAACACATGCTCGATCATCGGGCGGCCGAAAATGGGAAACAGCGGCTTGCCGGGGAAACGGCTGGCCGCCATGCGGGCGGGGATCAGGCCGATGATCTTGCTCATGCGGGGCACTCCAGGTTCCAGCGCGCCTTCCATTGGGGATCGGCGCAATAGATGCGATAGACCAGTTGCATGGTGGCCAGGGCGTCGGCCGACGATCCGGCGGCGATGGCGCCGTCCCGCAGGACCGCGTCGGCGAATTCGGCGATTTCGTCGGCCCAGCTGGGATCGCGGTTGTAACGGGTGGTCTGTTCCTTGGGGTCGCCCTGGTCGTCTTCGCCGGCCCACACCACCGTCAGCGTCTCGGCGCCATAGGATTTCGAGCCCGACAGGATGCCCGACAGGATCAGCGCCCCCTTGCGGCAGGTTATTTCGAGATTGAAACGATGCCGCCATTGGGTGGCGGTGGAGTGCAGCATGGCAACGCAGCCGGTTTCCGAGCGCATCAGCGCATAGGCGTTGTCTTCGATGTCATGGCCCCAGAAATCGTTGGACACGATGCTGGCGACCTCGCGGAACTCGCCGCCGAACAGCCGCATCAGATCGACCATGTGGATGCCTTGATCCAGCAAGATCCCGCCACCGGCGATGGCCCGGGTGGTGCGCCAGTCGGAATGTGCCCCGAAAGAGATGAATTGCGACTTGCCGTAGACACCGCGCATGTTCAGCACGTCGCCCATCTCGCCCGAGGCGACGATGGCCAGGGCGTCGCGCACCGAATCGTGATAGCGGTGGTTGAAGCCGTACTTCAGGCGAAGACCGGGATGGCGGGCCTCGGCCTCGATGACCCGTTCGATGTCGGCGACGTCGCGTCCCGGCGGCTTTTCGCAGAAGACGTGCAGGCCCCGTTCCAGGCCGGCGATGGTGACGTCGGCCGCCACCTCGTTGGTCAGGCAGACGAACAGCACGTCCAGGCTTTCGTTGTCCAGAAGCGCCTTGGGCGTGCGGTAATGGCGCACGCCGTCGGCCAGCGTGCCCTCGGCCTCGAAAGTACGGTCGCAGACCGCAACCGTTTTCATATCGGAACGAAGATCGATGAACTGACGCCGCCGCCTGCCGACGACGCCGAAGCCCGCGATGCCGACGCGAAGGGGCGTGCTCATTCGGGAGTCCGATACAGATTGGCCAGAACCTCGTCGGGGCGGCCCAGACGGGCGGACTCGCCCGATGCGTCGACCTCGACCCAGCCGCCGGCCTCGTCCGAGCGATAGAACGCGTTCAGCAGCTTGATGGTGCGCAGGCAATCCGCGCGCGTGACCGGATAGGCCGGCCCGCCGCGAAGATCGGCGGCGATGTCGCGGTACATCGCCTCGTGGCCGCGGCCATAGACGCAACGGGAAAAATCCTCGCTGGCCTGGGCGCAGGCGGCGGGATCGGGGGTGAAGACCTGCAGCTCGTTGACGGCGATGCCGCCGATCTGGGCCAGTCCCTTCTCGCCGACGATGGACAGCGACGCCTCGAAATCGTCGGGCCGCGCCGCGGTGGTCACTTCCAGGTTGCCGATGGCTCCGGTGGGATAGGTCAGGGTGGCGACCACCGCGTCTTCCACCTCGATCTCGGCCCCCAGGGTGCGCATGGTGGAATTGACCCTGTCGACCTCGCCGCCCAGATAGCGCAGCAGGTCGACATGGTGGATGCCCTGGTTGGTCAGGCAGCCGCCGTCCTGGGCGAAGGTGCCGCGCCACGGCGCCATGTCGTAATAGCGTTGCGGCCGGCACCAGCGGGTCCGCACCGACATGATGCGGATGGCCCCCAGTTCGCCGTCGTCGATGGCCTGCTTGACCCGCCGGACCGCCAGATTGTAGCGGTTCTGGAACACCGGGAAAATGCGCACGCCGACCCGATCGGCCAGATCATAGGCGGCATTCAGCTGCGACGGCGTCATGAAGGTCGGCTTTTCGACGATGACGTGCTTGCCCCAGCGTTCCATCACTTCAGAAGCATGCTCGGCATGCATCCCCGAAGGGGTGATCACCGCCGCCACCGTGATTTCCGGATGCTCGCGCAGCATGGCGCGGTAATCGGTGTACCACGGCACCCCGAATTCCTCGCCATAGGCCCGGGCCTTGTCCGCGGCCAGATCGCAGACGGCGGTCAGACGGACCCCGTCGGTGGCGGCGATGGACCGGCAATGGTGGCCGGCGATGCGGCCGCAGCCGATGACCGCGACGGCAAGGGTGTTGGAACTCATGGTTGATTTCCTTGGATTGCGGCGCGGATCAGGGCGATGACCGGGGCGAACAGATCGCAGGTGGCGGCGGAAAAGCGGGAATAACCGGCCAGGCAGGGGTCGGCGAAATCCTTGCGGTACATTACCCGGCCGTCCAGGGCGGCATGGATGGCCGCAGCCTGGGAGCCGAAGGCGACATGGCAGAAATTGCCGGACCCGCGCAGGACATCGAAGCCCAGGGACTGCATCTCGGCCAGGAACAGGGCCTTGCCGGCCTCCAGCCGCGCCACCGAAGCCCGCATGGCATCGGCATGGTCCAGCATGCGTTCGAAGGCATGCACCGCCACGGCGCCGACCTCGTACATCGGACGGACCTTGTGCAGCACCGTGGCGATGTCCGGCGCGGCGACGCCATAGCCGATGCGCAGGCCGGCCATGCCCCAGGCCTTGCCGGTCGAGCGGCACACCATCAGATGCGGATGCCGCCCGATCCACGGCACCACGCTGTCGGGATGGAAGGGATGATAGGCCTCGTCGACCAGCATCAACGCACCGGCTTCACCGGCCGCGGCGACGATGGCCTCCAGCTGGTCCGGCGGCACCACCGTGCCGGTCGGGCTGTCGGGATTGGGCAGGCAGACCAGCTTGGGGCGTTCGTTGCGGATGGCCCCGATCATGCGGTCGACCGGCAGGACCGGGCCGCAGGCGGACGGCTGATATTCGATGCCTTCGACGCGGGCGCCATACATGCGGCTGTAGACCGAATACATGGCGAAGGTCGGCACGGTGTGGATGACGGTGTCGCCCTCGGCGATATAGGCCTCGAAGACCGAGCGGATCACCCCGTCGGACCCGGCGGCCAGCAGCAGGTTGTGGGGCTCGACGCCGACCCAGGCCGCCAGTTTGCCATAAAGCGACGCCGATTCCGGATAAGTGCACCACGCCTCGTCGGGCAGGGCGCGCATCACCGATCCGACCACCCGGTTCAGCTCGGGATCCCAGTTCTCGTTCTTGTCCAGCCACAGGCGGGATGGATCGCGTGGACTGCCCCTGGTCCAGTCGGGGCGGGCCAGGGCGGGATCGGCGACGGCAGGGCGGGGAACAGGCATAGGACGCGATCGGATCATGGGAACTCTCGCCGGAGACGCCAGACTTTATCGGCTATTTCCCCTTCCACGGCAAGTCGTGCGCCACGCTCAAAGAACCGCCGGTTCGTGGTCAAGCATCTCGCGAAAAGCCTGACTGCGTGCGGCTAGCTCGGAAAAAGACCCGCAGTCCAGCACGCGGCCGTGATCCAGCAGGTACAAGACATCGCATTTACGGACGGTACTGAGGCGGTGGGCGATAATGACCAGGGTCACCTGCCCGGCCAGTTCCTCAATGGCGGCCGAGACTTCACGCTCGGTGGCATTGTCCAAAGCCGATGTTGCCTCGTCGAGAACCAGCAACTGCGGCTGGTGGTATAGCGCCCGGGCAATGCCGATGCGCTGCCGCTGTCCCCCGGACAACAGAGACCCGTTTTCGCCCAGAGGCGTATCCAATCCTTGCGGCAATTCACGAATGAAATCCGCCAGACGCGACTGTTCGAGAGCACGCCACACCGCGGCATCGTCGATGACATCATCGGCCAGTCCAATGGCGACATTACGCCGGACGCTGTCGTCCAGCAGATAGATGAATTGCGGAACATAGCCCAAGGACCGCTGCCACTCCGCCGCATCGACCACCGGAGAGCCATCCACCAGTAAGCGGCCTGATTGAGGTTCCAGCAATCCTAAAATGACATCGGCCAATGTGGTCTTGCCCGCCCCGGAACCGCCGACCAAACCAATGGATGTCCCGCGGACGACGGTCAGGTCAATGTGGTCCAGAGACGGCCGCTCGGCCCCGGGATAGGTATAACTGAGCGCCTCGATCCGCACGTCGCGCGCCATTTCCAGCCGCCCCTCGCCATGAGGCGGTGACACCTTCGCGGCAGCCTCCAGACTGCGGTGATGCGCCAGGACATTGTTCATCGCCGGGATGTTGAAGCGGATTGTGTTGAGATAAAGAACCAGCTTATTGAATGTCGGCATCAGCCGGAAACCAGCCAGGGCGTAAAGTGCCAACAGCGGCAGCACCTCGATGGCGATGCCACCGCGGGCGCGGACCATGACCACCGCCACCACGAACGCGAAAACCAGAAGGGTTTCGATGGTCAGACGAGGCACTTCGACGATGGTTTGATTGAAGATCTGGATCTGCGACATCTCGTGACGAAGGCG
This sequence comes from uncultured Rhodospirillaceae bacterium, assembly GCA_903941095.1. Lineage (GTDB taxonomy): Bacteria > Pseudomonadota > Alphaproteobacteria > Rhodospirillales > Magnetospirillaceae > Magnetospirillum. The sequence continues at coordinate 5,515 of CAJANN010000223.1, read as the reverse complement.
GACGAAGGCGTCGATGAAGAACGATTCGCAACGGCGAACCCGGACTTCCTTGAACCCACCCAGACTTTGATTGAGGCCCTGCAAGATGACCGCGTGCAGCGCCTGCGACCGCCGCCCGCCGCTGGTGATGCGGCGATGGGTGACGACGTAGAAGAACGCCAGCACCGACCCCAGAAACAATCCCATCGCCACGGTGACCACCGGATCGGTCAGCACCAGCACGGTGAAGATCCCCACGACGATCATTCCTTCGGCCACAAGCCGCATGAACGGCTTGAGCACGCCGCGAAAGACATCGTCGCAGGCCAGGTTGATGTTGCGGATCAGCTCGGCCGAGTTGTGCTTCAGATGAAAGACATAGGACGCCGTCATGTAAGTCCGCATCAGCTGACTGGCGCCGCGAGCGACCGCATCCATGATGATGCTGTTCTCGACCCAGGCTGCAAACAGCAGCAGAGCGTTCTTCAGAAGGTAGAAGACGGCAACCCCGATGGCCAGGGGCAGAACGATCTCCTCGCCGTTCACTTCCGCCAGGATTCCCAGATGATGGGCAAACGGCAGATGCAGGGGCTGGTCCGGGATTGCAATGGCATTGACCAGCGGCAGGATCAGGCCCAGCCCGACCATTTCGAATACCGCCGAGATACCCATCAAGGGAACCAGCAGCCACAACCGGCGAGCACAACCCGCCGGCAGCAGCCGGATGGCGTCGCCAACGGCCCGGATCAACCCGCTCATGTCCGTCTCTCCCCGACCACAATATCCAGGACACTGTCGGCAACCTCCATCGGGGCGGCCAATATCCGGCGCGTCTCGTGCCATAGGCGACTGGCCTCGGCGGCACCGGCCGCTTTGCTCAGGAGTGCGGGCAAAGCTTCGATCTCGCGGCATTCAAGCGCCAATTCGGCCAACGGCGGACGGGCGGGCCGATTGTAGGTGTGATACCACGTCACCAGCTCGGCATCCATAAACAGGTAAAGCCCCACCCCCAGAGGATGCGGCGAAACCCGATTGAAGTAGTTGAGTATATTGAGGCTGGTCGAAAAGCAGGTGGTGACCACGTCGGCGGCACAGACCGATTCTTCGCCGTCCAGTGGGTCGAGGATGGTCTCAAGCCCTCCGGCCAGCAACTCCAGAGCTCTGAGACGACGGGCTGGACTTTCTTTCGGATGCGGGCGCAACACCACCAGGGCATCGGGGAGAGCCTCCCGCAATGCCTGACCCAGCGCCTCCAAGGTCCGCCAGTATCCATCGATTTCCAGAAATTGCCCATAAAATCCCACCACACGGCGGTCATCGGCGACTCCCAGGCGCGCCCGAGCGGCAGCCCGCATGGCCAGGGGATCGGCTGTTGCCGCCAAAGCCCCGAAACGGACATTTCCGACAATTTCGGTGCAGACGCCGGCGACTTCCTTGTGCGTCAGGTGCGCGCTTTCAGTATCGCCGACCAGAAAGGTCGAGGCCACCGGTCCCCAACCTGGATTGACATCACCCGGATAGTCCTGCAATGCGAAACTGGGAACGGGGCCGGCCGCAGCAACCAAAGCCTCATCGATACCGCGCCCCTGCCCGGAAAGACCGGACAGGATGGCATCGGGCCGGCAGGATCGCACCAAGTCGGCAGCAAACGTCAGTACGCTGGGCTCATCCGACGGCGCGGCCATCACCTCGATGCCGGCCCCGCGCAAAACATCGAATGCCGGCGAGGCGGCGACGACCGTGACGCGCAGCCAGGGCCGCCGCGACGCCGCTCGCAAGATCGGCAACAAATGCGCCGCCGCACCTGTGTCACGGGCAGAAACCAGAAGATGGAAGGACGGACTATGAAACCCAGCCATCACTGACCAGCCGGGTCGCCCAGCCCTCCAGTTGCACGAACTTGTCGAATTCACTTTCCGGCGACAGCAGTCCCCGCTCAATGAAAAGATCCAGCAGCGTCGCCATGCAATGATAAGCGATCTGGCGCATTCCGTCGCCTAACCCGCCGAAAGGTTGGCCATACCCCGTCGTCAGGTGGTCAAGGCGAGCGAGAAAGACGGCGCGATCAGGCTGATCGAACAGACAAAATCGCTGTACGGCATAGGCCAAGTCCCAAACGGGCGGCGCAAATACATCGGTGCTTTCTTCAAAATCCACCAGCATCGCCGCACCCGTTCCATCATAGAGCACGTTCCCCTGGTGGATTTCACCGTGCAGGCATTGTGATCCCGGCCGTTGATGCCAGTCTGCCCGGTACTCGGCGCACCAACGCAGCAGCCACCTGCCGTTCCGCTCGGCCCAACCCGATGGAAAACCCAGCCGGGTAGGATCACCTCCGTCATGCAATATGGCCGCCAGCCGGTCCCGATGACCCAGCAGACGGGTATTGCGGGCCGCCGCCAGACGACGGACGGCCAACGCGACGGCGGTATCGGCCAAGGCCCGGTGCGTTGCGGCCATTACCCGCCCCAACGCAGTCAGGTCGCCATCAGAACCGTCGAAATGGCGAGCCTGAACCAACGGCCTGATGTCGAGGCGCAATTCGTGACCACGCCATACAAACGGAATTCCAGCGACCAGGATGGGGTTGACGGGAACACCGGACGCCAGCAAGCCGTCGACGAGGTCCTTTTCCAGGGCCGGTGTACCGATATGCGACGTGATCCGCAAAAACCACTGACCCTCAAGGCTGGTCAGAGCATACCCGCCGATGGCTGTACCGACCGCCGCGGCCGCAGATAATGCCCGCAACTGTGCCCCAGCAACCGGCAGCACGGGTTGAACCGTACGGATCACTTCCGCGGCCAGATCAGCCGCCGGCTCCGTTGCAAAAGCGATCCGGCCGGGACAGTCGCTGGATTCCCAGGCATAGGTGATTCGGAACGGCATTATCACGCCGGCGGTCCCTCGACAGCATGCCAGGGGACAGGCTGGCCCGCGGCGACGGCACAGCCCAGCCGGCGACCGGCGGCCTGATCCCAGCTGCCGACTGGAATGCCTGAAGCCGGCCAGGCAAACCCCACATTTTCCACATCGATCACATCACCGGGCCGCAGGTCGCGGCGCGCAATCAGGCCGCTGCGTGTATCCAGGTCGCGCGGCTCACGCGGCAGTGTCGGGAAGTGGCCGATCGCCTGCCAGCATTCCGTCATGACCCTCAAGATGTCAGGCAGGCTACCGATCGGCGCAGCGGTGACCACATCCTGCTCGGCCTCGTCCGGGTCATCGCAGACGCCTTTCTCGATCAGGTTGGCCCCCAGCGCCACCGCGGCATACATCATCTGTTCGCCGCGATAATGACAAGACAGCCCGACCGGACAGTCCAGCAGGGCTTTGTAGGCCGGAATCGCCGATAGATTATGCAGTTCGGCCGGTGTCGGATTGGCGCCGGGATGGTGGTTGACGATCACTCCAACCGCCCCGTGCCGCCGTGCCTCCTCCACTGCCCGGACAATTTCCCAGACATACAGACCGCCAGCATCGAAGATAATTGGCAAACCAGACTGGGCACAATGGCGGATCAACGGCAAATGATCGACATTGTTGCGGGCAATCTTCAAAGCCGCTCCACCATGAGCAACCATGAAGTCTACCGCCGCAGTATCATAGACACTTGCGACAAACGGTACGTCCAGCTCGCGGCACAGAGCCATCAAGTCTGCATAAAACGATAGAGGATTGCATTTGCGCTCTATCAACTGGCGGTAATCCTCGATGCATCGGCCTTGCGCGTGGGCATAGGCCGCCTGAATACCGGTTCCGGCCAGACATATCCCAGGATCATGCAGGATCTCGGTCTTGAACACGACAGGACCGGCGGCGGCGATGCGGCGAGCATATGATCGCGCCTGCTCCAAGGATTGATTGAAGAAGGTTCCTACCTCGGCCAGAAAAACTGGCGGGGCACCGTCCCCCACCGGAAAAGTGCCAATGCGGACGTGTGGATCTTTCATATTCCCTGGCTCCGTTCCGTCATCGCGACCTCCCGGCCCCGTTCATATGCCTGACGCCATAATACATCACCCCTGTCGGGTGTCGGGATTCCATTGTCACAGACCACGGTCCGCGACCGCCAAGGACGCACCGCGTCTGCGATGGCTGTCTCTGCCGACTGCCCTTCGGCCCGGCCCTGCATGTAAGCTCCGATGATGGCGGCAACCCTCAGCCGCCCATCGCCATCACGGAATGGGTCAAGCAGGTCAAGCCACGGCGAATGGTCGCCCAAAGTGGTATCACCGTTGGCAACTGCTTCGATGGCGGCCTCAAACCCGGCAACATCACGGAAAATGACTCGGCCCACCCCACCATCCAGAGCGACAGGATGAACATCAATTCCTGCAAGATCCAGATGAAGTGCCGGACGACCGGCCGCCGCCGCCAAAAATCCGGCAGAATTTATAGAAGAACAGACCGCCAGATCACCGGCCTGAGCCACCACGCTCACCCGTTCATCAAACTGGACCCGCAAACAACGCCCCTCTTCCTCCAAAGCCGCCACGACATCCTGCAACCCATCTATCTGCGGCAGGCTGTTGTAGATGCTTTTGGACTTGATGACGCAACCCCAGTCTGGATGAACCCGGAGCAATCCCAGAACCGAACAATAGAACTCTATTACATGCTCTAAAGAATTACTGGATTCCGCTCCATACGAAGTGTCCAGAACGGTCAGTACGAAGCGCACCCTCGGCGCCAAAGCGGCACGATACTCGGCGGCGCGTTGTGCATCACCAGCCTGATGCCCGTCGCCCATCACAATTCCGACATCGACCATAGCGCGATAATCAAGACGATGAACGTGATAGAACCCTCGATGATACGGTCCCCAGGAAAAAACCAGATCGGCAACGCCGAAATGATGCAAGGCCACCGGCAAGGGATGGATTGACCAGAAATTCCATAAAAATGCACCACCCTCAAGGCGCATCGCCACAGCCAGAGCCAGAGTCTGTGGCAGAAATACCCAACTCTGATAAGCCGCCTTGGCATTCACGCGCCGGATCAAGGCACGGTAGGATTCAATCAGAATCATCAACTGGCACAGCGTCGTCCAGCGCCAGAAGGCCAGTTTGCTTAAACGTCGAGGAAATGCTGGCATGGCTCGTGCCAGGCACCCGACGCTATCGGCCAGCGGGTGGGCCATGTGACCGGGCAAGAACGCCGCATCGGCCCATCCCAGACCCATCGCCAATGCCTGCTGGCGGGTTGCGTCATCGAGCGGTGCGTCACGTCGATTGCAATAAAGAACTATTCGAGCAGGGTCGAGCCCGCTGCCGTCATGCCAGTACAGGTGTCCGCCAGCCGGATATTGCCCGAATATCCACGCAATATTCTGTTGCAGCACGACCCCATGCTGTCGCGCCTCGGCATCGACCTGGATTTCGGGCCGTGGCACCCGTCGGAACAAACGGCGGACCCATTGCCGTGGGCTTTCCGGCAGCACACGTAGCAAGTTAAGGGCGGCCCGTACCGATGGCAGGGCGACAACATGTCCGGCAGGGCCTGGATCAAACGGCAGATGTGCCGCGGTCCAATC
>CAJANN010000222.1 GCA_903941095.1 uncultured Rhodospirillaceae bacterium | reverse complement strand
CCCCTATCGAGCAGACCGAATCTCCATGCATACCATAGTCGCTTGTTTTATGACATAGTAGAATTAAATCAAGCGCTTACTGAGGCATTAGGCACAGTCAGGCACAGTGCCCACACTCCCAAGACAATGCCGAAGCGTGTGGGCAGGGATTAGAACCCCGGTTGCCACCGTGCTCGGGCGGAAACGACTTGTACGCCGGGCATCCATCTGTCGGGGACTTCACTATAGCCCGTTCCAGCGCTGCCAGCCGTGTGGCGGGATAGGCAGTTGTTCGGGCCGGGTGCCGGGGCGGACGGCAATCATCTCGCCATCCTCATTCGCCCATGCAGTCCAGCCCTCGAAACCCAAGCCAATGACCATGTCTCGGTCACCGGCTCGGGCAACAGTGTGGCCGTCGGCCTTGCGATACAGCTTCGCCTCGGGATCGGTGGTCGAGGCGTGGGTTTGGTTCGACCGCTTCTCGCCGCGAAAGTCGCGCTCACCGTTGCGGCCCGGCCCCGGCGGATCTTGGGCTCGTGCGCGACGATGATCAGGGTGCGCTTGGCGCCGCAGGCGATGTCATTGGCCCCGCCAGAGCCGGTCAGCCGGGTCTTGGGCGGACGGAAGAACGCGCCGATATCGCCGTCCCGATTGTTTCGCCGCCTTCCCTTCAACGTTGCGGCGAGCCGTGATGTTCCAGAATTTCCATAATTCTGCGCAGATCGTCGGGGCGCTGCTCAAGGGCGACCTGGATCCAGCAATCCAGGCGGCCGGCATCTCGCAAGGCGTCGAGGGATTCCTCCTCGGGGGCGTCGTCCAGCCAGATGAACGCCTCATCCAGCTTCATCGCCTGGGCCTTGAAATCATGCCAGACGGGGGTGGCGAACGACAGCATGGAAGCGGCCATCCGGTCCCATTCGTCCCCGGGGCCGATGGCTTGGCGCAAGATCGGCAGCAGCTTGTCCGCGCTGCCGTGCCGCGTGCGCGAGGTCACCCAGATGCATTCGAAACCGGCGGCGGCCCATTCGATGAAGCGGGGCAGATTGGCGGCCGGAGCGAATTCTCCCCGTAGCTTGGCGTGCCCGGAGCGGCGCAGCAAAGTCCCATCCACATCCAGATACAGGCGCATCGGTGCAGTCTCCCCTCGACGGTTCCATCGCCCCCTGTCCGGGAGTTCCGATCCGTTCAGGATAGACAATATGGGTTGGGGCACAAGCGCTGCCGCTTGACGAACGGCGCGGAAACAGGCATCGGGGGGGGAAGCCGGCCTTCCCAGGGTCCATTTGTTCCATACCACCTCCGGCCGTGACGAGGATGCCCTGGGCAAACTCAAGGCGGATGCCGAGGCGGCTGGAATCGGGCTGACCATCCTGGTCGGCAGCTGCGACGTCCGATTGACGGGAGAGTGCATTCGGGCCGCCGTTCCGGATTGCCGCCAGTCCAGCATCTGGTTTTGCGGCCCCACGGCCTTCGGGCAGTTCCTGCGGCAGGACTTTTCCGGCCAGGGATTGGATGTGACGCGGCGCTTCCACCAAGAACTGTTCGCCATGCGCTAATGGTTGCGGGGAAGCCTGTTGACCATGCATTATAATTCCATTAACATTTCGTTCTTATGATTTGGAGTCAGAAGCGTTTCCGTCTGGGGTGGGCTATGGACGAATCTCTGTACGACCTGATTTCCGATGCAGCCGAAGCCGCGGAAGCCGGGGGAACCGACCGCGCGATTGCCTTGGATTACGCGGCCAGAATCATCCAAGGGACGGAGCCTGCCATGCCGCTGCTGGTGGCGCGCCGCATTGCCGAGCGTTTGTTGCCGGCGGCCCGGAAATGTTCTGCCGCAGCCTGATGCCCTTGCCGGCCACTCCATCAATTCATGGGCCGGTCACTGGGCGAAACGATCCGCGGGGGTGTCCGGGGGGATATGGACGAAAGTCTGCTTTTTCACAGGAAGTTGGCCGGAATATTAGACTCCCTATAGACTCTTGCCCCGATTGGGCTCCTAATGGCCCACGTGCGTGGATACGCGCTGGGAATTAAACCTTCCGAAGGAGGATACGCATGAAGGTCGTCGCTGCTCTCGGGCTCACCCTGCTGCTTGCTGCCTGTGCCGGTCGTGACGAGCCGGCGGGTTCGTTTCTCGATCCGGTGTGCATGCCCGACGGATCCGTGGCTTGGCGCCAGTTGTCCAATGACAAGGGCGAATTCGTAGACCCGCGTGCGAAGCGGGAATATTGCGCCTGGAACAAGGCGAAATAGGTTTCGTCGCCAGTCATGACGATCAGGGGGGCCATCGCGCCCCCCTTTTGCTGGGCGGGTATGCCTGCCGCCAGGGCGGTCCGGCGGCGGTTCAGTCTTTCGGAGTTCGGTTGGCCAGGTAGTCGCTCAGTTCCTTCATCGTCGCCTGCCACTCGATTTCCTGCTGCTGCTCGCGTTGTTGGATATCGGGGCGCTCCCGCACCTGATTGAGGTAGCGGATGGTGAAGGGGATATAGCTTTCGCGCTCGGCCTCGCTGCGCCCCAGATTGGTGGCAAAGCGTTCCAGGAAGGATGTGGTGACCCGTGGAAAGACCCGGTGGCAGGTCAGCACGATGAAGTCGACCCATTCCGGAGGAAAACGGTTGAACGCATTCAGCAGGCCGTCGCGGAAGGCGCCTTCGCGGGCTCGTTGCTGGAAGACCCGGGGGTCTTTTTCCTGCTCGTACAGATCGTTGCAGATGCGCCAGGACCGTTCCAGCAACTCGCTCCAGTCGTTGGCCGGATCCATGAGCGATTTGAAGACCTCGATCTCGCGGTTGACGATCCTGGGCATGTCGTAATCGCCGGGATCGTCGGGCTTGAGCACTTCGCGCAGTGCCTTGGTGCTGTCCTTGACCTGCAGGACCCTCTGGGTTCCTTTTCGGACCTCGATCAGCCGCAGATCGTCCCAGGCCATGTTCCAGCCCTGCTGCAGGCATTGTTCCAGCGGGCGGGTGACATGTTCCCAGAAGCTGTCGGTGTCCTCGCTGGCCCAGTCGAAGCTGGTGGACAGCACCCGGACCTGGCGGCTTTCCCAGATGGTCGGGAAAATGAATTTTTCGATCGCCAGATGGAATTTCCGGGCGAAGGCCGGCGAGGCCAGAAAGAATGTCGGCAGTTCCAGCTGCAGTCCGGGATTGTGGCGCTGGAAGAACACCAGGACCTTGTCGACCCGGCGGCAGATGGCGGCAACGCAGAATTTTTCAAAACTGTCGAACTCGCGGGCCGGCGGCGGCAACTCGGGGATCACGTATTCCATCCGCTTCAGCAGATGGGCAAGATTGTCGGGAAGGGCGTATTCGACGTCCTTGCTCCGGGCTTCGAGGCGGGCTTTGCGCCCGGCGGCGACCTCTTCGTCCGACGCGTGGACGATCCCGGTCCGGGTGACGCTTTCCGGGGGCTGGGCGGCGATTGCCGGCTTGGCCGGAATGAAGCTCTTGTACTTCATGTCGTGCTTCAGCAGGTGGTCCATCAGCCAGCCCTGCATGATCTTGCCCAGAACCTGGGCGCAGGTTTTGCGCTCGGCGTCGGTGCCGGCCGCGGCGAATTTCTCGCGCAGCAGGCGCAGCTTCGCCAGCAGTTCCTGATGCAGCTTGCGGTGCGCCTCGGTCTCGGGGAATTTCAGGCTGGCCATGATGGCCTCTTCCCGGGTGAAGTGGTCCTGACCGAATGAGATCAACTGGTCGATGACCGCCGCGACCTGTGGCCAGGCGTCCTGCTCGATGCCCCGTTCGACAAGGTTGACCACCTCGACCAGCTTCTTGTGGTCGGCATCCAACGCCGGCGCGCCGACCGACATTGTTTCTCGCCAAACGATCATCAACCGTCTCCCTCATCCCCCCGATGCAAGCTTCTGGAAGCTTGCCCGGGGAATAATGCCTTGGTCGGGAGCGGAAACAAATGCTGTTTGGCAGGAAATCGGCAACAGAAACGAAAAAGGCCCGGCGCGACGGCCGGGCCCTGTCCGATCGGGACCGATCTTACTTGCTGTCGGTCTTCTGCAGCGACTGGATCTGGGCCTGCACCGGCTCGAAGGCCGAGCTGAACACCGACGCGGTCAGGTCGGCGATCTTCTTGCTGTCGGCAACGGCGGCCTCGACGGCCTCCTTGACCAGCTTCTGCTGAAGATCGGCGAACTCATTGGGGGTCTTGACCGAAGCCAGCGCCTGGATCGACGAGGTCAGCTTCTCGGCGTTCTTGCTGGCCAGCTCCTGATAGGCCTTGGCCAGTTCCTGGTAGCCGGCGATGGCGGCGTTGCCGCTCTTGGTCAGGGCTTCGGCATTGGCCTTGGTGGCGGCGGTGATCTTGTCGAAGGAAGCGGCGGGCATATCGGTGTCTCCTGGCGAAAGATGGTATTGCTGCGGTGCAGCATTCGTAGGGGGATCATACTCATCGGGAGCGGGGATGCAAGACATTTGTTGCGGTGCAGCATAAGAATGTTGCCGCCTGCCTATATAAGGGGGCGACAGCTGTGGGAGCGGGGGGCTTCCGGCGGTTTTGAAAAAAGACGGATTAGTGAAGAAATGCGTTGACGGTGGATGGTTGGGGGCGTAGAAAGCGGCCTCCCCGACGGACGGTTGGTTCTGGTTTGGGGGGCGGAGTTGTCGACGATCTCCGCGGGGTGCCGGCAGGAAGTTCCGGTGTTTCGAAATAAGGGGTTGACAAGGCGGGCGCCGAAAGGTAAAAGCTTGCCTCCCCGATCGGACCGGAAGGTTGGTTCGGGGGACGCGGAGAGGTCAACGAACTCCGCGGAATTGCTGGGAAAAACTTTCCGGCGGTTTGAAAAAAAGGGGTTGACGGCGCGGCCGGCGCCGGGATATAAGCCGGCCTCCCCTGACGGGGACGGTTACCGAGGCGGCGACGCGGCGGTGACTGAGGGGGGCGAAAGTCTCCTGGCTCTTTGACAAGTGAAGACGGAAAAGGAAGGGATGCGCAGGCGGCGCCGATCTGGAAACCGGATCTGGTTCCGAGACTGTGTCATCTCTGAATGCGAAAGCGTTGAGAAGTAATGTAGTTATGGAACGAGCTCTGTTCTGGGTATCTTCGGATGACCTAGAAGTCAACTTGAGAGTTTGATCCTGGCTCAGAACGAACGCTGGCGGCAGGCTTAACACATGCAAGTCGAACGAAGGCTTCGGCCTTAGTGGCGCACGGGTGAGTAACACGTGGGAATATACCTTTCGGTGGGGGATAACGTCGGGAAACTGACGCTAATACCGCATACGCCCCTTGGGGGAAAGATTTATCGCCGAGAGATTAGCCCGCGTCCGATTAGCTAGTTGGTGAGGTAACGGCTCACCAAGGCGACGATCGGTAGCTGGTCTGAGAGGATGATCAGCCACACTGGGACTGAGACACGGCCCAGACTCCTACGGGAGGCAGCAGTGGGGAATATTGGACAATGGGCGCAAGCCT
>CAJANN010000221.1 GCA_903941095.1 uncultured Rhodospirillaceae bacterium | reverse complement strand
GCGAAATCTATAATTATCGCGGCCTGAAGTCAGAACTCGAGGCCGCTGGCGAGCACTTTGTCAGCTCCAGCGATACCGAGGTGCTGCTGCGCTTGCTGCTGCGCGAAGGCGTCGCGGCTTTGCCGAGGCTGGCCGGGATGTTCGCCTTCGCCCTGTGGGACGCCCGTACACGGGATCTGCTGCTGGTCCGTGACCGCCTGGGGGTCAAGCCACTGGTCTATGGACGGCTGGCCGATGGTGGCATCGCCTTCGCTTCGGAAATCGACGCCCTGCGCGCCCATCCCGGTTTCGACCTGGGCCTGGACCGGGCCGCCCTGTCGGACTATCTCGCCTGTCTGTATATTCCGGCGCCGCGTACTATCCATGCCGGTATTTCCAAACTGCCGCCCGGCCACTGGCTGCGCTGGCGGGGCGGCGAGATCAGCATCGGCGAATGGTGGCGGCCGAGGGTCGTTGGTGATCGCTCGCCGACCTTGGACGAAGCGGTGGAAGAGGTGTTGCCGCTGTTGCGTCAGGCGGTGGCGGCCCGTCTGGTCGCCGATGTCGAGGTCGGCTGCTTCCTGTCGGGCGGCATCGATTCCTCGGTGATCGCCGCGCTGATGGCCGAGGAGCGCCGCCGCCAGGGCGGCCCTCCGCCCAAGACCTTTACCATGACTTTCGCCGAGGCGGAGTATGACGAGCGCGTCGCCGCCCGCGCCGTTGCCGACCATGTCGGCGCCATCCACACCGAATTGCCGGCCCATGCCGAAAGTGTCGGCTTTCTGGACGATATGGTCCGCCATTTCGGCGAACCGTTCGGCAATCCCACCGCCCTGTTGATTCATGACCTGTCGGCAATGGCGCGGCAACACGTCACCGTGGCCCTGGCCGGCGATGGTGGCGACGAGGTGTTCGCCGGCTATCCCCGCTATCAGGGCGGCGTGCTGCAGGCTCGCTTGGCCGGGGCGATGCCGGGACCGCTACGCCGCACCGCTGCCGCCCTGGCCGGCCTGATTACGGAAAACAGTGCCGGTCGTCATGCCTGGCGCCGTGCCCGCGAGTTTCTGGCGTCTCTGGGGCTGGAACCGTCCGAGGCCTATGCGTCGTGGGTGGAATATTTCGATCCGTCCGAGCGGGCTGACCTGCTGGGGCTGGCCGTTCCGCCGCCACGCCCGCTGGCCGGGTTGTACCGTGCCGCCCCATCGCCGGTTCCCCTGAACGCCATGCAGCAGACCGATCTGCTGTCGTTCCTGCCCGGCAATCTGCTGGCCTATGGCGATTCCATGAGCATGGCCGTCGCCCTGGAGGTGCGCCTGCCGCTGATCGATCATCGGCTGGTCGAGGCGGTCGGCCGGGTGTCTGCCGACTTGCGTATGGCCCAGGGTAAGAAGACCCTCCTGAAAGCGGTGGCGCGGCGCCTGCTGCCGACCTCCATCGTCGACCGGCCCAAGCTGGGCTTCAATCCGCCGATGGGGGTATGGCTGGGCACGTCGCTGGCACCGCTGCTGCGCGACCGTCTGACAGCACCCAGGATGGCTGAATTGGGCCTGAACTGGGCGCCGGTTCGCCGCCTGCTGGACGAACAGTCCGGCGGCCGGCGGGACCATTCGCTGAAATTGTGGTCGCTGTTGGTACTGGACGCTTGGAAACGCGGAAGTTCTTTTTAGGACCTCTCGCTCTCCAGGACGGGGAATGTGTCAGCGAAAGAATGAGCTCTCGAATTTCTGTATTTTCGGTAGCCCAATCATGCAGGCGCAGCCGCTCGGCTGGCTTCAAAGCCTAGAAAATCCGCCGACAGGTTGCTCCCTGTTCCAGGGCCCGAACTGGCGCCGCGCCTGTACCTCTTTGCCGGCCCGTCGCAATATCGTCGACACCAAGACTGTATCAATCGCGACCTACCGGAACGGCATTCCGTCGTTATGGTGCGGGCAATCACCTGACCTGCCAGCTTGGGCTTGGTGGCGAAGCCGATTTTGCCCGGAACATGGACGGTGAAGGTACCAGGGGGAAAGCTGGCTACAGGTGTTCCGCCAGGACCCGGGCGATGCGCTTCGCCGCCTGGCCGTCCCAATATTCCGGGGTGCGGCCGGCCTTGCCGCCGCTGTCCAGCACATCCCGGAACGCCGCCATGATGGCTGCCGGGTCGGTTCCCACCAGGGTATTGGTGCCTTCGGCGATGGTGATGGGGCGTTCGGTGTTTTCCCGCACCGTCAGGCAGGGTACGCCCAGGGCGGTGGTCTCTTCCTGCAGGCCGCCGGAATCGGTGACGACCACGCGGGCCGAGCGCATCAGGCCCAGCATCTGCAGATAGCCCTGTGGCGGCAGCAGCGCGAAGCGCGGGCCGGAAACGGCATCCATCAGCCCGGCCGTCTCGATGCGCGCCCGGGTACGGGGATGCAGGGCGAAGACCACCGGGGTGGCGGCGCCGATATCCGTCAGGCAGCCGACCAGCCGGGCCAGCACCTCCGGCACGTCGACGTTGGACGGGCGGTGCAGCGTCACCAGGGCATAGCCGTCGGCAAAGCCGGCGCCGGCCAGGGTTTCGCCCGCCGGCACGGCCCGGGCGACATGGCTTTTCAGCGTGTCGATCATCACGTTGCCGACGAAATGCACCCGCGCCGGGTCGATGCCTTCCCGTTCCAGGTTGGGCAGGGCCGACCGTTCGGTGGTGAACAGGAAATCCGAGATCTGGTCGGTCAGCACCCGGTTGATCTCTTCCGGCATGGCGCGGTCATAGGACCGCAGGCCGGCTTCGACATGGATGACCCGGATGCCCTTCTTGGCGGCGACCAGGGCGCAGGCGATGGTGGAATTGACGTCGCCGACCACCAGCACGGCATCGGGGGCGACCTTGTCCAGCACCGGCTCGAACCGCTTCATGATCTCGGCGGTCTGCACCGCATGGCTGCCCGATCCGACTTCCAGGTTGATCTCCGGGCGGGGCAGGCCCAGGTCGGCGAAGAAGCTGTCATTCATCGCCGGATCGTAATGCTGGCCGGTATGCAGCAGCGGCGCCCTGATCCCGGCTTCGCCCAGGGCGGCGATGACCGGGCCGATCTTCATATAGTTGGGACGCGCCCCCACCACGCACAGAACGGTCTTCACCCCGGGCCTCCTTCTCAGAACTTGCGCACCGCCACCAGATCGGGCGGCATGCGGCACTGGCGGATATATTGGGCCAAGGCATGCATCACCGATTGGTGAGCGTCCTCGACGATGCCGTAATTGTCGGCGGCGACATGGATGCCGATTTCGGCCAGGGCGGCGGAGCGGCCGCCGGAGAAGCCGGTCAGGGCGATGGTGCGCATGCCGTTGTCCCTGGCCCATTGCACGGCGCGCACCACGTTTTCCGAATCGCCCGACGACGAAATGGTGATCAGCACGTCGCCGGGCCGGGCGAACAGCCGCAATTGCGCGGCGAACACTTCGGCATAATCCTGGTCGTTGGCGATGGCGGTCAGCACCTCGACGGTGGCCGACAGCGAATGGACCCGCGGGCGCAGGCCGGTATCGGCGGAAATGCCGCGGGCATGGTCGCATACCAGATGGTTGGCGATGGCCGCCGACCCGCCGTTGCCGCAGGCATAGACCGCCTGATCGCGGGCCAGGGCCTCGCCCAGCACGGCCTGGGCGGCGTCCAGGCTGTCGCGCGGGATCGAGGCCAGGGCCGCCCGCATCCGCTCGGCATAGGCGTCGAAGAAGGTGGCGATGGACGGGAAGGGATGGTCGGGAAAGGTCATGTCGGCTCGCATGGCATGGAATTCAGGAATTGGGCAGCACCGCACCGGCCCCGGCCAGACTGTCGGGGGTGCCGATGTCGATGAAGGCGCCGCCGGCACGATGGGCGTGGATCGCGCCGGGGGGCAGCGTGGCCAGGAAGTCGTGTTCGATGGACGGCCCCCGGCTTGCCGCCAGCAGGTCCAGGGCGGCCTGCGAGAACAGCACGGCGCCGCCGTTGATCCAGCCCGGGCCGCTGAAGGCGGGGTCCTTTTCGACGAAGGCGGCCAGGGTGCCGTCGTCGGCGATTTCGACCCGGCCGTAGCGCGACACGTCGTCGACCTTCACGCACAGGATCGAGCACAGCCGCCCCGCCCGCCGGTGCGAATCCAGGAAGGCGGCGAAATCCACCTCCAGCCAGGTGTCGCCGTTCAGCAGCATCGCCGGGTCCGAATGCAGTTCGGGGCGGACCAGCCGCAGGGCGCCGCCGGTGCCCAGCGGTGCCGGTTCGACCACGGGGACCACCGGAAGGGGGGGCGACCCGGCCTGCAGGTGGGTGATCACCGCATCGGCCAGATGGCCCAGCGACAGCACGGCGCGGCCGGCGCCCAGCGCCGCCAGACGGTCCAGCAGATGGTCCAGGAAAGGACGCCCGTTGATGGGCGCCAGCACTTTCGGCGTATCGCCCAGAACCCCCTTGATGCGGGTTCCCAGGCCGCCGGCCAGCACCACCACGTCGATTCCGTTCAGCCCCGCCATCGGCCGGCGATCTCCCTGTTGCGGATGCCGGGACCCTAGCAGAAGCCGGCCCCGGCCCCAAGCGCCTTGAAGAGCGGCGAAACCCGCATTATTCCCTTTGGGGTGTGATGCCATTGTTCCACGAGGAGGGTTTCATGAGCACGGCTCGAACGGCGATGCTGCTGGCCGCCATGACCGGCCTGTTCCTCGCCGTCGGCTGGCTGGCCGGCGGCAAGGGCGGCATGATGATCGCCTTCATCATGGCGTTGGGCATGAATGCCTTCGCCTATTGGAATTCCGACAAGATGGTGCTGTCGATGTACGGCGCCACCCAGGTCGACGCCTATTCGGCTCCCGGTCTGGTCGCCATCGTCGAGCGGCTGGCGGCCAGGGCCGGCATGCCCTGTCCCAAGGTGTTCATCATCGAGTCCGACCAGCCCAACGCCTTCGCCACCGGCCGCGACCCCCAGCATGCCTCGGTCGCCGCCACCACCGGCCTGCTGGACCGCCTGAGCCCGGAAGAGGTGGAGGGCGTCATGGCCCACGAGCTGGCCCACGTGAAGAACCGCGACACCCTGATCATGACGGTGACCGCCACCATTGCCGGCGCCATCGGCATGATCGCCAACATGTTCGCCTTTTCCTCGATGTTCGGCGGCCATCGCGACGAGGACGGCAACGGCAGTCCGCTGGGGGCCGTCGGCGGCGTGGTCATGATGATCCTGGCCCCGCTGGCCGCCAGTCTGGTGCAGATGGCCATCTCGCGTACCCGCGAATATTCCGCCGACGCCGAAGGGGCGCGCATCTGCGGCAACCCGCTGTGGCTGGCCAGCGCCCTGGAAAACCTGGAACGCCAGGCCCATCAGGCGCCCAACTGGCAGGCCGAGCGCAATCCGGCCACCGCTCACCTGTTCATCGTCAATCCGCTGTCCGGGCAGGGAGCGGACAACCTGTTCTCGACCCATCCGGCGATGGACAACCGCGTGGGGGCGCTGCGGGCGATGGCTGCCGAAATGGGCATGACCTGGGGCGGCCGCATGGGCGAGCGCCCGGCGGCGGGCGGGTCGGTGATTCCGCCGGCCGGCAATCCGTGGGGCGGCGGCGGGCGCCAGGGTCCGTGGGGGTGATGGCGCCGGGCGGGGATTTCCTGTAAGGGTGTGGGCATGACACGCACCCGCACCTCTTCCGCCGATCCCCGCGCCGTTGCCCTGGATCTTCTCGATGCCGTCCTGGCCGGCAAGCGCCTGCTGGACGAAGCCCTGGAAACCGAAAAGCGCCTGGCGCCGATGAGCGACCGCGACCGCGGCTTCACCCGGCTGCTGGTGGCGACCACCCTGCGCCGTCTGGGTCAGCTGGACGATGTCGTCGCCCGCTGTCTGGACCGGCCGGTGGCCGGCAAGGCGCAACGGGTGCACGACATCATGCGGCTGGGGGCGTGCCAGCTGCTGTTTCTGAAGACGCCGGCCCATGCCGCCATCTCGACGTCGGTGGATCTGGTCAAGGGCAGCAAGCTGGCCGGCTTCGCCAAGCTGATCAACGCCGTGCTGCGCCGCATCGACCGCGAAGGCCGCGATTGGCTGCCGGGGCAGGATGCCGGGCGTCTGAACAGTCCGGCCTGGATGTGGCGGTCCTGGGCCGCCGCCTATGGCGAAGCCACCGCCCAGGCCATCGCCGCCGCCCATCTGGTCGAGGCCCCGGTGGACATCACCGTGGCCGGCGATCCCGCCGCCTGGACCGAGCGGCTGGCGGCCACCCTGCTGCCGACCGGGTCGCTGCGCCGGCCCGGCGGCGGCGACGTCACCCTGCTGCCCGGCTTCAGCGACGGCCTGTGGTGGGTGCAGGACATGGCTGCCGCCATTCCCGCCCGCCTGCTGGGCAAGGTCGACGGGCTGACGGTGGCCGACCTGTGTGCCGCGCCCGGCGGCAAGGCGCTGCAACTGGCGGCGGCCGGGGCCAGGGTCACGGCGGTGGACCGTTCGGCCAAGCGGCTGGTCCGGTTCCGCCAGAACCTGAAGCGGCTTAATCTCGACGCCACCATCGTCGAGGCCGATGCCGCCGCCTGGAGTCCGGCCCAACCCTTCGATTCCGTGCTGCTGGATGCCCCCTGCACCGCCACCGGCACGCTGCGCCGCCATCCCGACGGGCTGTGGCTGAAGGGGCCGGGCGACGTCGCCTATCTGGCCGACCAGCAGCGGGCCTTGCTGGACAACGCCCTGGCCATGCTGAAGCCGGGCGGCATCCTGGTCTATTGCGTCTGCTCGCTGGAGCCCGAGGAAGGCCCGGCCCAGATCGCCCGCCTGCTGGAAGCCGGAGCACCGGTGGTCCGCGTCCCGGTGACGGCCGCCGAACTGGGCGGGCTGGACGAAGCGATCACCGCCGACGGCGACGTCCGCACCCTGCCGTGCCATCTTGCCGAGCAGGGCGGCATGGATGCATTCTTCGTGGCGCGCCTGCGCCGCACCTGTTGAGACAAGGAGAGCCGATGAACCCCCGCGATTTCCTGCTGTCCCAGATGGACGAGCACGCCCAGGTTCTGGCCGCCACCCGCGACGTGGTCGCCGAACCGTTCGAGCGGCTGGTCGCCGCCTGCGTCGCCAGCCTGGAAGCCGGCGGCAAGATCCTGTTCTTCGGCAATGGCGGCAGCGCGGCGGACGCCCAGCATCTGGCGGCGGAACTGCTGGTGCGCTATCGCATCAACCGCAAGGCCCTGGCGGCCATCGCGCTGACCACCGACAGCTCGGTGCTGACGGCGTGCGCCAACGATTATTCCTATGACGGCATCTTCGCCCGTCAGGTCGAGGCGCTGGCCCGGCCCGGCGACGTGCTGATCGGCATTTCCACCTCGGGCAAAAGCCCCAACGTGGTCAAGGCGCTGGAGGCCGGCAAGGCGATGGGCTGCGTCGCCGCCGGTTTCAGCGGCGGCGACGGCGGGGTGATGAGGACCTTGTGCGATCCGCTGCTGGTGGTGCCGTCGAAGATCGTCGGCCGCATCCAGGAAATGCACATCCTGATCGGCCATGCCCTGTGCGATCGCGTCGAGGTGCTGGCCGGCGGTCCCGGTACGCAGGCACATTGACCATGACGGTGCCGAGCCAAGCCCGAGCGGCGTCTGAGCCCACCCGGCCACGGGCGCGCCACGGGCAGAAATTTGCTCTGATCGACCGCGACGGCACCATCAATGTCGAGAAGCATTACCTGTCCGATCCCGACCAATTGGAGCTGTATCCCGGGGCGGCGGCAGCGATCCGCGCCTTGAATCTGGCCGGCTGGGGGGTGGCGGTGATCACCAACCAGTCAGGGATCGCGCGCGGCCATTTCGACCTGGCCCGGCTGGATTCCATCCATGCCCGCCTGACCGAGTTGCTGGCCGCCGAGGGCGCCCATGTCGATGGTATCTATCTGTGTCCGCACGGTCCCGACGACGATTGCGATTGCCGCAAGCCGCTGCCCGGCATGGTCGAACAGGCGGTGGCCGAACACGGCTTCGATCCCAAGCAGGCGGTGATGATCGGCGACAAGGAAGTCGACGTCGAACTGGGCCTGGCGGTGGGTGCCGAGACCTTCCTGGTGCGCACCGGGCATGGACACAAGCATGTCGAGGGCACCAAGGCCCATCATGTGGTGGACGATCTTCTGGCCGCCTCGCGAATCGTTCTTGCCCAGGGCTGACGGGACCTTCCGGCTGGCCCGGCGCGACATCGATCAGAAGGTGCCGCTCAGATCCTCGGCCAGGAACTGGCCCAATTCGGTCAGGCCCTCGGCCCAGAAATGGACTCCGTCCGAGAACCAGCGATCGCGTGGGTGGAGCTGCCGATCCGCCCAGGCTGCCACGTCGGCAATGTGCCAGCCGCGCCGTTTGGCCAAGTCGCGCAGCCCGTCATTGGCGGCGGTGGTCGATGCCGCCAGCATCGCGGGATTGTCGGTGAAGGCTGGCAGATGGCCGATCTCCAAAGCCTTCGCCGATGGCGCCACGCCTTCAACATAAAGGCCCGCCAGGGTGGCGATGGCGATCTTGCAGCCCGCGCTTTCCAGCGATTCGCCCAATTTCTCGACGTCGTCGACAAAGGCGGGCCGGGCGGCCCGGAATTGCCCCACGCGAGGATCATCCGGATCGAAATGCTTCTGCCGCTGGCGCAGGGCGCGATCGGCATCGATGCCGCCATTACCCAGGCCGTTGCCGACCATTCTGACGATTCGGCGGGCTTCTCCCAGAGTCCGCAAATGTCCCGGGGCCGATTCGGCGTAAAGATTGTTCCAGCCGATCATGATCAGGCACAGTTGCGGCTTCACCGCCCGGTAGTCGGGAAGCCGCAACAACGCATTGCGGACGGAATAGCCCTCGACCCCGCCATTGATGACCTCGACATGGGGAGCCGAGCTGGCAATCGCCCGTGGGAAGTCCCAACCGGCAATCCCGAACGTGACCGAGTCGCCGATGACGAGCAGGCGCGGACGGGAATGCGAATCGTCCAGATCCGGCCCCTTGAAACCGGCATCGTTGATCCGCAGCGGCAGGTCATAGCCCGAGCGCCGGGCCGCGTCGATGGCCCGTTCGCCCTCGATCCGCCCGTCGGCTCGTTTCATTTTCGCCACGTCCACCGACTGCGCGTGCCAGCCGGCCTGCAACAGCCAATGCCGGACATGGGTGGGAGACGGCATCTGGTAGGGGTTAAGTGCCATCCTGGCGTTGATGGTGCGGGCCAGGGCGGGCAGCGGCAGGTCCAGCACGGCGTCCATCAGGCGAATCGCGCCTTCGATCACGCCAAGCGTCGCACCTGCGACCACCAGAAACGCGGCGGCCCGCATGGCAAGGTCCCGCCGCGTCATCGGGCGCCCGTGTCGGGCTTGCGCCGGCGGTCGAACCGCAAATCGGTTCCCCTTGCTGGTCTGGCGGGGCTGAAACAGGTTGCCATGGTCGGAGCGCTTCCGTCGGTGGGTGGCACCGGCGCACTATTTTCTCCGCTCTCCAAGGTGTCAAGGCCAGCGAGGCGGGAACGGCGTGCCGGCGCGACATCCACCGGATTGTTCCGACAAATCCTTTTTGAACACCTGCCGACTTTGCCATATAAGCAGGCATCTGCCAGTGGAGATGGATGACGGTGAAGAGGCTGGGGAAACGATCCGTGGCAGCTGCGCGCGCGGCGTGGTCGCGCGTTCTCGGCGCGCCCGCGGCGATGTCGGTGCCGGCTTCCACCGTGAAGGGCGAGAACGAGGCCTGGTGGGCGGATTATGCCGCCGCCGCCCGGCAGGGCTTCGACCGTCTTCACCTTTTGCTGTCGTTCGACTGCGACCGCCATGAAGATGCGGACGTCGTGCTGACCGTCGATTCCTGGCTGCGCGAGAGAAATCTGGCGCGCACCTATGCGGTTCCCGGCGTCATGTTGAAGCAAGCGGCCGATGTGTATGCTCGCCTGGCTCAAGATGGCGCCCGGTTCATCAATCATGGCGGGCGGGCGCACACGGAATACCGGGATGGCCGCTATTGGAGCGTCACCTTCTACGACCGCTTCAGCGAGGCCGAGGCCGCCGAGGATATCGAGGCCGGCCACCAGGCGGTGTTAGAGGTCACCGGGCAGCGGCCGATCGGGTTCCGGGCACCGCATTTCGGCTTGCTGAAGACCCGAGAACAACGGGAAAACGTCTATCGCACCCTTCGGCGTCTCGGCTATCGCTTTTCCAGTTCCACATTGCCCGGCGCGGCGACGGACGGCCCCATGGTCGATGTCGGCGGACTGGCTGAGTTTCCCTGCAGCGGCAGTTGGGCTTACCCCCAAGTGGTTTTCGACAGTTGGTCTTGTGTCGAAAGCCCCTATCGGGCGGTCGTGACGGCGGCCCATGGCGAAGCGATGCTTCAGACCATCGTCGGTCTGACCGGTCTAGGCGTGACTGGCGTGCTGAACTGGTATGCCGATCCCTCGCATTTGGGCGATGGCGACGGCTTCAGGCGTGCGCTCGACAAGGCGGTTGATCTTTCCGTGCCCGGCATCGGATTCGAGGAGCTTCTGCCGGAATCTTCTTTCGAAAGGCAGAAATGACTTCCGCCGGTACCATCGCCATTATCCAGGACTTTCCCGCCCATCGGGCCCTGCCATGGGGATTTTCCCATCTGGCGCGCCTCGTCCCGTCTCTGGCGCGGTGGTGGGATCATCGCGGCTGGTTTACCTTCTACGAGGCGAACCCTCGTTCGCTCAGCTACATGGTGGAAATGGCGGCGCGAACGGTGCCGTCCACCCTGGCGACATCACCGATCGACCTAGTGATCCTGGGCGGGGCGGATGAAACGGTGGGCGCCGATTTGCCGCATCCATTCGATGCCGTTCACAGGCTGGACGATGGTCGTTCTCTCGTCCGTTGGTCGGACGGGCGCAAGGTCATGACCGCGATCTTGCTTTATCGCGATGCCATCGGCATTGGCTGGGGACAAACCGAGCAGGCCCTGCTTGGTGCCGGTCTGGAGTTGTACGCGGTGAACGGCAGGCGCCGTTTCTTCGGCGTCGATGCCGCCATGCGCCGTCGATTGAAGGTCCGCCGCGTACTTTCGGTGTCGCGAATCCCCGAGATCGTCTTCGGCGCGGCGGTGATTGTGGTCGGTTCGGTGTTGGCGCTGGTCGATGCGGCGCGGGGGCGGCGATGAACGGCAATGGCGAAGACCTTAAGGCCAACATTCGCGACTGGTGGGCCAACCATCCGATGACCTATGGCCTGGATCACGGTTCGACGGAATTCGTCGATCAGAATGGCGTGACCCAGACCGTGGATTTCGGCTCCCGCGCCTTCTTCCAGCGCGCGGACGAGACGTTCTTTTCGTGGAACACGCCATTGCATGGTCCGGCCGGCCCGTTCAGCCGGTTGTTTCCATTCGAGCGCTTCAAGGGCAAGCGGGTTCTCGAGGTCGGCTGCGGCATGGGGTGTATGGCCATGCAGTGGGCCCTGCAGGGTGCCGAGGTCGCGGCGGTCGATCTCAATCCGGTGGCGGTGGAACAGACCCGCCGCCGCTTTGCCGCCTTCGGCCTGCCCGGCGACATTCGCGAAGCGGACGGCGAGAACCTGCCGTTCGATACGGACAGTTTCGATTATGTCTATTCATGGGGCGTGTTGCACCATTCGCCGCACACGGCGAAATCAGTCGGGCACCTGTTGCGGGTGCTGAAGCCCGGCGGAGAAAGCGGCGTGATGCTTTATCATCGCCATTCCTTGCTTCACGCCTATCAAACGCGTTGGGTCGAGGGTTTTCTCAATATGGAGGATGCCTTCCTCGACGAGGTGGCTTTGGCCGGCCGCTACTCGGATGGTGGGCGCGACGAGGGCAATCCCCATACCTGGCCGGTCACGCGCCAAGAGGTGCGGGACGTTCTTTTCAAGGGGTATGACGAGGTGGAAATCCGGACCCTCGGCACCGAGGTCGGGTCGGTGCTCGATCACCTGCTGCCCGGATTGGGAAGCCGGATCTTGCCCCGGTCAATTCTCAAGGCGTTGGCGCGCCGATGGGGCTGGAGCTTGTGGATCACCGGCCGCAAGCCGGCAATGAGGTAGGGTGATTCATGTGCGGCATTGTCGGCTACCTTGTCCCACTTTCCGCTGACGTCCCCGGTTCGGATCTCTTGGAGACCATGGCAGAGGCTATCCGCCATCGCGGCCCGGACGATGACGGTTATTACTCCGCTGGACCGGTGGGATTGGGAATGCGCCGCCTGACCATCGTCGATCTGGCAAATGGCCGCCAGCCGGTGATATCCCCCGACGGTCGCTTTATCGTCGTCTTCAACGGGGAAGTCTTCAACCATGTCGAGTTGCGTCATGAGTTGAGTCGAGGCGGTTGGCATTTTCGGACCAACTCGGACAGCGAGGTCTTGTTGGCGGCGTGGGCCACTTGGGGGGCGGAATGTTTGCCGCGCTTGAACGGCATGTTCGCCTTCGCTGTTTGGGATGGGGCCGAGCAGCGTTTGTGGCTAGCCCGAGACCGAATGGGCGTGAAGCCGCTCTATATCTGGTATGATGGGCACCAACTGTTGTTCGCGTCGGAGATCAAGGCGCTGATGGCGTCGGGTCGCTGTTCTCGGGAAATCAGCGTCCAGGGGCTATGGAACTACTTGACCTTTCGGTATGTTCCCGGCCCGGGAAGCATTTGGGCCAATATCACCAAGCTGCCTCCGGGGCATCTGATGGACGTCAAGCCAGGGCAGGCGCCTTGTCCGCGGCGTTGGTGGGATATTCCCTATCAGGCCCATCCCCGTCGAGCGGACAATGGGAAACTGGCCGCGGAATTCGAGGCGCTGTTCACCGATGCGGTCGCGTTGCGCATGCAGGCGGATGTTCCGGTCGGGCTGATGTTGAGCGGTGGATTGGACTCCAGCGCAGTTGCCGCGGCGGCGGTGGAAAGCGGCCATGATCGGATCCATGCATTCTCGGTCGCATTCGCCGATTCGCCAGGGATCGACGAGTTGCCTTACGCTCGGGACGTGGCGCGCCATCTCGGGCTCGCTCACCATACATTGATGATCAGCGCCCGCGATTTCATGGATTTCCTGCCAAC
Source organism: uncultured Rhodospirillaceae bacterium (assembly GCA_903941095.1). GTDB lineage: Bacteria > Pseudomonadota > Alphaproteobacteria > Rhodospirillales > Magnetospirillaceae > Magnetospirillum. The sequence continues at coordinate 16,625 of CAJANN010000221.1, read as the reverse complement.
CTTTGTTCGCCAAACCGACGAACCGCTGGCCGATCTGGCGGCGATTCCGCTGTATCACCTGTCCCGGTTGGCCGCCGACACGGTCAAGGTCGTGTTGTCGGGTGAGGGGGCCGATGAGATCCTGGCCGGGTATACCTTTGACGAGGTGGTCGCCTCGTGGCGGGCGCAAGCGCCGTCTCGGCCATGGTGGCGGCTTTCGGCACCTCCGTTTCCCGACCTCTTGCAGGTCGAGCCTCCGCCGCACATGACAAACTACATGTCGTCGGAGGCCAAGCGGGTGCTGATGCCGAATGCTGTGGACATGCCCGAGTCTATGGACCGTGTCCGCGAGGCCTTCGCCCGGTGCCGATCGAAGGACCCGCTGGATCGCATGCTGTACGCCTATTGTCAGGATTGGTTGGTCGAGGACCTGCTGATGAAGGCTGACAAGATGAGCATGGCGGCCTCGCTGGAACTGCGGACGCCATTTCTTGACTATCGCTTGGTGGAATGGGCGGCATCCGCGCCTGCTCGCGCGAAAGTTGGCCCGGGGCAGGATGGGCGGTGGCAAACAAAAGCGATCTTGCGTCAATATGCTGCGCGGCGCTTGCCGGCGACCATCATTGATCGCCCGAAACAGGGGTTTCCCGTCCCAGTTTACGATTGGCTTGCCGGCGACCTCAAGGCATGGTCCTTCGAGACCTCATGCGACGATGATTCGTTCAAGGGGCTGTTCGATCGACAGGCGGTCGAGGCGATCGTCCGCGCGGGCACCGAGGCCGAGGCTGGGATAATGGATCGGCACCGCCTTTGGAACCTGCTCGTCTTTTCTCTTTGGTTGAAGGAGTGGTCATGACAATCTCCGAATCCGCCGGAGCAGGTTGGAGCCGGACATGGGACGATGACCGCTTGGCGTTGCTTGCGGCGGAAGAGCGTGGTCGGGTAAAGATTGTGTCGTTCATTTCTTCAGTGATTGGTGCCGATGAAGCAGTTGATTGAGAACGGGGTGACGGAGCGCCTGATCAAGCCGGGAGGAAGTGCCCGTGGAGCTTTGGCAGGGATGCTCGAGATTCGGACCCACAAGGAGCTGTTTCTACTGCTGGTCTGGCGCAATTTGTCTTCGCGATACCGTCAGATGGCACTAGGGGTTGCATGGGCGCTTCTTGAGCCGCTGATGCAAGTTCTGCTGATCTCACTATTTTTTGGGTTTCTCTTCCGACTGCCGTCGGACGGCATCAAATATCCGATGTTCGTCTTGTCTGGCCTGCTGCCCTGGATGCTTTTCAATCGCGTGGCCAATAGCTCGGCGGGAAGTTTGCGCGAGAATATTGGCCTAGTTGGGAAGGTTTATTTTCCTAGAATATTTTTGCCGATCAGCAGCATATCCAAGGACCTTGTTGAGGTTGGCCTGCTGCTGTTTATAGTAATTTCTGCGGTAATTATTTCTGGTGTTGAAATAACCGCGAACATATTTTTCCTGCCGCTATTTCTCGCACTCGATATTGTGTTCGGCCTGGCGGTCGGAATTGCGTTCTCTGCGCCAATGGTCCGCTTTCGCGACCTGCAATACGTGCTCCAGGTTGGGATGCAGTTCCTAATGTATATGACGCCGGTCGTTTATTCCGCGACCTTGGTTCCGGAAGGATTGCGCTTTCTCTACGAGTTGAACCCCCTTTATTGGATCATCGAGGGAGTGCGTTGGAGCCTCTTGGGCAAGCCGCTGGAGGCAACGCAGCAGGCGGCCTGGGCGTTTGGCCTTGCCGGCGTGGCGTTGATGTTCAGCGTTCTGCTGTTTTCTTGGTTGTCACGCCGGGTGGCTGATTACCACTGATGCCGGTGCCTACAAGCTGAACGTCCGAGACGTGGATGGGTTGGTAATAGCTGCATCCCTGGCATGCCTTCGGCCAGTCTCCCGAGACGGTCCGCGATATCAGCGCAAAGAGCCGTTGGCTGGTCAAGATGTCCCACAGATCCTGTTCGTGGACATTGCCGACCACCAACTCGTCAAAGGGAGTGCCGCGGTAACGGCATGCGCAAACCCGGACGCTGCCATCGACCAGGACCATTGCGCTGAACACGATCTCTGCGCAGGAGTGGGATGGTGGTGGCGCGGGTGGGTCCTGACGCAGGGTCATGATGCCAGGAAGGTCGTCTTCGCGGATCTGACCGCTCCAATTGTGCATGACGGAGGTGGTGTTGACCTCGGGGGCGTTGAACACTCCGGCTTCTAGGTACGGCTTGATGCGAAGCCACCCTTCGTGGCGCAGCACCTCGGAGAGCGGTCGGTCGTGCCGGATGCCGATATCGATGGAGATCGGGCTGCCGGTCGCGATCTTGTATTCGGCGATCTTGATAAGACCGTCCATCACCTGATCATATTTATCGACGCGATAGACCCTTTTATAGGCTTCGCGGTCGAGCCCCGGAGTGCTGATCGGCATCCATTTGACGCCCAGATCCACGATCTTGCGATAATTGTCGCCCTTGGCCAGCAAAATGCCGTTGGTGGTGAAAGAAACCTCAATGCCGCGGGCGCGGGCATAGGCGATCTTGTCGAAAAGATTGGAATCGACAAGGGCATCGCCTGTGATCGGGGTCAGGTTTATCTGTTTCCCACCCAAATCGACGAACTGGTCGATAACCTTCGTGAAGGTGGCGAACGGCATGCACTCGGCCTTGTCGCCATTATGCTGGTACGCGCAAAAGACGCAATCAGCATTGCAAATATTGGTCACTTGCAAATAAAGGGGCTGAACCAAGCTCCTTTGTGACAGAACGATCTTCTGTCCAGCGGGGGCGTTCCGCTTCCTTCGGACGGCTTTGAGGAACTTATCAAGCATTAAATTTGTCCGGTCGCACTTGTGATACGGCGAAACAACGTGGCATAGACCGCACCCGAACGCCAACGGCTACAGAGAAAGTCCTCGGCGACAAGCAACGCGCGGGCGGATCGATAGGCCATGGCCATCAGCCTGCGCCGCCAAGCCTGGGGATAGGTTTGGTTCGCCCAACCATAGGAAGCCAGCATAAGCGCGGTCGTCGCCAGATGCACGCCATAACAAGTCCAGACCGGCTCGAAGCCGCAGGAGGTGGCGGACTGGGTCACGGCTTCCGACGAGTGATAACGCAAATCGCCGCTCGCGAGGAAGGGGCTTCGCGGACGCTTGGTCGCCAGCAAGCCCAGACGAGGGGAAAGCGGATAAAGCGGGACATGGCCATCGCTGACCAGCAACAGCCCCCCCGGCCGGCAGACGCTCCGGGCCGCCTTCATCAGGTCCACCGGGTCCGCAGCGTAATTGATGCAAGCCAAGGCGAGGACCAGATCGGCGGACGGCGTAGCCGTCACGTTTTCCCAGGGTGCGCAAACCAAGCTTACCTTGTCTTCGACACCATAGGCTTGGGCCAGTTTTTGTCCGCCCTCTATGGCCCCGCTCGAGAAGTCGCATCCGTAAAGCTGCTTCCCGCGTCCGGTGAGGGCAAGGTGGACGAGATTGTCCCCGCTACCGCAGGCGAACTCGACGACGCTCTCGAACGGGGCGTTCAGACGCTGGAAACACCGCTCATAAAATTGGTGAAGCGAGTGGAAATAGGGCGTGGGTGGCCGGTATTGCAGGCGCTGGGGATCGAGGACTTGGGGATTGATCTTTTTGTCCCACTGTCTTGCAATCCGATCTTGCTCTGGCGTCAAGGCTGTCGTCACCCCTCGCCCCCTGCTCCCATGTGCCAGAGGGATCGCTGCGCCATCGTGCCCTGAAAAGGCTGAAGCCCGACACCGCCCAAATAAGAGCCAAGACGAACGCGGATGCGCAATGCGTCGGGAATATGTTCGAACCAGCTGAGTTCGGACCCGTCGGGTTGCGGGCCGACTGTGACCATAATGCTGTATTCACCCGTGACGAGCCGGATGTCCGGTATGACGCAACGCGCAAAGCCTTCGCCCCCCATCTCTAGGGCAAATTCACCATGGGTGCTGTGCACGGACATGATCCGCTTGCCATCCATGCCCATGAAACTGAGTTGGAAATAGACCTTGGTGGCGTCTTCGCAGTGGCAATGGATGTCGATCACCAAGGTATCGCCGGTCTGGAACTCGGAATGCGGGGAGAGATCGGCGGCCCGTGCCACGGCTCTCGTTACCAAATGGCGTTTGCTACCCTCGACCCGTGGCGCATCCCTCAGATCACGGTCGGCGGCGAGAGGCTCTTTCCGCTCGCTCCCATCGGTCTCATCGGGGCTGGCCTCAATGGGAAGATGGTGAATCATTTGCATGTAGTGCGTGATCGCCATGTCGGCGGAGCCGAAATAGAGTTGGTGGCCCTTGTCGATCAACATGCCCCTGTTGCACAGGCGCGCGACCATATCGCAACTGTGGCTGACGAACAGCACGGTACGGCCGTCATGGACAAGATTTTCCAGGGCTGACATGGACTTTTGTTGGAAAGGGGCATCACCGACCGCCATGACCTCGTCCAGAATGAGGATGTCGGTGCGAAGGTGCAAGGCGACCGAAAAGGCCAGGCGGATGAACATGCCGCTGGAATAGTGCTTCACCGGAACGTCGATGAATACGCCGATATCCGCAAAATCAACGATCTGGTCGAAGGCGCGACGAATCTCGGCCTGCTTGATTCCAAGCACCGCGCCTTGCAGGAAAATGTTTTCCCTGCCGCTGAAATCGGGATGGAAGCCCGCGCCGACTTCCAGCAACGCTCCTACGCGGCCGCGCAGACGCGCAGTCCCTTGGCTGGGCTCGACGATCCCACCGAGGATTTTCAGTAAGGTACTCTTGCCAGATCCGTTTCGGCCCAGAATGCCCAGGATATCGCCTGGGGCGAGGGTGAAGTTGATGTCGCGTACCGCCCAGAATTCAGGGGATTGTTCTGCGGTTTGGTCGCGGCGACGGAAGATGCCGTGCGATACACGATCTTCCGACTTTCCATGAAGGTCCAGGTGATAGCACTTTCCCAAACCCTCGACCTTCAGTGACCAATCAGTCATGGACTTAAACGATGGCCGGCAACCGAGACAATGTAGTGCGTGACCAATTCATTCTCCCTGGCTAAGGTGGCTGGAGTATTGCCAAATTGCCCTGGGGAGGCAAGAAAAACCACCGATAGTAGGGGGCGGTGCCGGGTTGTGAAACAGCTTGACACTGCGGATGGACTGGTCTTGTTTTCCGCGGAAGGCGGATGCCGGAAAGGATCGGGGAATGGCCGCGCAGGAGTACGACATCGATTTCGTTCGCCGTCATCTGACAAGGCAATATGAAGGTGTCTTCACTGCAGAAATGGTCGAGGCGCACCTTCGCGATCAGGTCGATTTCGCCTTCGCGAACTATGCTGTGGCCGTGGTCGAGTTGGCAGGGCGCTTGGAACCGGGCGCCCCGGTGCTAGATATCGGCAGCGGCTACGGTTCCTTCGTCCTGGCCATGCGCCGAAAGGGTTACGACGCGGTCGGCATCGAGCCTGCCGATGTGGAGGTGGCCTTCGCGCGCGCGCGTCTTGCGCAGGAGCAGCCGGGCGCCGAGGGCGAATTGATTTACCGTCAGGCGGATGTGCCGCCGCTGCCGTGGCCCGATGCGACCTTTGCCGCGGTTACGTTATGGAATGTTGCCGAGCACATTCCCGACATCGTGGGAACCATGAAGGAGGTTGCACGAGCCTTGCGACCGGGTGGGGCCGTTCATCTGTTGTGTCCGAATTACGCGGCCTTTCGGCAGGAAGCCCACTATCACCTCCCGTGGCTCCCGTTGATGCCCCGTCCCCTGGCGCGCTGGTGGCTCAGGAAGCACGGGCGCAGCTCGCGGTTCCTGGACGAGTCGATTTATTATCGGACGCATTGGGGAATGCAGACCCTGTTGCGGAACGTTGGCCTGGAAATTTTCGATCTGTGCAATCAGGCCCCGGTGTTTCGCCCATCTCCGATGCGCATTCGGGATGCCTTGCGCTTTCACAATCCATTTCGCTCAGTCGTAGAGATGGCCGGCCGAAAGTCGCCGGCCGGGTCGAACGCAATGCCGGATATGCCGCATGCGTAGTCTCCTGATCATTGTGCCGGACGCCATTTCTGCCTTCGTGGAAAAGGGAGAGGTGCAGCCGAGATACTACAATCCATGCAATTTTTTTGACGACGTCCACATTTTGATGACCAATGGCGACCATCCCTCCGAGGATGCCATTCAGCCAATGGTCGGCTCCGCGCGCATCCATTTCCACAATATTCCAGAGGACGCCCGCCCGATGGCGGTGGCGGATCGGCGCCGCCGTTGGCAGATGCTTGATAGCTGGGCCAAGCCGGCGGTGGACATCGCCAGATCCATCCGACCCGCCTTGGTCAGGCTGCATGGCGGCGACTATAACCTTGCGCTGGCCTTGGCCATCAAGCGTCAGCTCGGCATTCCCTATTTGGTGTCGTTGCACACCAATCCAGATGAAAGCCCGTGTCGCCGTTATTTGTCCGCCCGGCCGGAGCAGGTCGCCTTCAATGACGCCTTCGAAGATCTAGAACGAACCGGCCTGCGAGAGGCCGATCTCGTCATGCCGGTGTACAGGTCGATCCTGACCTATCTGGCCCGTCTGGAGGTCCCGCGAATTGAAGTCTGCTACAATGTGCTGAACCGCGCGGCGATTCGTCGCAAGCACGACTATTCGGTGGGCCAGCCGGTCAAGCTGGTTTCGGTCGGTCGGCAATACCACGAGAAAAATCCGCGCAATATCCTGCGGGCATTGGTCGATCTTCCCGGGCTGCATCTCACTTTGATCGGTGATGGGCCGTTGCATGGCCAGTTGGTGGAGACTGTTGCTGCGCTGGGATTGAACGACCGGGTGTCCTTCTTGCCGGCGGTACCCAATAGCCAACTTTGCGCGATGCTGGCGGATTTCGATCTGTTCGTCGTCCATACCGAGGCTCGGGAGTGCAACAAGTCGGTGATGGAGGCCATGCTTGCCGGCTTGCCGGCCGTGCATAATCGTCGCGTTGGTCGGCCAGTACCGGAATTGGAGAAAGGCGTCGTCCGTTTGGTCGAAGATACCCCCGACGGGTATTGGTGCGCGTTGAGTGAACTGGTTGGCGACCGCCAGGGGCGCGAGGCGCTTGGTCGCGCTGGCGCCGACTGGGCGTGGAGGACGTGGAATCCTGCCGACGCCGAGGCCCGTTACAAATCGATATACGAGCGCTTCTTAGATGCCCCGACGCACAAGCGCGTGTGAGGGGGCGGTTCATGTCGTTTCTCGCCAGTGCATTCCCCTTGTTTCTCGTCATCACGCTTGCGGTCTATTGGCTTGCGCACCGCCATTTCAGCCTTCAGAACACGATATTGCTGGTGGCCAGCTACGTCTTCTATGGTTGGTGGGATTGGCGCTTCCTGTCCTTGGTGATCGCGAGCACCGCCATTGCGTATGGGGCGGGATTGGCGATCGCAGCCACGGCCGACAATGGGCGCCGTTTGGCGATCTTGTGGGCCGGCAACGGCGTTCTTTTGGGAACGCTGTTCTTTTTCAAATATTTTAATTTCTTCGTATCCAGTGCGAACCACGTTCTGGTTCACGCTGGGTTCCCGCCCAGCGGAGCCGTGATCGAGATCATTCTTCCCATCGGCATCTCGTTTTATACGTTCCAGGCCATCTCATATTTAATCGATATTTTTCGGGGCGATGCGGAACCCGAGCTGAACCCGATCAATTTCGCGGTGTTCAAAGCCTTCTTTCCGCAGTTGGTCGCGGGTCCCATCGAACGTTCCGGGCACCTTTTGAAGCAGTTCAGGCAGAAGAGGATAGTGACACCCACGGACATCCGACGGGCTTTGTGGCTGTTGTGCTATGGATACTTTCTGAAGATCGGGATTGCCGATGTCGCCGCCCCGGTGGTCAACACCGCCTTTTCGGCGACTCAGCCTTTCGGCTGGTGGACCATCATCGGGACGATGCTTTTCACCATTCAGATTTATGCGGATTTTCATGGGTACAGCACGATCGCCAAAGGGATCGCGCTGCTGTTCGGATTCGATCTGGTCTGGAACTTTCGGCATCCGTACTTTTCGGCCTCCATCTCGGATTTTTGGCATCGCTGGCACATAAGTCTAAGCAGTTGGTTGAGGGACTATCTTTACATCCCGTTGGGCGGCAATCGCGTGGGTCGGCTGCGGAACTATGTGAACCTGATGACGACGATGATGCTCGGAGGGTTGTGGCACGGGGCGAATTGGACCTTCCTCGCCTGGGGCACCCTTCACGGGGTGGCACTTTGCGTCAATCGTGCGGTTGGCCCGCACTGTCCCTCTGGCTCGATGTGGCGGCCGGCCTATTGGCTCTTGACCTTGGCCACGGTGATGGCGGGATGGTTTCTCTTCCGTTGCCAGTCCTTGGCGGACGTCGTGGGCATGCTGTCGGCCCTCGGAAACATGGAATGGGTCCCCGCCCATGCTGCCGCACTTAAGCTGCTGCTGGTTCTAGCGCTGCAAATGATGGCCCTGGAATTGCTCGAAGTGGTCAGGCGTGACCGATTTGGCGTATTGTCTCTTCCGGCATGGCCCGCGGCCGCGATCATGGCGGTCATGTTTCTGATCGCCTTTGCCACGACTGGAACGCGGGATGAGCAATTTATTTATTTCCAGTTCTAAGCCGCGGGTCCGGATCTTGTCGTGGCGGTTCGTGTCGCTTGTCGGTTTGTTGCTGACATTGGCATCGCTTGTTTTGCTGAAGAGCGCGGACGAAAAGTTGGACATCGCGCTGGTGCCCGAGGCCGCGGTCGGGGGCGGTTTCCGCTCGAGCTATACCTTGCCGGTCGGTTACGATCTTTTGTTCGTGCCGCCCACCTCTTTGGCTTACGACGGCGCCTCCCCCCCTCGGCTGAGGGTTGCGGACACGACGATTCCCCTGCGGTCAGCAGCTTTCGGCCTCGGAGGCCCGGTGGTGACGGAGACCGAGGTCATTTTCCAGCACCCCATTGAAGGTGCCATCGGGGTGCGGATGATCGTGCCGCTCGTTCCCCGTCAGAGAGTGTTGTTCGGTCTCGCGTGCCTGGCGGTTGTCCTTGTCCTGGCCCGGCAAGGGCTCTTGCGGCCGGCTTGGCGGTCGTTTCTGGCCGTCAGTCTTCTCCTGGCTTCTACCCGCGGCCAGGGGGTGGCCTTGATGGCCGCTCTGGCGCCAAGCCGGTCGGCGCTCAGGGAGGGTGGCCGGGCGCTGATCATTGTGGGCGGTGTCTTTGCCGGATCGGTGCTGGCCTATGAAACGCTGGACAAAGCCACTTTGTTGGCGGCTGAGACGGATGATATCTCGACGGCTGTGGTGTTCGAGCAATTACGCCGCAGTCAACGCCTCGGACCGACATCGACATTGTTGATTGGTGACAGCTCGTGCCTGATGGGCGTCAATGCCGTCCGGCTGGAAAGGCTCACCGCCGCTCCGGTCCAATCTCTGTGCAGTATCGGCTTTCTGGGGCCGCGCGGGTACGCTCGGCTGCTCGAGAATTACCTGAAGCGCAACCCGCCGCCCGACCGCCTGATCATCATGATGCACGGCATTTCCTTCGAGCGTGCGCCGGACTGGGAGGTCTGGGAGAATTTCGTCGAAAGTGACGGTGCGTCCGCTCTGGGGCAGCGCAGTGCTTTGGAACGTGTCCGCATCGTCACGCGTCTTGTCCTGGCGCCGCCACTAGCCCATTTGTTCGGTGGGCGATGGGGGCGGTATTTCGGTGATCCAGACGCTTTTTTCAACGAGTTGGAATCGGGTAATGGCACGACGATCGATCCGCAGGCCGGGTTGCGGATGCGCGGTATCGAAGCATTCAAGCATGCAATATGGCCCGAGGTTCCTCTGGCGGCGCCGTTCGGCTTCACACGAAACGAGCGTTTCGATCGGGCGATGTCGTCGCTGGCCGAGCAGGTCGCCCGGATCGGACCCGAGCGGACCTTGCTGGTGATCTCGCCCATCCCCGCCCCGTATTTCCATGGTGCTGCCGTCGCAGGGCGCGAGGCCGCGGCTCGCGAACTCCGGCAGGCGCTGGCCATCCCGGAATCCGCCGTGCTGGCGACAGCGGCGTCGGCGCCCTATGCGCACTTTCTCGAGAACGATCACCCGCCTTCCGGAATTCCGACACACCTCAATCGCTGGGGGCGAGAGCTGTTCACGGATCATCTGGCCGATCTGCTGAGTGGGCGGCCGCGTTCCCCGTCGTGACCGGTTCTCGTGCGCTTTTCCTTCCGGTTGGGTGGAGTTGGGTCTATACGTGTCGCTCTGGTCAAGAGGCGAGGGGGGCGTGTTGGGTAAGGACCTGCTGTGCTGTCCAGTGTGCCGAGGCGAGATTGATGTCACCGGCACCCATAGGATTTGTGCGCGGTGCGCACGCGACTATCCTTTAGCCAACGGCTTCCCCGTATTGGTGCGTGATCCGGCCGCGCTTGACGCGGACCTGTCGATTTTGCGCGAGATCAAGCCCGACTGGTACGCCGCCGAGCAGCATTCCGAGATTCATAGTCCCTGGCGTCATCACCTGGCCAAGCGTCGCCAGTATGTGGAGCGTGTGCTTGCCGCCTATCTTGGCCGTCAGGGTAAATCCCGCGCAGGAACGCTGCTTGACCTTGGCTGTGGCGACGGGGCCAATCTGGATTATCTGCCGCGCTGGGCCGACCGCGTCTATGCGACCGATTACAACGCGATTCGGCTCGCCCGCATGCAGGTCCGCTTTCCCGCTGTCACAGGGTTCCTCTCGAACCTCATGGAACTGCCCGTCGTGAGCGACGCCTGCGACGTCGTATTCTTCAACCATGTCCTCGAGCACACTATTAATGACGAAGGTGCTCTGGCCGAGGTGCTCCGCATCCTTAAGCCCGATGGCTTGCTGGTTCTCGGGGTGCCGAACGAAGGGGCGTGGTGGTGGCAGCGGGCGTACCGGCGACGGCCCGATATCCTCAAGGCCTCGGACCACCGGCACTTCTACACAGCCTCCATCATCATCTCGAAACTGATCCGGCAAGGATTCGTGATCCAAGAGTGCAAGGAACTCGGCTGGGGCCCCCCCGATTGGGATTTGAATACCCGGTGGCGGCGCCATAAATGGGTGGACGACCTTTTCAGCTTCGTCGGGTGTGTATTGCTGCGGGGTCAGGCTTCATCCCTCTATGTGGTTGCCAGTAAGCCGGGCACTAAATTATGATAGGCTCGGTCAGTCTTAGCTCGGCTGGGCATCTGCTCTCAAGATAGACATATTGGCACCATACTGAAATGCGACGCCTTGTGAGTCCTCGATTCCTGCTTATTAATCCGACTGACGGTCCCGAGTCCGAGTACGGGAAGCTTGCCGCGGCCGCGACGCAATTGCCGCAACTGGGATTGGCGGCGATCGCCGCCGCATTGCAGGAAAATGGGTTTTCCGCCGATATCTGCGATGCCCACGTCCATGGCCTTGATGAAAACTCCCTGCTTGAACTGATCCGGCAAGGAAATTACGGCGTCGTTGGCTTTTCCGTCTATGTCACGACAGAGCGGCGGGCGTTGGCTTATGCGGCAGCGATCAAGCGGACCTTTCCGCATGTGATCGTTTGCGCTGGTGGGCCCCAGGTCACCCTTGTTCCGGCGCGGTTTCACGATTCGGTGATTGACTATATCTTCGTCGGGGAGGCAGACGATTCCATCGTCGAATTCGCGACCGCCCTGACCCATTCTTCCCGACCGACCGGGATTGTCGGGGTCGTCGATGGAAGTCAGCCCTTCCCTGATGAGGGTGTTTCACCGCGCTTGGTGAATAACATCGACAACCTGCCCCCCATCAGGCTTGATCGCTATTATCCGCTTGAGAGTTTCTACCCGCCTGTCCACGTTCGCGGGCAAAAGGTCGTGAATGTGATCGGCGTTCGCGGTTGTCCCTATAAATGCACCTTCTGCGCGGCGGCAGAGATTAATGGCCGGCGTGTCCGGGCCATGGCGCCTGGAAGGTTTGTTGATATGCTAGAGTACTATATAAGCATAGAGATAAACTCTTTTATATTCTATGTTGACACATTCACGCTTATTAAGCGGCGCGCTCAGGAAATATGCGAAGAAATCATTCGCCGTCGGCTTAATATCGAGTGGAAGTGCTTTACAAGGGTGGATACGATCACCGCTGAATTGCTGACAATCATGCGGCAATCTGGCTGCTATTGTGTGATGTTTGGATGCGAGACCCTGAACGACAAGACTCTGCTTGCGATGAAGAAGGGTTTTTCCTCTCAGCAATGCATCGACGGAATTGGGATGGCGCGGCGAGCCGGTCTGGTGACCTTGGCGAGTATCATGGTCGGCCTGCCCGAGGAGACCGAGAGCGACATCCGCAATACGGTTCGGCTGGCGCTTGCAAGTGAGACTTCGCTGGCATTCTTTCCTGTTTTCGAACCTTACGAAGGCACGCCGATCTACGATCTTTGCCGCAGGACGGGAAAGTGGGTCGTGGATCCGCGATACAGCAATGCGCTCCTTAAGGATCAGGAGAGTGTGTGGGTTCCCGATACCATGACCCGCCCGCGCGTCGAGGACATGGCCAAGGAGGCGTTCAGGAGCTTCTATTTCCGGCCCAAGACCCTGTTTGCCCTTGGCGAGGTATTCGCCCGCCTCCCGGCCGCGCGCAAAGCCCGTTTCATCAAGGCCGGGTTGAGCTATTTCCTGCCACATCCTCGTCTTCGGACCAGGGTTGGAAGCCGTTTCCACTGAGGCGAAGTGCCGTTGTCCAGGTGGCGCGCTCGCGTGCCGACCTCGAACTTAATTCCTCGACGATACCGGGTAGGATAGCCTGGAATCTTGCCGCTCTAACTGCTGAAACGAGAGAGTAGTCCATGTGTGGCATAGCGGGTCTCGCTGGATTTTTCGATCCCCGCCTGCTGGAATCGATGTTGGCGACCCTGGTGCCGAGAGGGCCGGATGGCGACGGGCGGTGGCTTTCGGGCGGCCATCAACTGGCGATCGGCATGCGGCGGCTGGCGATCATCGATATTGAGGGCGGAGCCCAGCCCTTCGTCTCGGCGGATGGTCGGGTCGCGATGGTCTGCAACGGCGAGATATATAATTATCTGGAACTGCGCGAGGAACTGACGGGGCGCGGTTATCAATTCGTTTCGCGATCGGATTGCGAAGTCGTCCTTGCCGCTTACCTTGAATGGGGCGAGACGGCGTGGCAACGCTTGATCGGCATGTTCGCCATTGCCATCGCCGACACTCAGGTTGAGTCTGGACGCCTGATACTCGTCCGCGACCGCGCTGGCATGAAGCCGCTCTATTACTCGCATTCCGGCGGGAAATTGGTCTTCGCGTCCGAAATTAAGGCGCTGACCGCCTGGGACGGACTGTCAGCGGATGTTGACCTTTCTGCCGTCCGCGACTATCTGTCCCTGCGCTATGTGCCTGGTCCCGGAAGCTTGCTGAGCGGCGTGCGCAAGCTGCCGGCCGGCACCCAAATGGTGTTTGCGCTAGGTCGAATAGAGCTGCGCCAATGGTGGCATCCGCCGAAGGCATCGCCATTAGGGGCGGGAGAGAATCCGGTCGAGGCCTTTGTGGCGGCTTTGCGATTTGCGGTGCGCTGCCATCTGGTGGCCGATGTTCCCGTCGGCGCCTTCCTCTCGGGCGGTCTTGATTCCGGGGTCATCGTGGCACTGATGGCGGAGTTTTCCTCAAAGCCGGTTCACACCTATTCGATTGGATTTTCGGGATATCGCGACTCCGACATTTCGCGGGCTCGCCTGACGGCAAACTCTTTCGGCACGCGCCACACGGAAATCGAGTGCCATGCCGAGGATGTGGCCTTGCTGCCGGAAATCGCCTGGGCCCTGGACGAGCCGATTGGCGACGCGATCGTCGTGCCCATGTATGTGCTTGCACGTGAGGCCAGGAAATCTGTCACGGTCGTCCTGTCCGGCGAAGGTGCCGACGAACTTCTCGGCGGCTATATGTTTCACCGTTCGATCCTCAAGCTTCGCCGGTTGCGTGGCTTGTTGCCTAAGCCGGCTTGGAAACTTGGAGGGGCGTTGATCGATCACGTTCCTGCCGGTTTGCTTCAAAGGGCATTCGATTACCCGGCAATCCTGGGCGGTGACGGCAGAAAGAAGATCGCAGCCTTGATCCGCCACACCGCCACCGACAATCTCGAGAGCATGTACCGGCGGACCTTGTCGCTCTTTGACGACGAATGCTTGGCTGATGCTGCGATGCCAGGATTGGCGGCACTCGCTTATCCACGCTTCGCCCCCGATGGCGAGGCTGCCGGAGACGGCAGCGACCTGCAGCGTCTCCTGTACCTGCAATGGGAGGATTGGCTTCCCGACGACATCTTGATGAAGTTGGACAAGATGACGATGGCGGCCTCACTGGAGGGGCGTGTTCCGTTCATGGATGACGGGGTCGTGCAGGCGGCGTCGCGTCTTCCAGACGTTTGGAAGCTCGGTGGCGGCGTTACCAAGCGCGTTCTCAGAGCTTTTGCCAAACAGATTCTTCCCCCGGAAATCGTTGCGGCACCCAAGGAAGCTTTCTATATCCCACTGGAAAGTTATGTTTCGACCCGGTGCGTGAATGACCTAATGTGCCGCACGCTTGATTCCGAAAGAACGAAACGCCGCGGGCTTTTCCGACCGGAATGGATCGCACGTCAGCGGCAGGCCGGTTCTGCCGCCGGGTTTCTGCCTTTCAAGCGATTGATGGCTATAGTCATGCTCGAATTGTGGTTCGAGCGGTTCAGCCCAGATGCAAGCTGGGCCTAGAGCGCGGGGAGCGGCGATGAAGATCCTGGTGCAGAATTTCAAGACCGGCGAACTTTCCGTCGCACGGTCTCCCGCACCGCGGGTGAAGGCTGGCGGAGTTCTGGTGCGTGTCACCCATTCCGCGATCAGCCAAGGAACCGACCGGTCGATCGTGCAGATGGCGCGCAAGGGATATCTGGGCAAGGCCATGGATCGCCCCGACCTGTTTCGGAAAGTCCTGAATCGGGCGAAGAACGAGGGGTTCCTTTCCACCTGGAAGGTCGTTAAGAATCTGATCGCTGAGCCGATACCGCTTGGCTATTCCCTGTGCGGCGAAGTCCTGGCAGTCGGTGAGGGTGTCAGTGATGCTGCCGTGGGTGATATGGTCGCCTGTGCGGGATTGGGCTACGCCAACCATGCGGAAGTAGTTTGGGTCTCACGCAATCTTTTCGTTCGCGTCCCCCGAGGTGTTCCAGCCGAACAGGCCGCCTTCGTCGCCATCGGCGCCATCGCCATGCACGGTCTCCGCCAGGCGGAACAGCAGTTCGGTGCGACGGTTATGGTCGTGGGTTTGGGTCTGGTCGGTTTGATGTCCGTCCAACTGTGCGTGGCCGCAGGTTTGCGCGTTGTCGGAGTCGATATCGACCCGCGCAAGTTCGCCATGGCTCAGGCTATGGGGGCGTTGGGCTCGGGTCAGCTGGGGAGCGATGGGCTGGCCAAGGCGGTCGCGGACTTTACAAGGGGTAGAGGGGTCGATGCGGTCCTGGTTACTGCCGGGGCTCGCGACAGCGGAAAGATTTTCGAGGACATCGTGCCCAATTGCCGGGATCGCGCCCGAGTTGTCGTCGTGGGTGACGTCAAGATGGACATCCAGCGCCGGTCCTATTTCCAAAAGGAAATAGAAATTGTGCAATCCAGGTCCTATGGCCCCGGACGGTACGATCCCGAGTTCGAGGAGAAAGGACACGATTACCCCGTCGGTTATGTCCGCTGGACCGAAAGACGCAACATGGAAGCCTTCATCGATATGATCGCCGATGGCCGATTGAATGTTGAAAGTCTGAGTACCCATAGATTCGCGATCGACGACGCTCTGCAAGCCTACGATTTGGTGCTGGGAAAGGTAAAAACCGAAGATCCGATTATCGGCATAGTGTTGGAATACCCCGAGCCCGATATGGCGGGGCAATCCTCGGCGGCGCCAGCGATCGTCAAGCGGGTCGTCAGCGGCAAAGTTTCGTTGGGAATTATCGGAACCGGCCAGTTTGCCAAAGGCATCTTGTTGCCGGCCTTGTTTGACACGCGGGCTTTCACGCTTCGGGGAGTTGCATCCGCCCGGGGAATATCGGCCGAGGCTGTCCGCGAGCGCTATGGCGGCGCTTACGCCGACACCGACGCCATGCGTGTCATCGCTGACCCCGACATCGCGGCGGTGGTGATCGCCACGCGCCATGACAGCCATGGCCGTTACGTGGTAGAGGCTCTGCGGCATGACAAACACGTGCTGGTGGAAAAGCCGCTGTGCTTGACCCGGGATGAACTTGGCGCCATCGAAGAGGCGGCAGGGACCTCGAAAGGTGCCGTCATGGTTGGTTTCAACCGACGGTTCAGCCCATTGTTTCATCGGATGCGCCAGCATTTCGAGGGCCGGCGGGAACCTCTCAGCATTTGCTATAGGGTCAACGCCAATCGGATTCCCCTCAACCACGAGGCGGCTTGGCAGCATCATCCAGAAACCGGCGGCGGGCGAATCCGCGGCGAAGTGTGCCATTTCATCGATCTAATGCAGGCTTTGACCGGGGCACGGCCAAGCCATGTGATACCGGCGAACGCACGAAGAGACTCATCCGGGCTTGCCATGGCTTGGCAGCTGTGAATCACTGGGTTTCCACCAGATACATGGGGGGAGCCATGTCGAGTCGGATCACAATATCGGAAGGGATGTCGG
>CAJANN010000220.1 GCA_903941095.1 uncultured Rhodospirillaceae bacterium | reverse complement strand
TTCCCCCTAATTCGGAAGAATAGTCTCCGCCCATGAAATCCTGGATCACATTTACTTTCCATCCAGGATGGAAATAAAAAAGCCCCTGTCCCGAAGGACAGGGGCTCGCCGATTCGCGATGACGCGAAAAGGGATCAATACATGTGCTGGCCGCCGTTGACCGACAGAGTCGAACCGGTGATGAAGTCGGCCTCGTCGGCGATCAGGAACATCACGCAGCGCGCGATGTCCTCGGCGCGGCCGAGACGGCCCACCGGGATCTTGGCGATGATCTTTTCCAGCACCGCCGGCGGCACGGCGCGGACCATGTCGGTGTCCACATAACCGGGCGCGATGGCGTTGACGGTGATGTTCTTGGCGGCGCCTTCCTGGGCCAGGGCCTTGGTGAAGCCGTGGATGCCGGACTTGGCGGCGGCATAGTTCACCTGGCCGTACTGGCCGGCCTGACCGTTGATCGAGCCGATGTTGACGATGCGGCCGAAGCCCTTTTCGCGCATCGAATCGATGCACAGGCGGGCCATGTTGAAGCAGCTGGTCAGGTTGGTGTGAATCACCTCTTCCCACATCTGGTAGCTCATGCGGTGAAGGGTGGCGTCACGGGTGATGCCGGCATTGTTGACCAGAATTTCCACCGGACCGATCTCGGCGGAGATCTTGGCGATGGCGGCTTCACATTCCGGGTAGCTGGACACGTCCCAGCGATAGGCCGGGATGCCGGTTTCCTCGGTGAACTGACGGGCGGCGTCGACATTGCCGAAATAGTTGGCGGCCACCCGGTAGCCGGCATTCTTCAGCGTCGTGGAAATGGTGCGGCCGATGCCGCGGGTACCACCGGTCACTACTGCTACACGCCCCATGAGGGATCTCCTGTCATTCTGGTTGGCCGGCTGGTTGTTGTGCCGGATCGTTTCCACCCCTTGGTTCATAACGGGGAGCCGCCGGGCGGCCCGCGGCTCCCCGCCCCAGTCAAAAGAACTCTATCAGCGCTCGATGCACATGGCGATGCCCATGCCGCCGCCGATGCACAAAGTGGCCAGTCCCTTCTTGGAATCGCGCTTGATCATTTCGTGGATCAGCGAGACCAGGACGCGGCAGCCCGAGGCGCCGATGGGGTGGCCGATGGCGATGGCGCCGCCATTGACGTTGACCTTGGCGGTGTCCCAGCCCATGCCCTTGTTGACGGCGATGGCCTGCGAGGCGAAGGCTTCGTTGGCTTCCACCAGATCCAGCTGCTCGTGGGTCCAGCCGGCCTTTTCCAGAGCCTTCTTCGAGGCCGGGACCGGGCCGATGCCCATGACCTTGGGATCGACGCCGGCGGTGGCCCAGCTCTTGACCTTGGCCAGCACCTTCAGGCCGCGCTTGGCGGCTTCCTCGGCGGTCATCAGCACGACGCAGGCGGCGCCGTCATTGATGCCCGAAGCGTTGCCGGCGGTGACGGTGCCGGCCTTGTCGAAGGCCGGGCGCAGCTTGCCCAGGGCGTCGGCGGTGGCGCCGAAGCGGACGAACTCGTCGGTGTCGAACTGCTTCTCTTCCTTCTTGACGACGATCTTGACCGGCACGATCTCGTCCTTGAAGCGGCCGGACTTGATGGCGGCCTCGGCCTTGTTCTGCGAGGCGACGGCGAAATCGTCCTGCTCCTGGCGGCTGATATTGTATTCCTTGGCCAGGTTCTCGGCGGTGACGCCCATGTGGTAGGCGTTGAAGACGTCGGTCAGGCCGTCGTTGATCATGGTGTCGACGAAGCCCATCGGCCCCATCTTCACGCCGCCGCGCAGATAGCCGGCATGCTGCGAGTTGCTCATGCTCTCGTGGCCGCCGGCCACGACGATCTTGGCGTCGCCGGCCAGGATGGCCTGCATGCCCAGCGCCACGGCGCGCAGGCCCGAACCGCACACCTGATTGATGGTCATGGCGGTGGATTCGATGGACAGGCCGGCCTTCAGGGCGGCCTGGCGGGCGGTGTTCATGCCGTTGCCGGCGCTCAGGATGTGCCCCATGACCACATCGGTGACATCGGCGGCCGGGACGCCGGCCCGGTTCAGCGCCTCGGCGATGACGATGCCGCCCAGTTCGGCGGCCTGCAGGCCGGACAGCGAGCCGCTGAACGAGCCCACGGCGGTGCGGGCGGCGGCGACGATAACGATATCGGTCATGATTCATTTCTCCTTGGGTTTATTGATTGCACCATCGACGCGGTGATTCGAAAAAGAATAAACCGCAAATGTCATAGACCACCGCCCTCCTCCGGCGCAATCGGTCTATTGCTGAACGGACGAAACCGCCAGCCAGTCGGCCAGCGGTCGGTAGACCTGCGATACGGCGCGGGCGGACAGCAGCATGCCCACATGGCCGCCCTTGACCATCATCACCCGGGCGCCGGGAATGGCCGCCGCCAGGGGCAGGGCCGAGTCCGGCGGGACGATGCGGTCGCGTTCGGGAATCATCGCCAGCGCCGGCAGGCGCAGGCCGCGCGGCGCCACCGGCCGGCCGGCCACCAGCCAGCGTCCCTGCGCCGGGCTGTTGTCGCCGTACCATTGGAACAGGCATTCCCGTGCCACCCGGGCGGCCAGCGGCACGCCGTCGTTGGCCCAGTCTTCCAGGGCGACGAAATCGCGGGCCTTGGCGCTGCGCCGGGCCAGACGGGCGAAGGCGGCGAACTTGCGCGGCGTCAGCCCGGGGTCCAGCGAAGCGAACATCGCCTGCAGCAGGTCGACCGGCAACTGGCCGGCGGCGTCGATCAGCCGGCCCAGGGACGGCGCCAGGGCCCGCACCAGGGCCGCCTGCCCGTCGCGGCCGGCGTGAAAATCCCACGGCGTCGCCAGCAGCCCCAGCGAGGCGGCCAGGTCGGGACGGTGCTGGGCCAGGGCCAGGGCCAGATCGCCGCCCATGCAATAGCCCAGCAGGGCGGCCCGTCGTCCGGTGGCGGCGGTCACCGCCTCCAGCGCCGCGGTCAGCGGGCCGGTGACATAGGCGGTCAGGTCGAAGCCCATCTCGGTCTCGCCGGGCCAGTCCCAATCGACCAGGAACGGCGCCAGGCCGCGCCCGGCCAGATAGCGCACCAGACTGCGCCGGGCGGTCAGGTCCAGGATGTAGGCGCGGTTGACCAGCGACGGGACCACCAGGACCGGCACGCCGCCGGGGACGATGCGGTAGTCCAGCACGCTGGTGCTGCCCTGGCGCCACAGTTCGGGCGGGCGCTGCAGCGGGCGGTGGTACGGATGGCGGCGATAGGCGTCTATCCCGTCCAGCAGGGACTGGTGGCGGTGGGCGGATTCGGCGGACAGTTCCTCGTCAAGCCGGGTCCAGGCGTCGGGGCCGGCGGCGTCCAGGCTTTTTTTCAGCTCCGCCGCCCGGTCGGCCAGCGCCGGATTCCAGGGCAGCGATCCGCTCTTCCAAAGCGGCAAGGCGGCGCGAGAGCCCGCCAGGGTCGACGCATGGGTCAGAAGATGCAGCGGCAGCGGCCGGGGGCCTTGGCGCGGCGGGGACGGAGGAACTGACGTTCGCCGATGCGGCATCGTTTGACCTGTCCTCGCTCGCGGGGCTGGCAGCGCCGACGGTTGCCGCCTGCACGATGGCGGCTGGCATCTGTGTCATCAGGGTGATGCCACGCGCAACCGCCTCGGCAAGCGCCGGATCGTTGGCCATCGCGGCCACCTGTTCCTGCCACAGGTCAAGGTACCGGCGCGCGAGCGCCCTGAAATCCGGCGGCGCTTCAGACATGGACAAGAGTATATCCCAGCCGCGGGCCGATGACCAGGGGGCTGCGCCGACTGGG
>CAJANN010000219.1 GCA_903941095.1 uncultured Rhodospirillaceae bacterium | reverse complement strand
GTCGAGTTCAATTTTTTCGCTTGGGTCGAAGTTTCCAGCTCCAAATGGTTTCTGGAGATTTCCGGAATTTTTAAGGTCATTAAGTGCTTCGCGCTTATCCAGGTATGCGTCTTCTTCTCGACATTTATTGGCGGCGTCACCGGACATCTTAATAAAATTTTTGAAATCAACCTCTTCACCGATGGCTACAAATACTGGCATTGCAATTAAATTGTTTTGCTTGATTTCGGATGGTAGGGCAGCGGCACCTCCAGGTGCGACACTGACAGCAATAATGTTACCCCTGTCATCCTTGGCATATTCATTGCCGAATCTGTCTATGTATCTTTGGCGGCCCTTGTTATCTACGCTTTGTGATCGCGCGTTATGGACCGTCGAGACATTCCCCCCATCCTTGTCCTCGAACAACACCCGCCCAACTCCAAAGGGCCGGATCACGGCCTCAAGGCATTCCCGCTGGCAGGAATCGATCAGCGCAGCGAACTTCTCGGCATCGAGCTTGCCGCGAATGTCGGCCAGCAGCGCTTCGGGATCGGCCTGGGGGGATGGATGCCCGTCGTCGATCCTGCCGGAATGGATCGTCACTAAGGCGGCATCGCACGGCTGAACTGGATGGGCGGCGGGCGCTGACTTCTCCGCCCCGCTCTCGCTCCCGCCCAGTCCCTTCCGCAGATTGAATCGTTCGACGGCGTCGCTCATCACACGGTCTCCCCCTGCATCCGGGCGGCCTTGTACTCGGCCCATTGGTCCAGGAACGCCTGTTCAGCCGGGGAAACGCTGCCATCGGCCTGGCTGACGATGGCCAGGATGTCGTCGATGACCGGCCAGGTTCCCCGATCCAGCATTTCGACGTACTGCATTGCCGACTCGAAGGTCGGGGGCTGCTCCATCAACCTCTGGATGGCCTCTTGAATGACCGGCGGTACGGCTTGAGCCGACGCGCCCAACACGAATTCCGACAGATGATTGGCCTCGTATTCGTGGATATGGCCGTCGCAGGCGGCCATGGCCGCCCCCACGGCGATCAGGCAGATGGTGAACTGGTTGGCCTTGCTCTGATCCTTGTAGCGTTCCGAGGCCAGGACCAAGTGTTCCTGCAAGACCTGAAGCTTCGCGGCAACATCGGCTGCCGCCAATTCCTGCCCTTCGCGAAAGCCATTGGCCTTCGCCCGTTCGGTCAAGGCATTGAGCATCGCCGCGCTACCGACGACCGGAGCTGCCACGATGGCACCGACACCGGCGATCGTGCCGCCGACCAATGCCCATGGACTGGTATTGCGAACCTTCGCCGCCAAGTCCCCCACGGCATCGGATGCTGCGGCAACCGTCTTGGCCGCCGCCGCTTCCACGCTTTCCTTGCTGGGGGCGTGCTTGTCCCAGGCCGAGGCCGCCATGCCCGATACCTCGGAGGCCGCCGAGGCGGCTTTCGACGTGGCGGTCGAGACTCCCTCGCCAACGGTGGTTGCTGCCTTCTTGATCCTTTCCCCCAGGCTTGGGTCATCCTTGACATAGGTGAGGCGCAGCGCCTTGTCCAAAGGTCGCTTCATCACCTCGTAATCAGGATTGAGGGTGGCTAGATTATGGGCGGCAAGGCCAACCGCCATGGCTGCCGCCGCTGGAGGAACCACCAGCCCGGCGGCCAGCGCCACCGTCCGACCCTTGGTGAAAACCCGCGAGGTCATCCCCTCGCCGCCGATGGCGCGTTCGACGAACAGCACGGCATCGTCCATGCGGTCGTGGCATTCGCCCACCTCGAAGCTTTCATGGTTGCGGATCGCGGCACGGATGGCGTCCTGGTCGTCGAAGGAAATGGTGCGGAGTTGCGGATCGGAAGACATGGTTATTTCCCCTCGGGTTGACTCTCGACGATCCGGGCCAGCCCGCCGAAGCCGGCAGCCCAGGCGGTGAGTTCCTTTTCGCTGGTTGTGGTGATGCAAAGCGTGATGCTGCCGTCCGGGTGATCGTCGATGATCTGGTCGTCACTCCAGATGCGGTCGCGGACGTAATCGGCGGCCTGCTGGGCGATGTGGACCCGCATGCGTCGTGGTTCGTGCCAGTTCAGGCCGAACGATCGATCGTCGCCCTCGGCGGCATTGAAGCGGAAATACTCGCCTGTGGGCTCGATTCCGCCGATGCGGTGCAGGGAGAAGGTGGTCGGGCGGTCCTGGAGCAACGAACCTTCGGCCAGCCGCCAGCCCTGCACGTACAAGGTGCCGCCCATGACCAGAAGGGTGCCGGGGGCATAGCGGTAGGACGAGGTCTGTTCCCGACCGGCGGCCTTGTAGTTCACCCGGCAGATTTGGCGTTTATCGATGGCCTGCCGCAGGGTGGCGATGGTCGCCATGTGCGGGCCGTAATCGATGAAACCTTTGCTGCGAAAACCCACCGGCAAACCGGATGGCGAAAGCTCGCCCAGGCTGAGAGCCAGATTGGTCAGGGTGCGGTCGATCCGGGTGGCGATGCCTTCCGGCAGGAAGGGAGCGGCAAGGTCGCGGCAGGTGGCGAGGAAATGCAGTTCCTCGAACGAGAAACCAAGCCCCTTGTCCTGGCTTTTCGAGCAAAAACGAAAATAGCGGCGGCGGCCATCCAGGCCGCTTTCGATGAAGGCGTCCTTGCCCAGATGGCGTTCGATGGTGCCGACCAGCCGGGTGACCGTCTGGGGCGAACATTCCAGATCGCGGGCGATATCACCCAGGAAATGCCGCCTGCCGTCCAGGGTCAGGCGCTGATACAGCACCAGCAGCTTGTCGCGGGGAAGGGAATCGTCCTTATGCTTGGGCGGCATGGGATGCCCCGCGATCGTCAGATGGCTTAATGATCGTAGGCGGCTTGCGCAGCCTCTTGCGCTGCCGATAAGCAAATACCCATGCATAGGTGATGATGATCGCGAGAAACCACGGCGGAAGCTTCAGCAGAACCGCCAGAGCCACGGCGATCAGGATCACAGCGATTCCCACGGCCAGATAGGTCATGCTGGCAATCGCCACCGCGATGGCGGCCACGGCGATGACGACGGCAATCAGGAACAGCAACACGATTTTCATGACATACCGGGCCGAAGCTGAACTCTTCCAACGCGATACGCTAAGCGAACATCCCCCCAGATTCTGACGGGTGTTCCAGCTTTTTCATCCGCAACGCGCATCGACCCGATCATATCCCAAGTTAGGTTATGAACAACGCGCAAATAGGCTTGCCGCGAGGCCAGCCTATGAAATCAACACATTCTCAAGAATATGGCCGTGTTATCGCGGCTCTGGTCTCGGCCCGTAAAGAACGACAGATTCTTCAGGCGGACTTGGCCCGCAAACTCGGCAAGCCGCAATCTTTCGTATCCAAATACGAAGGACGTGAACGTCGTCTGGATATTTCAGAATTCATCGATGTCTGCCGTGCCATGGGCGTCAATCCGGTGGCGTTGCTGAGCCGGGCCGGATTGATCGCCGATGACGACATAAAAGAAGGCGTGTCCTGATCACAACAGCCCCAGACCGCGCCCGAAGGCGGTAGTCAGGCTGTCGGCGTCTTCGTTTTGCAGCACCCGCCCGAAGGCGGCGGTGGTCTTGGGGCCAACCCAATTGTCCACCTTCAGATTTTCCCAATCGTCGTGATGCTCTGGCCCGATGGTGTTCAGGGTTTCCTGCAACACCCCACCCTCGACCTTGGGCGACTTGTCGTCACCACCAGCGCGGAACAGCGGGCCGAAGGCGCCGTGGGTGGCGGACTCCAATCCGTCCACGTTGCCGCTGCTTTGCGCTTGGCGGGCGAAGGTGTTGAAGCGGCCCAGCGCCAGGCCGTCCTGCACCTTGGCCGGTCCCAGCCGGGCGGTGGCGTGCTTCAGGGCGAAGTCGGTCTGCGGGCCGTATTTGCCGTCCTCGTCCACCGGTCCCAGCTTGGTGTAGGGACCATAGGCGGGTGAGCGTTGGGGCAGCGGATTGGCCTGGTTCAGGATGTTCAAGCCCCGCTGCAAGCCCTTGACCGCGTTGTCGTAACCATCGCTACCGGCGGCATCGGCCACCTGTTGCCCGATTTGGGCCGTCGCCTGCCACAGATCGCCGCCATCGGGGGTGGCGTGCGGGCTTGGCTGTTCAGGAATGGGGCGGATCGGCTTCGGCTCGATGGGCTTGCCACCATCATGCTGCTGGGGGCCGTCGCCATAGACCGATGCATGCCAGTCCTGCACCTTCTCGTAGGTATGGTATTTCAGCGGATCGCCCGACCGATGCCCGCGATAATCGCCCTGGGCGTGGTTGATCATGTCCTTCATCTCGCCCTCGGTCAGCTTTTCCACCGGCTTCAGCAGCGCGGCCCTGCCGGGATTGTCGATGGGGGCCGAGGCCATCTCCACCAGGCTGGCGGCGCGGGGATCGGCGGGCGTCTCGGAC
>CAJANN010000218.1 GCA_903941095.1 uncultured Rhodospirillaceae bacterium | reverse complement strand
GCCAAAATATAGACGCATGGTGTTTTCATGAGTCGCAGCTGCGTCTCGCCCAACCGTCGTATGGATGCCCGCCTGCGCGGGCATGACGAGTATGTACCAGGGGAAATTAGCCACTTCTTAACCTGGATTCGGAGCCCTGCGAAGATATGCACAGGCCGTGACTCGGGGCGGCGATTCGTGCTATAGTCCGGGTGGATTTCTGAACGCGAGGGCTTTGGTCATGGACATCGCATTGGTGGCCGAGATGGCGCTCGTCATGCGTCGCGAGCAGCTTGGACAGGATATGGGAATCCGCATGCTGAAGCAGGCGGCGGCCCAGGAGGCGACCGCCCTGAATCTGGTGACCGCCGCGGCTCAGGGGCAGCAGATCGGCACCTCGACCGCGGCCCTCAACAGCAGTGGGGCCGGGGCGACGGTCAACATCGTGGTCTGATCCAGCCGCAGGCCGCCAGCGCCGCCTGCATGTGCGGCGGCGGCGGGGCCTCGACCGAGATGGCCGGCTTTCCCGCCGACAGCGGCGGGATGGTCACGGATCGCGAATGCAGGTGCAGTTGCGTCGGCGGATTCGGATCGGGACCGTAATAAGGGTCGCCGCGCAGCGGGCAGCCCAGCGCCTTCATGTGCAGGCGGATCTGGTGGGTGCGGCCGGTGCGGGGCTCGCAGGCGATCCAGGCCATGCCGTTGCCGCGTCCCAGAACCTGCCAGACGGTGACGGCCGGCTGGCCGGCGGGGTCGATGATCATGCGCCAGCCGCCCTTGCCGGTCAGCTTCAGCAGCGGCAGGTCGACCGTTCCCGATTCCCCGTCCGGGGCGCCGGTGGTGACGGCCCAGTAGGTCTTGCCGATGCGGTGCGCCATGAACAGTTTGCCCAGCCGCGAGATCGCCTTGTCGTGCCGCCCCAGGATCAGGCAGCCCGAGGTGTCGCGGTCCAGCCGGTGGGCCAGCCGGGGCGGCTTGGCCCAGCCGAACGACAGCGCCGGCAGATACAGTTCCAGATGATCCGGCGAGTTGGGGCCGGCATGCACCGCCAGTCCGGCCGGCTTGTCCAGGACGATGACGTCCTGATCCTTGTAGAGGATGCGGGCCTGGATTTCCTCGGGGGTCATTGGCGGTTCCGGAGCGAGCGGAGCGAGGGACTGGCCCGTTGAGGGCCCGCGAGCTTATGCGAGCGTAGCCCAAGCGAGCGGAGGCGAGCGCCCGGCGCCTGAGGGCGCATCACAACAAAAACAGCGTCGCCAGTCCCAGGAAGGCGAAGAAGCCCAGGCTGTCGGTGCACATGGTCAGGAAGATCGAACTGGCCACCGCCGGGTCGACGCCGGCTTTTTCCAGCGTCAGCGGGATCATCGAGCCCATCAGCCCGGCGATGAACAGGTTGAAGATCAGGGCGGCGCCGATCACCAGGCCGATGGTCGGCTGGCCGAACCATGCCCAGGCCACCGGACCGATCAGGCAGGCGATGACCACGCCGTTGATCATGCCCACCAGCACTTCCTTGCCGATCACCTGCAGGGCGTTGTCGAAATCCAGTTCCTTGGTGGCCAGGCCGCGCACCGCCACCGCCAGGGTCTGGGTGCCGGCATTTCCGCCCAGGCCGGCGACGATGGGCATCAGCACCGCCAGGGCGACGATCTGTTCCAGCGTCTGCTCGAACAGGCCGATCACCGACGAGGCGACGATGGCCGTGCACATGTTGACCAGCAGCCAGGGGATTCTGGCCCGCACGGTATCCTTGACGGCGCGGTACAGGTCGGTGTCGGGCACGCCGGCCAGACGCAGCATGTCGTCGGCGGCCTCTTCGTCGATGACGTCGACGACGTCGTCGATGGTGATGACGCCGACCAGACGGCCGGCGCCGTCGACCACCGGGGCCGAGACCAGATCGTGCTGACGGAACAGGAAGGCGACCTCCTCGCGGTCGGCGGCCACCGGCACGGTCAGGCTTTCGTCGTCCATGATCTCGCGCAGGCGCTGGGGGCGCCGGCTACGCACCAGCCGGGCCAGCCCGATCTTGCCGATGGGGCGGTGGCGGGGGTCGACGACATACAGGTCGTAGAACTCGTCGGGCAGGGAATGGGCGGCGCGCAGATAGTCGGTGGTCTCGCCCACGGTCCAGTAGGCCGGGACCGCCACCAGTTCCCGCTGCATCATTCGGCCGGCGGAATATTCCGGATACGAAAGGCCCTGGGCGACGATGGCGCGGGTTTCCGAGGGCAGGGCGTCCATGACCTTGGTCCGCTCGGTCTCGTCCAACTGCGAGACCAGCCAGACGGCATCGTCGGAATCCAGCTCGGAGATGGCGGTGGCGAAGTCGGCGAAGCCCAGGGCCTCGATGACCTCGTCGCGGACACTCTCGTCCAGCTCGGTCAGGATTTCGGGTTCGAAGTCGGCGCGCAGCACCTCGACCAGCCGGGTACGGTCCCCGGCATCCAGGCGTTCCAGCAGGTCGGCTGCGTCCGAATAATGCAGCGGCTCGGCCAGGGCGCGGACGTCGTCGTTGCGTCCTTCGGCCAGGGCTTCCTCGACAGAGCGCACGAAATCCGGGTCGAGACCGTAAAGATCGTCTTCGACTTCCAGGTTTTCCGGTTCGCCGCCCTTGCCGAGGTCCTGCACTCTATCCCCTTTGGTGCGCGATCATCTGGGCGTCGACGGCGGCCAGGGCGGTCATGTTGATGATGTTCCGCACCGTCGCCGAAGGCGTCAGAATGTGGGCCGGCAGCGCGGCACCCATCAGGATCGGCCCGACCGACAGGCTTTCGCCCAGAACCTTCAGCAGATTGAACGAAATGTTCGCCGCGTCCAGGTTGGGCATAATCATCAGATTGGCCTGTCCCTTCAAGCGCGAGTTGGGGAAAATCCGCGTGCGGATCTCTTCCGACAGCGCCGCGTCGCCGTGCATCTCGCCCTCGGCCTCCAGATAGGGGGCGCGCTCGTGCAGCATGGCCAGGGCGGCCTGCATCTTCTGCGCCGAAGCGGTGCGGCGCGAACCGAAATTGGAATGCGACAGCAGCGCCACCTTCGGTTCGATGCCGAAACGGCGGACTTCCTCGGCGGCCAGCAGGGCGGTCTCGACGATCTGCTCCGGGCTGGGGTCGGGGGTGACGTAGGTGTCGCAGATGAAGAAGGTCCCCTGCGGCATGATCAGCAGGTTCATCGCCGCCGGCATCTTCACCCCGTCCTTCAGGCCGATGACGTCGCCGATATGGGCCAGATGCTTGTCGTAGCGGCCGATGGTGCCGCAGATCAGGGCGTCGGCCTCGCGGCGGCGGACCATCAGGGTGCCGATGACGGTGTTGCGGGTGCGCACCACGGTGCGGGCATATTCCGGGCTGACGCCCTTGCGTTCCTGGATGGCGTGGTACTGGCGCCAGTAATCGTTGTAGCGCGGGTCGTCGTCGGGGTCGCACAGGTCGAAATGCTCGCCGATGCGCAGGCGCAGGTCCAATTCGACGATGCGCTTGGCCACCACTTCGCGCCGGCCGATCAGGATGGGATAGGCCAGGCCGTCGTCGACCACGGTCTGCACCGCCATCAGCACGCGGCGGCTTTCGCCCTCGCAATAGACGATGCGGCGCATGTCCTGGCGGGCGCGGTCGAACACCGGCTTCATCACCAGGCCCGAGCGGAAGACGAATTGCGACAGGGTTTCCAGATAGGCGTCGAAATCGATGATCGGACGGCGCGCCACCCCGGAATTCATGGCGGCGCGGGCGACGGCCGGGGCCATCTTGAGGATCAGCCGGGAATCGAACGGCTTGGGGATCAGGTATTCCGGGCCGAACGACAGCGGCTGTTCGCCATAGGCGGCGCGCACCCGTTCGTCGGATTCGGCCATCGCCAGCTCGGCCAGGGCGTAGGTGGCGGCCAGCTTCATTTCCTCGTTGATCTGGGTGGCGCCGACATCCAGGGCGCCGCGGAAGATGTAGGGGAACACCAGGACATTGTTGACCTGATTGGGATAGTCCGACCGCCCGGTGGCGATGATGGCGTCGGGGCGCACCGACTTGACCTCGTCGGGCAGGATCTCAGGGGTGGGGTTGGCCAGGGCGAAGACGATGGGCTTGGCCGCCATCCTGGCCACCATCTCCGGGGTCAGCACCCGGGGTGCCGACAGGCCCAGGAAGATGTCGGCCTCGCCGATGACATCGTCCAGGGTGCGGGCGGAGGTGTCCTGGGCGAAGATTTCCTTGTAGGGGTCCATCAGCTCGTTGCGGCCCCGGTAGACCACGCCCTTGATGTCGGTGACCCAGATGTTCTCGCGACGGATGCCGACCGAGACCAGCAGGTTCAGGCAGGCCAGGGCGGCGGCGCCGGCGCCCGAGGCCACCAGCTTGACCTTGCCGATATCCTTGCCGACGATCCTGAGCGCGTTGACCATCGCTGCGGCGACCACGATGGCGGTGCCGTGCTGATCGTCGTGCATGACCGGAATCTTCAGGCGTTCCTTCAGCTTGCGCTCGACCTCGAAGCATTCGGGAGCCTTGATGTCCTCAAGGTTGATGGCGCCGAAGGTGGGCTCCATCGCGGCGATGATGTCGACCAGGCGGTCGGGGTCGTTTTCCGCCAGTTCCATGTCGAAGACGTCGATGCCGGCGAACTTCTTGAACAGTACGCCCTTGCCTTCCATCACCGGCGTGGCGGCCAGCGGTCCGATGGCGCCCAGGCCCAGCACGGCGGTGCCGTTGGTGACCACGGCAACAAGATTACCCCGCGCGGTGACCTCGACGGCGGTTTCCGGGTCCCTGACGATCTCTTCGCAGGCGGCGGCGACGCCCGGCGAATAGGCCAGGGCCAGGTCGCGCTGGTTCGCTAAGGGCTTGGTGGGATTGACGCTGATCTTTCCGGGGACGGGAAGCCGATGGTATTCCAGCGCGCTGTCGCGCAGCTCATCCGACATGCTCATGGGGGTCGTTGCCTTGGTAATTTTATTTCTTATGGAATCCGCGCCTGCGGGCGGATTCATCGCATACGCCCATCTACGGCAAACCACAAGTCCTGCGACGTCGAACGGCCGGAAAACCGAAAAGCCCCGCAGGGGGGAAACCCTGCGGGGCTTTTGGAATGGTGCGACCGGGGAGACTCGAACTCCCACGACTTTCGTCACACGCACCTCAAGCGTGCGCGTCTACCAGTTCCGCCACGGTCGCATAGCTGGCACCCCGGCCGGCAGGCCGAACGGATTCGGGACTTGCCAACAGGGAAACAGCGGAATACCAAATCGGTCCCGGCGAATCAAGCGGACTTTCCAGGGCGGACCATGTCTCATCCCATCCAGTGGCGCATCAGCGACGATCCCGTCGATTATCCCGAGGCTTTGGATTTCATGGAACGCCGTGTGGCGGCGATCCGCGCCGGCACCGCGCCGGAATGCGTCTGGCTGCTGGAGCATCCGCCGCTTTACACCGCCGGGACCAGCGCCGATCCCCGCGACCTGCTGGATCCGGACCGTTTCCCGGTCTATCCCGCCGGCCGGGGCGGGCAGTACACCTATCACGGTCCGGGGCAGCGGGTGGCCTATGTCATGCTGGACCTGAAACGGCGCGGCGCCGACATCCGCCAGTATGTCCGCACCCTGGAAGAATGGCTGATCCGCACCCTGGACCGCTTCACGGTCAAGGGCGAGCGGCGCGACGGCCGCGTCGGCATCTGGGTCGATCACGGCGGCGGGCGGGAAGACAAGATCGCCGCCATCGGCGTGCGGGTGCGCCATTGGGTCAGCTTCCACGGCGTCGCCCTGAACGTCGATCCCGACCTGGGGCATTTTTCCGGCATCGTGCCCTGCGGCATCAGCCGGCACGGGGTGACGTCGCTGTGGGATCTGGGGCTGACCCCGACCATGCCCGAAGTGGACGGCGCCCTGATCGAGGCCTTCGCCGACCTTTTCGAAACAGCCGATGACTAGGGCGTCGCGCCTTGACTGCAAGGCGCGTTGCTCCGGCGTCCATCGCGGGCGCGTCCAGGCGGCCGGTCTGCTGAGTCTGCTCGTGCTGTGCCTGTCCCTGCTGGCCGGCGGCCGGGCGGCGCTGGCGGCCGACGGGTATCGCCTGTATGCCGAGGAACGCTACGCCGAGGCCGCCGAAGCCTTTTTTCGCGAGGGCG
>CAJANN010000217.1 GCA_903941095.1 uncultured Rhodospirillaceae bacterium | reverse complement strand
GGGAACTGGACCGGGCCGGCTGGCTGCTGGGGCTGGCCACCGGCAAATCGCGCCGCGGCGTGCAGGCGATGCTGGATGCCCACGGGCTGCACGGCCGCTTCCTGACCATCCAGACCGCCGACGACAATCCCGGCAAGCCCCACCCCGCCATGCTGGAACGGGCGGCGGCGGAATGCGGGATCGTTCCGGCCAATGTCGTGATGGTCGGCGACACCGCCTACGACATGCAGATGGCCCGCGCCGCCAAGGCGGTGCCGCTGGGCATCTCGTGGGGCTATCACAGCATCGAGGAACTGCGGAGCGCCGGCGCCCGCATGATCATCGACGATTTCGACAACCTGGCCGGAATCGCCGACTCGCTGGTCAAGGACGGTCCATGCGGCTGAGAACTGCGGCCAAGGGCGCCGTCGTCGCCGGCTTCGCCGTGGCGGTCGTGGTCATCGGCGCCTCGAAATCTCTGGACACCAACCGCCTGCGCGCCTTCCTGGCCTCGCAGGTCAAGGCGGCGACCGGCCGCGACCTGACCATCGCCGGATCGTTGCGCCTGAAGGTCGGACTGGTGCCGGTGCTGATCGCCGAAGGAGTCGGCCTGTCCAACCGTCCCGGCGGGTCGCACCCGGAAATGCTGCACATCGACCGGGTCGAGGCGGAACTGGCCCTGCTGCCGCTGCTGAAGCGGGATATCCGGGTGGTCCGCCTGATCGTCTCGGCCCCCCGCATCCTGCTGGAAACCGACGCCCACGGCCGCGGCAACTGGATCCCCGACCCGGCCGCGGCCCCGGCCACGCCGGACCGGATGGCCGCGCCCCGTTTCAACCTGCGCGAACTGAAGATCAAGAATGCGCAGGTGATCATCCGCGATGCCGGCGGCGGCCAAAGCCGGACGATCAACATCCACAAGCTTGCCATTCAGCCGGAACGACCCGGCGCCGGCCCGATGGCCGTGCAGATGGTGGGCGACGACCAGGGCAAGGGCTTCGAAGCCTCCGGCTCGCTGGGCAGTCTGGCCGACATCGGGCTCGGGCGGCCGTGGCCGCTGCAACTGAAGGCATCGGGCCGCGGCATGCAAACCGCCGTCAGCGGAACCCTGGGCGATCCCGTTTCGGGCCGCGGCATCGACCTGAAGCTGACCGCCCAAGGGGACGAAGTCGCCGACCTGGCCAAGCTGGCGGGCTTCCACCTGCAGCCGATGGGGCCGTTCCGGCTGTCCATGAAGCTTGGCGATGCCGGCGGACGGCTGGCCCTGAGCGATGTCGACGCCACCTTGGGCCGGCGCGACACCCTTTTCCTGTCGGCCCGCGGCAGCGTCCGCGACGCCATTGCCGCCACCGGCCTGGAGCTGGCGGTCAGTGCCGAAAGCGACAATCTGGCCGGAATGTCCCGGCTGCTCGGCACCGACATCCCGTCGATGGGACCGCTGAAAGCCGGCGCCCATCTGCGCGGCGGCGCCGGGGACTGGCGCCTGAACGATCTCAAGGCCAGCCTGGCCGGCAGCGACCTGGCCGGAGAGCTGTCGCTGCGGCTGACCGGACGGCCCCATCTGGTGGCGCAGATCAGCGCCACGGCCCTGGCTTTGGCCGATTTCGCCACCCCGGCCCCCCGGCCCGGCGAAAAGCTGGACGTCCGGCCGCCGCCCCGAAACGCCGACGGCCGCCTGATCCCCGATCTGAACCTGCCGCTGGCCGCCCTGGACGGCATCGACGCCGAGATATCGGCCCATGTCGGCACCCTGGCCCTGGGACAGGTCCGGCTGGTGGACACCGCCATCGGCATGCAACTGCGCCAGGGGAATCTGACGGTCTCGCCGCTTCGGGCCGGTCTGGCCGGCGGCGCCTTGCAGGGCATGGCCGAATTGCGGGGACTGAACCGGGACCAGCCCACCGCGATCCTGCGCATCGAGGGAATTCAGATCGATGCCGGCCGTCTGGCCCGCGAAAGCGGCGTGCCTTTGGCCGTCGAAGGGCGGATCGCCTTCCAGGCCGATCTGTCCGGCCGGGGGCACAGCCTGCACACCCTGCTGCTCCAGGCCCACGGCAGTGCGACGGCACGACTGGATTCGCCGTTGCTGCCGACCGGGAACGCCGCCACCACGGTGCGGTGCGGCTTTGCCCGCCTGACCATCCGCGACGGCATCGCCAGCGCCGAGCGCAGCCTGGGGGCCGAGTTCGACTCTCGCGGCCTGCTGGGGGGAGGAACCATCGATCTGCGCACGGAGCGTCTGGATCTGCGGCTGCTGCCGGCCGGCGGCGGCGAGACGATCGCCGTGGGCGGCACCCTGGCCGAGCCGTTGACGACAAGCGAGACGGCCCCCCCAACGGCAACGGCCGACAGCCCCGCCTGCC
Source organism: uncultured Rhodospirillaceae bacterium (assembly GCA_903941095.1). Taxonomy (GTDB): domain Bacteria; phylum Pseudomonadota; class Alphaproteobacteria; order Rhodospirillales; family Magnetospirillaceae; genus Magnetospirillum. Next base: position 5,026 of record CAJANN010000217.1, on the reverse strand, counting down.
AGGCCGCCCAAGGGCTGGCGCCGGTCAGAACCGGAAAGGGGCGTCCGTCACGTTGACGGCTGCACCAGCTTGCAATCCTTCTTCGCCTTGGCCAGACGCTTGCAGGCGGCCCGCGCCTGATCTTCCGTGAAGCCGGCCAGACGGGCGCGGAAGACCTGGGCCTTGCCCTGCTTGCCCTTGTCCACCACGATGGTCGCCCGCGACACCAGACCGCCCAGCTTGCTGGCTGCGGCGCTGGCCGCGTGATGGGCCGCCTTGTGTTCGCTGAAGGCGCCGACCTGAACGGCCCAGGCGTCGCTGTCGCTGTCGCCGGCCCCCAAATCCTCACGCGGGCGGGCCGCAGCCATCTTGACCGGCTTGCCCCCCGCCTTGACCGGAGCGGCGTGGGCCGACGCGATCAGGCGGTCCAGGTCGCCGCGGTCGTCATCGGCCTGGGCGCTGCGGGTCTCGGGAGCGCCACCCTGCAGGCGGGCGAATCCCTTGTCGAGAATCTGCGCCATGTTGCGGTCGCGCCACGACGCCGTGTCGCCCCCGAACACCACGCCGACCACCCGGTGGCCGTCGCGGCGGGCCGAGGCGATCAGATTGAAGCCCGATGCGTGGATATAGCCGGTCTTGATGCCGTCGGCGCCCTGATAGCGCAGCATCAGGCGGTTATGGGTGGAAATCGGCTGCCCCCGCCAATTGAACTGCCGGGTCGAGAAATAATGGTAGTTGCGCGCGTGGTTGCGGACGATGGACCGTCCCAGGATGGCCTGATCGCGGGGCGTCGACACCTGATCGGTGTCGGGCAGGCCGGAAGCGTTCTGATAGGTGGTGTTGTGCATGCCCAACTGCCGGGCCTTGCGGGTCATCATCCCGGCGAAGGCGGCCTCGCTGCCCCCCAGCGCCTCGGCGATGACCACGGCGACATCGTTGGCCGATTTGGTGACCAGGGCCAGCACGGCCTGTTCGACACCGATGCGTTCGCCCGGCTGCAGCCCCAGCTTCGACGGCGCCTGGGCCGCCGCATGGGCCGAAACCGGCAACTGGCTGGCCAGCGTCAGCCGCCCCGATTCCAGCGCGTCGAACAACAGGTAAAGGGTCATCACCTTGGTCAGCGAGGCCGGATAGGATTGCCGGTCCGGGTTGACCGCGTACAGAACGTTGCCGGTGTCGGCGTCGACGACGATCGAGGCATAGCGGCTTTCCCGCGGCTGCGCCGCCCGACCGGGGGCCGCCGCCGCGAACAGCAGCACAGAAAGAGCGAAAAATGAAATGATCACAGGAAGATAGCGGGTCGTCGTCACCGGGATCGACCTTCTGTTGTTTGCAAACGCCACCAGAGTATCGCCGCAGATTAAAGAAATGGTGACTGGCTGTCCAGTTTACGCGCCGCCACACAGATGCCATCTTCTCCCGGCATGCCGGGTCTGCTAAGAGCCTGATCCTCCGAAAAAGGAATGATGCCATGCGACGCGCTCTCAAGGGATTGCTTGCGGTTCTGCTGATGGCGGGCGGCACCGCCGCCTGCGCCTACCAAGGCGGGGACATTGCCGACCCGGTGGTCCGCAAGTTCCACTGGTTTTCGTTCCTGGACGGCGGCGACGACATTCGCGCCAACTGCGCCCCCGGCGCCCCGGACCGCTTCCGCGTCGTCTATAACGGCCTTTATTCCCAGCAGGTCCGCATCTATCAGCTGGATTCGCTGCAGAAGATCCTGTCGGTCAAGATCGTCGGGTCGGGCAATGCCGGGCGGCTGCAGGCCGACGACCTGCTGGCCCCGTGGCGGGCCGATGACAGCAAGCTGCACCTGGACCAGGGCACCTATGACCGTCTGGTCGCATCCTTCGCCGGCGACGGCATGTTCGGCCCGCCGCCGGTGGGACTGCGTCTGCCGTCGCAATCCTATTACTGGACGGCGGCGACCTGCCGCGACGGCCGCTACGGCTTCACCGCCTGGAAGCACCCCTCGGCGGCCTTCGACGCCCTGACCTTCGCCGGCAACCTGTTCGCCCTGGACCCCAGCGGAATTCCGGTCAATGCCGCCGGCCCGGTGCCGTTCGACGCCCAGCGCGCCGACAATGTCCGCCGCGGCGAAACCACGGATTTCACCCTGGAGGTCGGGCCGCGCGGGCTCTACCGCTGATACTTATGCTGCGCCGCACAAAAATCATTTGACACCCTGCCGGGGCATGAATCATAGTACCGGCATGTTGCGCTGCAGCATGCCGATGCGCAGCCGAACCGACCCGCCAGAGGAATTCAGACACATGAGCACCGTCAAGACCAAGACCACCACCACCGCCGCCAAGAAGGTCGAGCAGGCCGTCGCCGCCGGTCAGGAGACCATCGAGACCGCCGTGAAGGCCGGCCAGGAAGCCGCCCAGAAGGTGGTCGCCGTCGGTCAGGAAACCATCGAGACCGCCGTCAAGGTCGGCCAGGAAGCCGCCCAGAAGGCCGTCGCCGCCAGCCAGGAAACCATCGAGACCGCCGTCAAGGTCGGCCAGGAAGCCGCCCAGAAGGCCGTCGCCGCCAGCCAGGAAGGCATCGAGACCGCCGTCAAGGCCGGCCAGGAAGCCGCCCAGAAGGTCCAGGCCGCCGCCCTGAAGTCGTACGAGGACGTCCAGGTCTCGACCAAGGACGGTCTGGACGCGGTCCTCAAGTCCGGCCAGATCCTGTCCTCGGGCCTGCAGGAGCTGGGCAAGGCCGTGTTCGGCCTGACCCAGGCGACCATCGAAGAGGGCGTCGAGGCCTCGAAGCAGCTGCTGGCCGCCAAGACCATCCGCGAGTGGACCGACCTGCAGTCGGCCCTGTCCAAGACCCAGGTCGACCGTCTGGTCTCGGAAACCACCCGCCTGTCGGAACTGTCGATCAAGGTCGTCGAAGAAGCCATCGCCCCGATCAACGCCCAGATCAATGCCGGCGTCGACCGCATCGTCAAGCTGGCCGCCTGATCCGGCGCCATCTGCCTGAAAGCCCGGCGGGTCGACCGCCGGGCTTTTTTGCGTCCATTTCCCGCCACGGCACAATGAGGGGCTTTTCGTCGGAGGCCTCCGACCAATATGATGGGGGTGTATCGGCGACGACACCTCTTGCAAGCGTGACCATGAGCGACCATCGAGACGACCGGCGTAACGAGGACGGCCCCCAGACCGGCGTGGTCATCAAGACCCGCCCGAAAACCAAGAAGCCGTCGATGTACAAGGTGCTGATGCTGAACGACGACTACACGCCGATGGAGTTCGTCGTCCATGTGCTGGAACGGTTTTTCGGCAAGAACCGCGACGAGGCGACGCGCATCATGCTGCACGTCCATACCCGCGGCGTCGGCATTTGCGGCGTATACACGTATGAAGTGGCGGAAACCAAGGTGACCCAGGTCATGGATCTGGCCCGGCAGAACCAGCATCCGCTGCAGTGCACCATCGAAAAGGAATAGAAGCGAAAGGGGCGCGCCCATGCTGTCACGCAATCTGGAGCAAAGCCTGCACCGGGCCTTGGCTCACGCCACCGGGCATCGTCACGAATACGCGACCCTGGAACATCTGCTGCTGTCCCTGACCGAGGACCAGGACGCCGTCGCCGTCCTGCGCGCCTGCAATGTCGATATCGACCGGCTGCGCAAGGACCTGGACGAATTCATCGCCGACTCGCTGGCCGATCTGGTCAATGCCGAGGCCGGCGAGCCCAAGCCCACCGCCGGCTTCCAGCGGGTGGTGCAGCGGGCGGCCATCCACGTCCAGTCGTCGGGGCGCGAGGAAGTGACCGGGGCCAACGTCATCGTCGCCCTGTTCTCGGAACGCGAAAGCCACGCCGTCTATTTTCTGCAGACCCAGGACATGACCCGCCTGGATGCCGTCAACTATATCAGCCACGGCGTCGCCAAGACGCCGGGCCGCAGTCAGGCCAAGCCGGTGCACGGCGCCGACGAAGAGGCGGCGGGCGAGAAAGTGGTGAAGAAGGGGCAAGAGGCCCTGGCCGCCTATTGCGTCAACCTCAACAAGAAGGCGGCCCAGGGCCGGATCGACCCGCTGATCGGCCGCGAGGCCGAGATCGAGCGCACCATCCAGATCCTGTGCCGGCGCTCGAAGAACAATCCGCTGTATGTCGGCGACCCCGGCGTCGGCAAGACCGCCATCGCCGAGGGACTGGCGCTGCGCATCGTCAAGGCCGAGGTGCCGGCGGTGCTGCGCGACGCCACCATCTTCTCGCTGGACATGGGCACCCTGCTGGCCGGCACCCGCTATCGCGGCGATTTCGAGGAACGGCTGAAGGCCGTGGTCACCGAGCTGGAGAACTATCCCGGCGCCATCATGTTCATCGACGAGATCCACACGGTGATCGGTGCCGGCGCCACCTCGGGCGGGTCGATGGACGCCTCGAACCTGCTGAAGCCGGCCCTGGCCGCCGGCGTACTGCGCTGCATCGGCTCGACGACCTACAAGGAATACCGCGGCCATTTCGAAAAAGACCGCGCCCTGGTACGGCGGTTCCAGAAAATCGACGTCAACGAGCCCTCGGTCGAGGATTCCGTCAAGATCCTGACCGGACTGAAACCCTATTACGAAAGCCACCACCGGGTGAAATACACGCCCGAGGCCATCCGCGCCTCGGTCGAACTGGCCGCCAAGTACATCACCGACCGCAAGCTGCCGGACAAGGCCATCGACGTCATCGACGAGGTGGGGGCGGCACGCATGCTGTTGCCGGAATCGAAGCGGCGCAAGACGGTCACCGTCAGGGATGTCGAGGAAATCGTCGCCAAGATCGCCCGCATCCCCCCGAAATCGGTATCGGTCAACGACACCGAGGCCCTGCGCACCCTGGACCGTGACCTGAAGACCCTGGTGTTCGGCCAGGATCAGGCCATCGACGCCCTGGCCAGCGCCATCAAGCTGGCGCGCGCCGGCCTGCGCGAGCCGGAAAAGCCCATCGGCTGCTACCTGTTCAGCGGCCCCACCGGCGTCGGCAAGACCGAGGTGGCGCGCCAATTGGCCCGCATCATGGGTATCGAGCTGACCCGTTTCGACATGTCGGAATACAT
>CAJANN010000216.1 GCA_903941095.1 uncultured Rhodospirillaceae bacterium | reverse complement strand
GCCAAAATATAGACGCATGGTGTTTTCATGAGTCGCAGCTGCGTCTCGCCCAACCGTCGTATGGATGCCCGCCTGCGCGGGCATGACGAGTATGTACCAGGGGAAATTAGCCACTTCTTAACCTGGATTCGGAGCCCTGGGACGGTGCGCCCCGGTCCGGCGGATCGGCACCACCGACACCTTGGGCTTGGCCACCGCCTCGGCCGGCACTTGCCCCAGCGCCTGAAGAAACGCCCCGGCATGGGCCGGACGCTTGCCCGGGTCTGGGTCGGTGGCCTGGGCCGCCAGATCCACCAGCACCGCCGCATGCTTGCCCGGCAGGGCGGCGGCACCGGCGGACAGATCGGGCAGCTCCCCGCTCAGCAGGCGGTACAGCAGCACCCCCAGGGAAAACACATCGGCCTGCGGACCGACCGAGGTGGCGTTGTCGCGCTGCTCGGGGGCGCAGTAATCGGTATTGCCGATCCAGCGGTCCGGCATCGGGGCATTGCGCTCGGGCAGCCTGACGGTGCTGAACCCGCCCAGCCGGACCTGTCCGTTTTCGCGCGCGGTCAGCAACAGGCAGGACGGCTGCAGCGAGCGATGGACCATGCCGCGCCGGTGCAGCGCCATCAACGCCGCCGAACTTTGCCGCAGGACGGTCAGCGCCCGGACCAAAGGCAGCCGGCGCGGCCGCTCGCTCTCGGGCAGATCGGCGGACGCGGGGTGGTCGTGCCCGATCTCATGGGGCAATGCCGCCGCCATGTAGGGCATGACGAAGAACGGCCGGCCATCGGGCAACGTCTCCATCGTCTTGACGGCGATGATCTGCGGGTGGTCGAACGAGGCCAGCGCCCGGGCCTCGATCTGGAAGCGGGCCAGCAATTGCGGCACGCTCATCGGCCCGTCATCGGCGGCCCGTGGATTGAACAGCTTGATCGCCACCGGAATCTGCAGATCGGGATCATGGCAGAAGAAAATCCGGGCATAGCCCGAAGCGACCACCGCCTTGTGAATCACATATTTGCCGATCCGTTCCATCATCCCCCCAAGCCGCTTCCGCCGCCACTCCGCTCCGCCCCGATTGTCCCCGGTAAACCTTAATATTGTCCCTCTTCGTCCGCCCCCGCCCCCTTGCGCAATTCCACCGCCAGCTCCACCGCCGTGGGACGGTCGGACGGCCGCGGCGCCATTGCCGCCCGGATCAGGGCGTCCCAGCGCCCGGCATCGGCCACGCCCAGGGCCGCGACGGGAGAAAACGCCCCGACCGGCAACATCCCGGTCAGCAGCCGATAGGCCAGGACGCCGACGGCATAGATATCGGCCCGGTCTGTGGCCCGCGAGGCATCGGCCCGCTGCTCGGGGGCACAATAATCGGCGGTACCGATCCACACCCCCGCCCGTGACATGCCGCTTCCTCCCGGCCCCCGGGCAAAGCCCAGGTCGCACAATCGGACGACGCCGTTTTCCCGGGCGGTCAGCAGCAGGTTGGTCGGCTTGACGTCGCGATGGACCACGCCTTGCGCGTGCAGGGCGGCCAGCCCCAGACAGACCTGCCGCAGCACGGTGCGGGCACGCCCGGCGCTCAGCGCCCGCGGCCGCTCGACGGCCGGCAAGGCCCGGGGGTGGTCGGCATCATGAAGATCGCGCCCGATCTCGCGGCGCAGATTGGCGGCATGCCACGGCATCACCGTGTAGGGCGTGCCATCCGGCAGCCACCCCAACGCGTCGACCCGGACCAGATGCGGATGATCCATCCGCGCCAGCAGGCGAGCCTCGGCGACGAAGCGCCGCCGCCATTCGGCCCGGTCATAGGGCAATCCGGCTTCCTTGTCCGGGGACAGCGAGAAAACCTTGACCGCCACCGTGCGGCCAAGCTCGCGGTCAAGAGCGCGGAACACCTGCGAAAAGGCCCCGGCAACCACCAGGGCCTCTATCACATAGTTCCCCAGGACGGAGGGAACGGAAAGCGGAGGGGCGGCGTCAGCCATCGCCGAGGCCGGGAGCCGGCACCAGGGCCGGCCCCCCAGCCGCCCCTACCACTTGATCTGCTCCAGGTTCTCGAAATCGACCACGGACTCGCCGTTGGCATTGGTCAGGTGGACCTCGCCGCTCAGATCCTGGCCGATGGTCAGGGTGCCGTGGTTCTCGCCGTCGACCTGGATGGTCCAGCTTTGCCCGTCGTCGGCCGTCACCACGAAGGTCTGGCCGACCGCACCGGACAGATCCAGCGTATCGGCCCAGCCCGACCCGTCGCCGCCATTGACGGTATCGTGGCCGCCGCCGAAATCGAACAGGAAGGTGTCGGCCCCGTCGCCACCCATCAGGGTGTCGTCGCCGGTACCGCCGTCCAGGGTGTCGTTGCCGGCATTGCCCGACAGATAGTCGTTGCCGGCGCCGCCCCGCAGAACGTCGTCGCCGTCATTGGCGAAGACATAATCGTTGCCGGAACCGGCATCGACGGTGATCGCGCCATAGCTGGTGCCGAACGAGTCGTTCATGTCGACGACGTCGTTGCCGGCACCGGCATTGATGACCTCGATTCCGTCGACATTGCCGACCCAGATGGCGTCGTTGCCGTCACCCATCACCAGGGTATCGGTGCCGTCGCCGCCGACATAGGTGTCGTTGGTGTCGTTGGTGCCGTTGGAATCCACGGTCAGCATGGTGCCGTCATGGCCGGAGCCGCCCTGATCCTGGTAATCGGCGTCGTGGTGATCGTTGACCGAGTCGGTGCTGAAATGCAGGACATCGTTGCCGGCGCCGCCGTCCAGGATATCGGTGCCGGTGCCGCCGGTCAGGGTGTCGGCCCCGCCGCCGCCATACAGGTGGTCGTTGCCGGAACCGCCGTCCAGAATGTCGTTGCCGTCACCCGCGCCCATGCCGGCATAGGCGTCCATGTCGAAGGTGACGGTGTCCGAAGCCGCGACGTTGCCGTCGGCATCCTTGACCGCGACGGTGAAATCGACGTCGTGCAGGGTGCCGTCGTCGGGCACCTTCAACTGCAGGTCGGCGGTTGAGGTGAAGGTGTAGACCCCGTCGGCATCGGGCACCAGGGCCACGCCGTTCTGCAGCAGTTGCACGCCGCCCTCGCCCAGACCCGAGATGGTGTAGACCACCGCCGATCCGTCCGAGGCGCCGCCCGAGATGTCGATGGCGGCATAGACATAGCCGTCGCCGTCATCGTCGGGATTGTCGCCGTACAGGGTGTCGTTGCCGGAACCGCCATCGATGGTGTCGTTGCCGGCGCCGCCGGTCAGGGTGGCCCCGCCGCCCGATCCGTGGCTGCCGTCATCGCGCAGATGCAGCCCGCCGCCGGAACCATGCCCGCCGTCGGACCCGTGATGTCCGCCGCCCGAGCCTTCGTCCGACTGGTGGTCGCCGTCCGAACCGCCGACGACGGTGCCGATCTCGCCATCCACCGAGTAGGTGATGGTCTCGTCGATGCCGTCGCTGTCGACATTGACGGTGACGGTGGCGGTGTCGAAGCCGCCCTGGCCGTCGCTGACGGTATATTCGAAGGTGGCGGTCCCGTTGTAATCGGCATCGGGGGTGAAGGTGATGCTGCCGTCCTGGTTCAGCGTCACCGCGCCGTGGGCGGCGTTGCCGACGCCGACGATGGACAGGGTGCCGCCATCGGCATCGCTGTCATTGGCCAGCAGGTCGGCGGCGTCGATGGTCAGCGAACGGTCTTCGCCGACATGGATGCTTTCATCCGCACCCGTCTCGCCGGTCGTGCTGCCCTCGCCGGTCAGCGTGGTGGTGGCGGTGTCGCCGCCATTGGCCTCGGTCGAGGTCACCGAACTGGTCAGGCCCGACAGGTCCAGCGGACCGTCGCCGACCACGGTCAGCTCGACCGGCTGACCCGAGCTCACCTCGATGGAATAGCTGCCATCGGCATTGGCCGTCAGGATCTGGCCCCCCAGCATCAGGACGGCACCGTCGGGCAGGTTGTCCAGGGTGACCACCGACAGGGTTTCCGACCCGTCGGTATCGTTCAGGCCGGCGGTGATGGTCAGCGGATAGCTGTAGGTGTCGTTGCCGCCGTCCTCGAAGGCCGAGGCGTCGCCGATGACCTGGCCGTCGGCGAACTTGATGTTCTCGAAGCTGGTCACATGGCTGCGGATGCCATTGGCGTTGGCGTCCCACTGCGCCTTGGTGACGCCGGTCAGTTCGATGGAATCGGTGCCGGCGCCGCCGTCGACGGTGCCCCACAGGTTGCGGCCGGTCACGGTCAGGTGGTCGTTGCCGGACCCCATGTCGACCTTGGACGAGATGTCGCCGCCGATCTCGATGCGATCGGCGCCCTGGCCGGCATCGATGCTGGCCCACACGTCGTCGGCGACCTTCAGGACGTCGTCGCCCGAACCCAGGTCCATCTTGGCGGCGACGTCGTCGCCCACCAGGATGCTGTCGTCGCCCTGGCCGGCATTGACCGAGGCGTTGACGTCGCCGGCGATGTCGATCCGGTCGTCGCCCGAGCCCGAGCCCAGGCTGGCGTTCAGCATGCCGCCGATCTTGATCTGGTCGTCGCCCGAGCCGGTGGCGACGGACGCGTTGGCGTCGCCGCCGATCTCCAGCCGGTTGTCGCCGTTGCCCAGGTCGATCTTGCCGTTCTGGTCGTCGGCCACCCGCACGGTATCGTTGCCGGATCCGGCCGACACGCTGGCATTGACGTCGTCGCCGACATCCAGAGCGTTGTCGCCGTTGCCCAGGTCGATCTTGGCGTTGACGTCGCGGCCGATGGTGACCTGATCGTCGCCGTTGCCGGTGCCGATGCTGGCATTGTTGTCGGCCCCGACACCGACCAGATCGTCACCGTTGCTGCCGTTGTAAGCCTTGCTCAGGCTGCCGGCATAGGTGGTGGTCGGGGTCGCCGTGGTGGGATCGCCCATCGCGGCGAGACCGGCGAAAGAGGTGTCCTCGCCCTCGGCCACGGTGGCCGTGCCGATATCGACGGTCAAAGACGGTCCCTGGGCCACCTGATCGATGCTGGCGTCGTCGCCGGCCAGCGGCCCCTGGTTCCCGACATATTCGGCCAGGTCCAGCGTGGCGGTGCCGGCGGTGGTGCCGCCCTGGCCATCGCTGATGGTATAGCTGAACGTCACCTCGCCGGTGTAATCCGGATCGGGGGTGAAGGTCAGGGTGCCGTCCTCGTTCTCGACCACGGTGCCGTGGCTGGCGGTGATGTCCGACACCGACAGGACATCGCCATCGGCATCGCTGGCATTGCCCAGCAGATCGGCCTTGGTCAGGGTCAGCGTCTGGTTCTCGGTCCCGTCGCTCAGTTCCACCGTGCTGGCGACCGGACCGTCGTTGGTCGGCGTCACGGTGATGGTCAGGTTCTGAGTGTAGGAATGGCCCTCGCCATCGGTCAGCCGCACCTGGAAGGTGTCGCTGCCGTTCCAGTTGGAATCGTTGGCGGTGAAGGTGAAGCTGCCGTCCGCGGCCAGGTCCAGGGTGCCGTGATGGCTGCCGCCTTCGACCAGCGCCATCGAGACGATGCCGCCATCGGCATCCGAGGCGCTGATCTGGCCTTCGACCACCGTGGGGGCGGCATCGGTGCTTTCGGCGCCGGTCCCGCCGTCGATGGCGACGTCGGCGGCGTCGTCGACCGACGCCACGTCCAGGGTCGCGGTACCCGGGCTGCTGCCGCCATGCCCATCGGACACGGTGTAGCTGAAGGTGACTTCGCCGTGGAAGTCGGGATCGGGAATATAGGTCAGGGTGCCGTCGTCATTTTCCACCACGCTGCCGTGGTCGACGGTGATGTCGGAAACAGCCAGGACGTCGCCATCGGCGTCCGAGGCATTGGCCAGCAGGTCGGCCCGGTCGAAGGTGACGGACCTGTCCTCGGCGCTGTCGGCCAGTTCCACCTCGCTGGTCACGGGGGCGACGTTGACCCGGTCGCCGTCGAAGGTGATGGTCTGTTCGGTGGTGCCGCCATGCTCGTCGGTGGTGCGGACCACGAAGCTGTCGCTGCCGGTCCAGTCCGGGCCGGGAGTGAAGGTGAAGCTGCCGTCGGCATTCAGCGTCAGGTCGCCATGCGCGGTGCCGCTGACCACTTCGATGCCGGTGATGGCGCCGTCGATGTCGCTGGCGACGATCTGGCCGCTGAACACGCCGGTTTCGGAATCGCTGCCGCCGGTGGCGCTGATCACCGCCTCGTCGTCCACCGCCGCGACATGCAGGTCGATGGTCTGTTCGGTGGTGCCGCCGCTGGCGTCGGTGACGCGTACGGTGAAGCTGTCGCTGCCGTTCCAGTCGGCGTCGGGGGCGAAGCTGTAGCTGCCGTCGGCATTCAGCGTCAGCTGGCCGTGGGCGGCGTCGCCCACCAGTTCGATGCCGACGATGCCGCCATCGGCATCGGTGGCCGAGATGGTGCCGGTGATGACGCTGTCTTCGGCGCCCGCCCCGCCGGTGGCGGTGACGACGGACTCGTCGTCGACGGCCCCCACGGTGACGGTGACGGTCTGTTCGGTGGTGCCGCCCAGTTCGTCGGTGACGCGCACCACGAAGCTGTCGGTGCCGTTCCAGTCGGCGGCGGGGGTGAAGCTGTAGCTGCCGTCGGCGTTCAGCTCGACCACGCCGTGGGCGGTGCCGCTGACCAGCTCGATGCCGGTGACTGCGCCGTCGACGTCGGTGGCGGTGATGCTGCCGGTGATGACGCTGTCCTCGGCGCCGCTGCCGCCGGCGGCGGTGACGACAGCCTCGTCCTCGACCGCGCCGACAGTGATGGTCACGCTGTTGGTGGTGACCGCGCCACCGGCATCGGTGACGGTATAGGTCAGCGTGGTCTCGCCGGTGAAGTCGCCGGTGGGGGTGAAGCTGTAGGTGCCATCGGGATTGACGGTGACGCTGCCGTCCGGATTGTCGGCGAAGGTAATGGCGATGGCCTCGCCCTCGACGTCGTGGGCGTCGACGGTGAAGGTCAGGACGGTATCCTCGTCGATGGCCGCCGATTCGACCGGCAGGGTCTCGGCCTCGGGCGTCGACGGATCGTCGATGACGATGCCGCCGGTGGTGACGGCGTCATCCACCGATTCGACGGTCAGGTCGACGGTCCGGTCGGTCACCGCGCCATTGACGTCGGTGATGCGCACGGTGAAGCTGTCACTGCCGTTCCAGTCGGCGTCGGGGGTGAAGCTGTAGCTGCCGTCGGCGTTCAGGCGCAGGTCGCCGTGCGAGACGTCGCCCACCAGTTCGACGCTGGCGACGCCGCCGTCGGCATCACTGGCGGTGATGGTGCCGGTGATGACGGTATCCTCGGCGCCGCTGCCGCCGGTGGTGGCCAGCTGGGAATCGTCCTCGACCGAGGCGACGTTGATGTCGATGGTCCGTTCGGACACGCCGCCCTGGCCATCGGTGACGCGCACGGTGAAGCTGTCGCTGCCGTTCCAGTCGGCGTCGGGGGTGAAGCTGTAGCTGCCGTCGGCATTCAGAATCAGCTCGCCGTGCGAGACGTCGCCCACCAGCTCGATGCCGGCGACGCCGCCATCGACGTCGGTGGCCGAAATGGTCCCGGTGATGACGCTGTCCTCGGCGCCGCTGCCGCCGGTGGCGGTGATGATGGCGGCGTCGTCCACCGCACCGACGGTCACGGTGACCACCTGCTCGGTGGTGCCGCCTTCGGCGTCGGTGGTGCGCACGGTGAAGCTGTCGGTGCCGTTCCAGTCGGCGTCGGGGGTGAAGCTGTAGGTGCCGTCGGCATTCAGCTCGACCACGCCGTGGGCGGTGCCGCTGACCAGTTCGATGCCGGTGATCAGGCCATCGGCGTCGGTGGCCGAAATGGTCCCGGTGACGACATTGTCCTCGATGCCGGCGCCGCCGGTCAGGGTGACCACCGCCTCGTCCTCGACGTTCTGAACGTCCAGGGAGATGGTCTGGCTGATCGAGTTCCCCTCGTCGTCGGTGACGAACACGGTGAAGCTGTCACTGCCGAAATAATCGGCGTCGGGGGTATAGACATAGCTGCCGTCGGCGGCCAGTTCGACCCGGCCGTGCAGCGGCGCAGAAAAATCGATCGAGACGGCGCCGCCATCGGGATCGGTGGCGTCGACGATGAAGCGCATGACGGTGTCTTCGTTCAGCGCCTGCGGCGAGCCGATCGGCCCCAAATCGGGGCTTTGCAGGATGATGCCGCCGATCACCGGATTGGCGTCGACCGGCACGGCCTCGGGGTTCGGGGCCGGCACGTCCACCGCACCATCCGGGACGGCTTCCACCACTACCTCGGCATCGGCCGGGGCGGGGGCTGTCTGTTCGATACCTGCGGCGATGGGATCGCCGAACACGGTGTTCTGCACGCTGAGGTCGCTGACGGACTTCGGTTCGGCCGAGCCGGCGCCGACCGTGACGATCTCGCCTGCGGGGGCAAGGGTCGTGGCCACGACCTCGGGAATGTCCAGGGCCGCGCCCTGCGCCTGGGCGACGGTCACGCCGTCCTCGGCCAGGGTGCCGGTCTGCAGGTTCAGCCCCTGCTGTACCAGATCGGCATTGCCCGAGCCCTGATGGCTGGTGGCCAGCGAACCCAGCGCGGCGTCGTTGAGAACGACGCTGCGCACGACGTTCAGGCGGGCGTCACCCATGTTCTGGTTGCCGACGTCCGACAGGACGGTGAGATCGTCCAGCGACTGCTGCGCATTTTCCTCGGCCATGCCGTTGGGATTTTCGGTCTGCGCATTGGTCTGGTTCTCGGTGCGATCCTCGGCCATCATCGTGCTCCCCACGGGCATTGCAACGGGCAAAAAAAATCCCGGCCGCAATGCGGTCCGGGATCATCGATTACTATAATGACTCATCCCGGGCGGCGAATCCACAACAATCGGCACGGTATTCACCGCCGCGAGCGCCCCCGCCCCCTGGCCTGAACCGCCCGGGCCGGCCGGACCGGAGCGGCGGCAGGAACCCCCAGTTCGACGGATTCCAGCCGGCGCAGCTCGTCGCGCAGGCGGGCCGCCTCTTCGAACTCCAGATCGGCGGCGGCGGCCTTCATGCGCTTTTCGATATCGGCCTTCACCGCCGCCAGATTGTGCCCGACGCCGTGGGCCAGACCGGCGTCGCCGGTATCGACGGTGACGTAATCGTGCTCGGCCACCGAATCCAGCAGGTCGGCGATGCCCTTCTTGACGCTTTCCGGGGTGATGCCGTGGGCCGCGTTGTAGGCCTGCTGCTTCTCGCGCCGGCGGGCGGTTTCCGCCAGGGCGTAATCCAGCGACCGGGTGACGGTATCGGCATACAGGATGACGCGGCCGTCGACATTGCGCGCCGCGCGGCCGATGGTCTGGATCAGCGAGGTCCTGGACCGCAGGAAGCCTTCCTTGTCGGCATCCAGAATGGCCACCAGGGCGCATTCGGGGATATCCAGCCCCTCGCGCAGCAGGTTGATGCCGACCAGCACGTCGAAGGCGCCCAGGCGCAGGTCGCGGATGATCTCGATCCGCTCCAGCGTGTCGATGTCGGAATGCAGGTAGCGGACCCGGATTCCGTGCTCGTGCAGGTATTCGGTCAGGTCTTCCGCCATGCGCTTGGTCAGCACGGTGACCAGGGTGCGGTAGCCCTGGCGCGAGACGGTGCGCACTTCCGCCAGCAGGTCGTCGACCTGATGCTCGACCGGGCGGACGATGCAGACCGGATCGATCAGGCCGGTGGGGCGGATGACCTGTTCGACGAAGACGCCGCCAGTCTTTTCCATCTCCCACGGGGCCGGGGTCGCCGACACGAAGACCGTGGCCGGGCGCATCGCCTCCCATTCCTCGAATTTCAGCGGCCGGTTGTCGACGCAGGACGGCAGGCGGAAGCCGAAATCGGCCAGCGTGCTCTTGCGGGCATAGTCGCCGCGGTACATGCCGCCGATCTGCGGCACGGTGACGTGGGATTCGTCGACGATCAGCAGGGTGTCTTCCGGCAGGTACTCGAACAGGGTCGGCGGCGGCTCGCCGGGATTGCGCCCGGTCAGGTAGCGGGAATAGTTCTCGATGGACTTGCAGTGGCCGGTGGTCTCCAGCATCTCCAGGTCGAAGATGGTGCGTTCGCGGATGCGCTGGGCCTCCAGCAGCTTGCCCTCGCGGGTGAAGCGGTCGACCACCTCTTTCAGTTCGGCCTTGATGCCCTGCATGGCGGCGGTGATGGTCGGCCGGGGCGTGACGTAGTGGCTGGAGGGATAGACCACCACCTCGGTCAGCCGCACGGTCTTTTCCCCGGTCAGCGGGTCGAATTCGGCGATGCTCTCGATCTCGTCGCCGAACAGCGACACCTGCCAGGCCCGGTCCTCGTAGTGGACCGGGAAGATCTCGACCGAATCGCCGCGCACCCGGAAGGTGCCGCGCTCGAAGGCGGCGTCGTTGCGGGTGTATTGCAGCTCGATCAGGCGCTTCAGCAGGTCCGAGCGGTCGACGCACTCGCCGACCCTCAGGGGCACGGTCATGCGGGCGTAGGAATCGACCGAGCCGATGCCGTAGATGCACGACACCGAGGCGACGATCACCACGTCGCGCCGTTCCAGCAGCGCCCGCGTCGCCGCATGGCGCATGCGGTCGATCTGCTCGTTGATGGCGCTGTCCTTCTCGATATAGGTGTCGGTGCGCGGGATATAGGCTTCCGGCTGGTAATAGTCGTAATACGAGACGAAATATTCCACGGCGTTGTCGGGGAAGAAGCCCTTCATCTCGCCGTAGAGCTGGGCCGCCAGGGTCTTGTTGGGAGCCAGCACCAGGGCCGGCCGGCCGGTGCGGGCGATGACCTGGGCCATCGTGAAGGTCTTGCCCGAGCCGGTGACCCCCAGCAGCACCTGATCGCGCTCGCCCCGGTCCAGCCCCGCCGTCAGGGCGGCGATGGCCGCCGGCTGGTCGCCCGCCGGCTGATAATCCGACGCCAGCCGGAATTCCGCCGGCCCGGCGGGCAGCACCGGACGCTCGACGAAGCCGAGAAGAGGCGGCGCGCTCACGCCGAACCGGCGGGCTGGCCCGCCTGGATCATCGCCTGGATCAGCTCCGGATCGGCCAGCATCCGCCCCAGCGCGCGGGACAGCGCCCCGTCCACCGCCTGGCGGACACCGCCGCCGGCCAGCGCCGCCACGTCGGGGACGACGAAGTCGCCGGCATAACCGGCGCTGTGGAACAGCCGTCCCTTGGCGTTCAGAACCCGGGCGGTCAGCCGCACCCTGCCGGTGGCCTCGCCCAGCAGCAGGCCGCTGCGGAAATCGCTGTCCGCCGCCTCGACGTCGACCTGCAGGAACACGCCGCCGGCCGCCAGCTGGAACCCGCGCTCCGCCAGCCCGGCCTCGGCGGACTTGCCGGCCAGCGCGGCCAGCCCCGGCGGCGCGACCGGGGCGGTCCGCCCGGTGGCCTCGCCGTTTCTGGTCAGCGCGATGCCGTCGCGGCCCGACGACCGGACGTCGGAGGCAGCCACGACGACCCGGACGCCCCCGGCCCCCTGGACGAAGACGCCGCCGGCCGGCGGCCGCGCGGTCAGGGTCACCGGATCGACGGCAGGAGCGCAGGCCGCGGCCAGCAACGAAACCACCAGTGCGACGATGTGTCTGAAAGCCACGCCCGTTTCCTTCCGTCAGCCGGCCAGTTCCCTGCCGCGCCGGGTGGCGCGGCCGACCGCCTCGGCCAGCAGCGGCCCCATGCCGGCGGTCTCGTCCATCAGCGCCGACAGGGCGGCGGCGGTGGTGCCGCCGGGGCTGGTGACGTTGATGCGCAACTGGGCGGCGCTGTCCGGGCTTTGCCGCAGCAGCTCGCCCGAGCCCATCACCGTGGCCCGCGCCAGCCGGGCGGCCAGATCGGCCGGCAGGCCGGCCTTTTCCCCGGCCGCGGCCATCGCCTCGGCCAGCAGGAAGACATAGGCCGGACCGGACCCTGACACCGCGGTCACCGCGTCCATCTGCGACTCGTCGTCGATCCAGGCCACCTCGCCCACCGCCTGCAGCAGCGACTGGCAGGCGGCGCGGCCGGCATCGGAAACGCCGGGGCCGGCGATGCAGACGGTGATGCCGCGGCGCACCGCCGCCGGAGTGTTGGGCATGGCCCGCACGATGGCGGCGGCGTCGCCCAGCAGCGCCCGGAAAAAGGCCACCGGCTTGCCGGCGGCAATGGACAGGAACACCGCCCGTCCGGCGAACCGGGCATAGGCCGGCACCACGTCGGGCATCATCTGCGGCTTGACCGCCAGGATGACGATGTCGGGGGAAAAGGCGGCGGGAACGGCGGCGGCGGCGGCGGCCACGGCGACGCCGTCGGGCACCTGGGCGGCGTGGGGATCGACCACCACCATGTCGGCGGCGGCGAGGCCCTGTTCCAGCCATCCCGCCAGCATGGCGGACCCCATCTTGCCGCAGCCAACCAGCAGAATCTTGGTCACGTCAGTACCCCCGACAACTCAGAAAGGGGGATCAGATGACCATATCCGGACGGAAAAATACACCCCCCTCACGCCTCGCCGACGGTCTCCAGCAGCGAGGCGGCCAGGGCGTCCCTGGGGCTCTTGCCGCCCCAGATGACGAACTGGAAGGCCGGATAGAAACGTTCGCACTCGGTCACCGCCAGATCGACGACGTCCTCGATCTGCTCGGGCGTCAGCGCCGCCGGGCCGGAACACAGCGCGGTGTGGCGGAACATCGGCAGGCCTTCGTCCTCCCACAGGCCGAAATGGCCCAGCCACAGCTTCTCGTTCATCGCCACCAGCAGCTCGCACACCGCGCCGCGCTTGGCCGCCGGCACCTTCATGTCGAAGGCGCAGGTGAAATGCAGCGCCGCCATGTCGGCCCGCCAGGCGAAATAAAGCGAGTAATTGCACCACCGTCCCGGCACCTCGACGGCCAGTTCCTCGTCCGAGCGGCGGTCGAAGGCCCAGTCGTTGCCGGCGACCAGCTGCTCGACCACGTCCAGCGGATTGGGGCCGACATCGTCTTCGAAGCTGAGAGACACGCTCATCTATAACCCCCGCCGGCGACCACCCAAAATATTGGGGGCCGCGCCCTTGTGAAACACAAGCGGTAGGCTAACCACAGCAAAACCGGCGCCGCAAGGGAAAGTGCGGCGCCGGCTTGCAAAACTTGTGGATAAGGGCGGTCAGGGCGTCTTGCGGGACCGTGCCGGCTTTGCGGCGGCGGCGGGAGCCCCGGCCAGGGCCGCCAGCCGGGCTTCCAGTTCCTCGACCCGGCGGGCCAGGGCGTCCTGCTCGCCGCGGGCCTTGACGGCCATGTCGCGCACCACCTCGAACTCCTCGCGCGGCACCATGTCGGCGCCGGCCATGAAGCGTTCCATCTGCTGGCGCATCAGCGCCTCGATCTCGGCCCGCAGGCCGGACAAAGCCCCCATCGCGCCACCGGCCATGCGGGCAAGGTCGTCGAAAAAGGGATTCTGGGTCTGCATGATCGGACTCGTCGCGCGGGTTGTGCCTGTTCACATTATGGGGCGGCCGGCGGGAATTGCAAGGAAGCCCGGCTTGCCCGGATTTCGCCGCCGTCCTATAACCATCCCCCAGGGCAACCGATGGAGCAGGAACCCACATGATCGTCGTCACCGGAGGAGCCGGCTTCATCGGCTCGAACATCCTTGCCGCCCTGGAAGCCCGCGATGCCGGCAAGCTGGTGGTCTGCGACCGCCTGCGCTCGAACGACAAGTGGAAGAACGTCGCCAAGCGCGAACTGGCCGACATCGTCCATCCCGAACAGCTGTTCGAGTTCCTGGAAGCCAACCGCAAGCATGTGCAGGTGATCTTCCACATGGGCGCCATCTCGGCCACCACCGAAACCGACGCCGACAAGATCGCCGCCAACAATTTCTCGCTGTCGCTGGCCCTGTGGAAGTGGTGCGCGCTGTCCAACGTGCGCTTCATCTACGCCTCGTCGGCGGCGACCTACGGCGACGGCGCCCAGGGCTTCGACGACGATTGGTCCATGGAGCATCTCGCCAAGCTGCGCCCACTGAATGC
>CAJANN010000215.1 GCA_903941095.1 uncultured Rhodospirillaceae bacterium | reverse complement strand
GAACTGGCGGCGCAGAAGGCCACCCGCGCCGCCGAGGCCGCCGCCCGCGAGGCCGCCGCCGCCCGGCCGCCGCGCCAGGAAGCGCCGTTCGCCGCCCAGCAGGGCAAGATGCCCTTTCCCGCCCGCGGCCAGGTGGTCGGCCGCTTCGGCCAGCCCAACGAAGTCGGGGTGATTTCCAAGGGCCTGACCATCGCCACCCGCCGCGGCGCCCAGGTCATCGCCCCCCATGACGGGCTGGTCGCCTTTTCCGGCCCGTTCCGCGGCTATGGCCTGCTCTTGATCATCGAACACGCCGAGGGCTATCATACGCTGCTCGCGGGGATGGCCCGGATCGACGCCACCGTCGGCCAGCGTCTGCTGGCGGGTGAGCCCGTCGGCGTCATGGGGCAGGACGAGGCCAAACCCGCTCTCTACGTCGAGCTGCGCCGCCAGGGGCAGCCGGTCAACCCGTCGCCTTGGCTCACGGCACAAAAGAATAAGGGTAACGGATGATTCGGAAAATCCTGATCGCTGCCGGGGCTACCGCTCTGCTGGCGACGTCGTCCCTGGTCCCGGTCCAGGCGGCCGAGCGCAAGGAAACCTATCGGCTGATGGAACTGTTCGCCGAGGTCTTCGAGAAGGTTCGCGCCGACTACGTCGAGCCGGTCAAGGACGAGGATCTGGTGGAAGCGGCGCTGAACGGCATGCTCAGCTCGCTGGACCCCCATTCCAGCTACCTGAACGCCAAGAACGCCCGCGACATGGAAGTCAGCACCAAGGGCGAATTCGGCGGCCTGGGCATCGAAGTGACGATGGAAAGCGGCTGGGTCAAGGTGGTGTCGCCCATCGACGATACTCCGGCCTATCGCGCCGGCCTGCAGCCGGGCGACTTCATCACCCATCTCGACGGCGAGCCGGTGCAGGGACTGTCGCTGTCGGAAGCGGTCGACCGCATGCGCGGGCTGGTCAACACCGACATCAAGCTGACGGTCCGCCGCGCCGCCGTCGATCCCTTCGACGTCAAGCTGACCCGCGCCGTCATCAAGATCCAGACCGTGCGCTCGCATGCCGAGGGCACCATCGGCTATGTCCGCATCACCCAGTTCTCGCAGACCACCGATGCCGACCTGCGCAAGCACATGGCGCAGTTGAAGAAGGAAATCGGCAAGGGGCTGTCCGGCTTCGTCATCGACCTGCGCAACAATCCCGGCGGTCTGCTGGATCAGGCCATCGCGGTGTCCGACGATTTCCTGGAAAAGGGCGAGATCGTCTCGACACGTTCGCGCCGTCCCGAGGACACCCAGCGTTTCAACGCCCGCCCCGGCGACATCGCCGACGGACTGCCGCTGGCGCTGCTGGTCAACGACGGGTCCGCCTCGGCGTCCGAAATCGTCGCCGGCGCCCTGCAGGACCACCGCCGTGCCATCGTCCTGGGCACCCGTTCGTTCGGCAAGGGCTCGGTGCAGACGCTGATTCCGCTGCCCGGCCACGGGTCGATGCGGCTGACCACGGCGCGCTACTACACCCCGTCGGGGCGCTCGATCCAGGCGGTCGGCATCGAACCCGACATCAAGGTCCTGCAATCCAAGGTCGAGCCCATCAATATCCCCGAACGCGAGCGCCGTTCGGAAGCCAGCCTGCGCAACGCCCTGCAAAATCCCAACGCCAAGGCCGGTTCCAAGGACCCGGCGGACACCCGGCCGGCCCCCGCCGAGACCGGCCATGCCGCCCCCGAAGCCGACAAGGAAAAGGGCGGGGCGCCGGCAGTGGTGAAAATGGGCGACCCGGCCCAGGATTATCAGCTGGCCCGTGCCCTGGACCTGATCCGCGGTCTGTCGCTGTACCGTCCACAGGGTAACTGACCGTCGCTATGGACACCCTGGACGAGGACGAGATCGACCGCTTCATCGCCGCTCGCCCGATCGGGGTGGACGAGCCGCCGCCGCGCCGCCCCATCCGGTGGCGCGGCATCGGCCTGTTCGTCCTGGTGGTGCTGTTGGGCGGCGGTCTGGGATCGGCCGGCTATTTCCTGTCCAACATGGATACCCGCGACGTCATCGGCATGCTGGACGTGGCCGACCGCCCGCAATTGTCGCTGCCGTTGCCGGGGCGGGGCGATGCGCCGGCTCCGGCCGAGGCCGGCG
>CAJANN010000214.1 GCA_903941095.1 uncultured Rhodospirillaceae bacterium | reverse complement strand
TGCACGGCGACGGTGGACAATCGCGGCAACGTTCTTTCCGCCGACCAGCTGGTTCTGATCAAGCCCGGGAAAACCACCCGCGAGGATGTGCAGGCCCTGTTGGGATCACCGTCCAGCACCCTGAATTACGGGGATGAAAGCTGGCAGTACATCTCGTCGCGCAGCGAAACCGTCGCCTTCTTCAAGCCCAAGTTCGTCGAACGCAGCGTCGTCAACATCCTTTTCGACCGGGCCGGACTGGTGAAAAGTGTGGTCGCCCGCAACATGGAAGACGGCCAGCAGGTCGAAGTCGTCGACCGCGAAACCCCGACTGCGGGCAAGGAACTGTCGATCCTGGAACAGGTGATCGGCAATGTCGGACGCTTTTCGAAAGACGCCGCCGCCAAGTAGCTCATGTGACGGGACGTAAAAAACCCCGCCCGGTCGCCCGGGCGGGGTTTTTCCCGTCATCGCCCCGGCGTCAGCCGGCGACCATCGCCAGCAACAGGATGGCGACGATGTTGATGATCTTGATCATCGGGTTGACGGCCGGACCCGCGGTATCCTTGTAGGGATCGCCGACGGTATCGCCGGTCACCGCGGCCTTGTGGGCGTCCGAGCCCTTGCCGCCGTGATGGCCGTCTTCGATGTACTTCTTGGCATTGTCCCAGGCACCGCCGCCCGAGGTCATCGACAGGGCCACGAACAGGCCGGTGACGATGGTACCCAGCAGCATGGCGCCCAGGGCGGTGAAAGCCGCGGTCTGGTCGGCCACCAGATTGATCACCATGTACAGCACCACCGGCGACAGAACCGGCAGCAGCGACGGAACGATCATTTCCTTGATGGCGGCCTTGGTCAGCAGGTCGACGGCACGTCCGTAATCGGGCTTGCCGGTACCTTCCATGATGCCCGGGATTTCCTTGAACTGACGGCGGACTTCCACCACCACCGAGCCGGCGGCACGGCCGACGGCCATCATGCCCATCGCCCCGAACAGATAAGGCAGCAGGCCGCCCAGGAACAGGCCGATGACCACATAGGGATCCTCAAGGCTGAACTGCACCTTGAGGTTCGGGAAATAGTGCTTCAGATCCTCGGTATAAGCCGCGAACAGAACCAGAGCGGCCAGACCGGCCGAACCGATGGCATAACCCTTGGTCACCGCCTTGGTGGTATTGCCGACGGCATCCAGGGCATCGGTGATCTTGCGGACTTCCTTGGGCAGTTCCGACATTTCGGCGATGCCGCCGGCATTGTCGGTCACCGGACCATAGGCATCGAGAGCCACGATCATGCCGGCCAGGGCCAGCATGGTGGTGGCCGCCACCGAGATGCCGAACAGGCCGGCGATCTTGAAGGCGACGATGATGGCGACGGAAATGACGATCACCGGCAGGGCGCAGGCTTCCATGGAAACCGCCAGGCCCTGGATGACGTTGGTGCCGTGGCCGGTGGTCGAAGCCTGGGCCACCGACTTGACCGGACGGTATTCGGTGCCGGTGTAGTATTCGGTGATCCACACCAGCAGGCCGGTGACGACCAGGCCGATCAGGGCACAGGCATAAAGGCCGCCGCCGCTGATGGTCTTGCCGGCCGCGTCGAAGGTGGCGTCGAAACCGCCGAACAGCATGTTCATGATGACGGCAACCAGGATCGCCGACAGCACGCCGGTGACGATCAGCCCTTTGTACAGGGCCTTCATGATCTTGCCGGAGGAATCCAGCTTGACGAAAAAGGTGCCGGCGACCGAAGCGAAGATGCACACGCCACAGATCAGCAGCGGCAGTTGCATCATGGCTTCCTGCGCAGCGCCGGTGAAGAAGATCGACCCCAGCAGCATGGTGCCGACCACGGTCACCGCATAGGTTTCGAACAGATCGGCGGCCATGCCGGCGCAGTCGCCGACATTGTCGCCGACATTGTCGGCGATGACGGCGGGATTACGGGGATCGTCCTCGGGAATGCCGGCTTCGACCTTGCCCACCAGATCGGCGCCGACATCGGCCCCCTTGGTGAAGATGCCGCCCCCCAGGCGGGCGAAGATCGAGATCAGCGACGCGCCGAACGACAGCGCCACCAGCGCCTCCAGCAGGGCGCGGGAATCGATGCCGACATTCTTCAAGATGGCGTAATAGCCGGCAACGCCGATCAGGCCCAGACCGACCACCAGCAGACCAGTGATGGCCCCCGACTTGAACGCGACGTCGAGCGCCTGCTGCATGCCGCCGGAACGGGCGGCTTCGGCGGTCCGGACGTTGGCACGGACGGAAACGTTCATGCCGACATAGCCGGCCAGACCGGACAGAACCGCGCCGATGACGAAACCGGCAGCCTGATAGAGCCCCAGACGAGCCCCCAGGATGACGGCGACGATCACCCCGACGATGGCGATGGTGGTGTATTGGCGATTGAGATAGGCGGCAGCGCCTTCCTGCACGGCACCAGCGATCTGCTGCATGCGCTCGGTGCCGGGCGACGTCGCCATGACCGACCGGATGGCGTACGCTCCGTAGAGCAGCGCCAACAGGCCGCATGCGATGACGAAAAGGTTGAGCATTTGTTTCGATCCCCTGAGCAGCTTTACCGACTTTCGCGCCTCGGATGCATCCGGCGAACATCGCTGGCTGGGCACTGAGAACGACGTAAGTGGCAAAAAAGCTGCCAGAAGACACACGGGGATGCAATCAAATGCTATGAAGCCATACTGTTTTCCGCAATTATCAGAAAACTCTAATAATCAATCCAGGGATGCTTTCGCTCATTTGACCGTGGATTGATCGATCAAGACATCCTTGACCATTCCGGCCCCTAGAACTTTTTCCGCCTGCATATACAACCTACGCTGGATTACGGCATGATCCAGCTGGGTCGCCGTCCGCAGATGACTGGGCAGAAAAGACATCATTTCCTGCAGAAACGCATTCTGCAGCCTGGGCAGGTTCTGCGCGACCCGTTCCTTTTTTTCATGCGGGACTTCCAGCCGGATGATCATCTCGGCCTGTTTCTTGATCTCGCGGTCCTGAACCACGGGAACGATCAGCAGACCGAACTCGACGAAGCTGGGCGGAACGGCCACCGGGGCGGCCGGGGTCTCGGGAATAGCCGGGGCATTGCCCACCAGGGCGTTGAACTTCGCCAGCGGATCGACGCCCCAGAAATAAAGACCGCCGATCAGGCCACCGACCATAAGCAGGAATGCGACGACGATGAAGATCAGGCGTATCATGTCGCATCACCTGAAGGGGACTGGCGGAAGTGCCGCCACCCGGCCGGCCCCAGCCGCATCGGAACGGCATCGGCGTCCAGAACGGTCACGCCGGATCCGGGCACGACGGAGCCGATTGGGGTCAGGGCGACGCCGGTCCGCGCGGCAATCTGGATCAAGGCCTCGGTCTCCTCGGGCGGAGCGGTGAACAGCAATTCGTAATCATCACCGCCGGTCAGGACCGTGGCAAGCCACGATTGGTCGGCGGCGACCAGAGCGGCGACGGCCGGAGACAGCGGAACGCCATCGGCCCGGATTTCCGCCCCGACCGCCGAAGCGCGGCACAGATGCCCCAGGTCCTGCACCAGACCATCCGAAACGTCCATCGCCGCATGGGCGTGCCCCACCAGTTCCGGCCCCAGGCCGGTCCTGGGGCGCGGCAGACGATAGCGGTCGGCCAGGTATCCGACATGCTCGGGCCGGGCATCCCCCAGCAGCCCCTGGGCGGCGCGCAGACCGGCGGCACCGTCCCCCAGGGACCCGCTGACCCAGATGCGGTCCCCGGCCCTGGCGCCGCTCCGCAGCAGGGCCGTTCCCGCCGCCACCTGCCCGAAAGCGGTCAAGGACAGAGTCAGCGGCCCCGGCGTCGATACGGTGTCGCCACCGATCAGCGCGATGGAAAAGGCTTCCAGATCCAGACGCAGCCCATCGGCGAACCGGCGCAACCACGCCCCGGTCACATTGTGGGGAAAAGCAGCGGCCAGCATCACCGCCACGGGAACCGCCCCCTTGGCGGCCAGATCGGACAGGTTGACCCGCACCAGCTTGCGCGCCACCAGATCGGCCGGGTCGTCCGGCAGGAAATGGATTCCTTCGACCATTGCATCGACGGTCAGAACCATGTCCATGCCGGGCGGCGGCCTCATCAGGGCCGCATCGTCGGTCAACCCCAGGGCGCCGGGATAGCCGCGGGAAAGCGGCGCGAACAGATCGGCGATCAGGCGGAATTCATCGGGGGAGTCGCTCACCGCCGGCACCGGCCCGCCTATGCGCCGCCTTTCCCGAACTCGGCGGCCCGCACCACGCGCGCCACCTTGTCGAGAACGGCGTTGACCAGTCCCGGTTCGGGACCGGAATAAAAGGCGTGGGCGACATCGACATATTCGGAAATGGCGACGCGGGTAGGTGTTTGCGCCCGGTCCTTCAACTCGAAGGCACCTGCCCGCAGAATGGCCCGCAGAATGGCTTCCAGACGGTCGACGGTCCAATCCCGGGTCAGGGCCGCCCCGATCAGCTGGTCAAGCCCGGCTTCCTCGGCATTGACGCCGTTGATCAGAAACGTCGCGAGATCCAGATCGGGCTGAGCCATGCCGGCCCGCGGCCCCCCCTCGGCCCGCTCGCGCATATGATCGACCGCCTCGACCACTCCGGTCTCGGTAATCTCCATCGAATACAACGCCTGAACAGCGGCCAGCCGGCCGGCGGAACGGCGGGCGGCGCCCGGGTTGGGGCTGCGCGCGGAAGGCTTGCTCATCGGTCCAGTTTCAGTTGGCGTTTGATGTCCAGCATGCGCAGGCAGGCTTGCGCCGCCAAGCCGCCGATATTCTTGCGGGTCGGGTCGGCACGCTTCAGGGCCTGCGCCTCGTCATGCACCGTCAGCACGCCGTTGCCCAGCGCCAGATGGTGACGCAGCGACAGATCGCCACACCCCCGCATGCATTCGGTGCAGACATGGTGGTAGTGATCGCTTTCGCCCCGGATGGCCGTGCCCAGGACGACATAGCCGTCGTACCGGCAGGCGGCGGTCCCCGCGGCCTGCGCGGCGACCGCCATCTCCAGCGCCGCCGGGATCTCCAGAACGCCCGGAACGGTCATCACGTCCCAGCTCACCTGGGCTTGCGTCAACGCCCCGGTAACGCCGGACAGCAGCATATCGGCGATATGGTTGTAGAACCGCGCCTCGATGATCAGGATCCTGCTCATCAGCATTCCCCGCCGCTCAGCCGGCGGCGATGGGCTTCTGGCCCACCACCTCAAGCCCGAACCCTTCCAGACCGACGATGGTCTTCTTGGTATTGGACAACAGGACCATCTGACGGACGCCGAGATCCAGCAGGATCTGGGCTCCGACACCGTAATCGCGCAATTCGACCGGGGCCGGCTTGGAATCCAGCTGGGCCCGGACCTGCTCGGACAGGCTGGCCGGGCGCGGCTCGCGCACCAGAACCACGACGCCACGGCCATGCCCGGCAATTATTTCCATAGCGGAATGAAGCTGCCCGGCCTTGCCGGAACCCTGGTCGCCCAGCACGTCATCCAGGATGTTGACGGCATGGACACGCACCATCACCGGGTCCGAAGCCCCCTCGATATCGCCCTTCACCAGGGCGATATGCTCGGCGTAAGCCACTTGGTTGACATACACGACCATGCGCCAGTCGCCACCCCATTTGGAATGGAACGGGGTCTCCAACTCGCGCCGCACGATCTTGTCGTGGCGGCGGCGATAGGCGATCAGATCGGCGATGGTGGCGATCTTCAGCTTGTGCGCCTGGGCGAACTTCACCAGATCCGGCAGACGGGCCATCGTGCCGTCATCGTTCATGATCTCGCAGATCACACCCGACGGATTGAGCCCCGCCAGACGTGAGATGTCCACCGCCGCCTCGGTGTGGCCGGCCCG
The DNA here is from genome assembly GCA_903941095.1 of uncultured Rhodospirillaceae bacterium. Lineage (GTDB taxonomy): Bacteria > Pseudomonadota > Alphaproteobacteria > Rhodospirillales > Magnetospirillaceae > Magnetospirillum. Next base: position 33,745 of record CAJANN010000214.1, on the reverse strand, counting down.
CACCAGGACGCCGCCGTCACGGGCCATCAGGGGAAACACATGACCGGGGGTCACGATGTCGGCCGGCCCCTTCTCGGGGTCGATGGCCACCTGAACGGTCCTGGCCCGGTCCGCAGCCGAAATGCCGGTGGTAACCCCCTCCAGGGCCTCGATGGAAACGGTGAAGGCCGTCTGCATGCGGGTCCCGTTATCGGCGCTCATCGGACGCAGGTTCAACTGCTCGCAGCGATGGCGGGTCAGCGACAGACAGATCAGTCCACGGCCGAATCTGGCCATGAAATTGATGGCGTCCGGCGTGGCCATCTGGGCCGGAATGACCAGATCGCCTTCGTTCTCGCGGTCTTCGTCATCGACCAGAATGAACATCCGGCCCTGACGGGCCTCTTCGATAATCTCGTCAATGGGCGAGAGATACTGATGATATTCAGAAGCCACCGCATCATTCCTTTTCGAGAAGGCGGGCAACATAGCGCGCCAGCATGTCAATTTCCATATTGACGCGATCCCCCACCTTCAGAAAACCGAATGTGGTCACCGATTGGGTGTGGGGAATGACATTGATGCCGAAACGGCGCCCGTCAACCTCATTGACGGTCAGGGAAACCCCATCCAGCGCGACCGATCCCTTGGGAGCGACGAATTTCGCCAGATCCCGAGGCGCCTCGAACACGAAGCGCATGGACTGGTTTTCCGGGGTGATGGCGACCACCTCGGCAACGCCGTCGACATGGCCGGAAACGATATGTCCCCCCAGTTCGTCGCCAACGCGCATGGCACGTTCCAGGTTGATACGGGTTCCCTCGCCCCAGTTGCCCAGGGTGGTCTTCGACAGGGTTTCGGCGGATGCCTCGATGGCATACCAGTCGGCCCCCGTCTCGATCACCGTCAGGCAGACGCCGTTATGGGCAACGGACGCCCCGATGGCGATAGAGGCCGGGTCATAGGCGGTGCGAACTTCGAAGCGGGTTTCCTTGCCGCCTCCCTTCACGACCCGGCGGACCTCTCCCAGATCGGTAACGATGCCGGTGAACATCGGCCGCAACTCCCTAGATGGATCGATAGAACTCAACCTGATCGGCACCGATGGACCGGGCCTCGACCAATTCGAACCGTGGCGTCTGCGACAGATGGTCGACCCCGAAGCCGACGGCTGCCGGCAAGCCATCGCCACCGATCAGCCGCGGCGCCCTGAACCAGACCAGCCGGTCGACCAGACCGGCCCGCAGCAGGGCCGCCGCCAGGTGGGCGCCTCCCTCCACCAGGATCCGGGTGATGCCGCTTTCCGCCAGAATCATCATGGCCGCCGCCAGATCGACGGTATGATCCGGCCCTTCCGGGACCTCGACCACATCGACGCCGGCATCGGCGAACGCGGTGCGCCGGGCCGGGCTTGTCCCCTCCAGGGTCATCAGCCACGTGGGTACGTCGTTGGCCGTCGCCGCCAGACGGCTGGTCAACGGCAACCGCAACCGCCCGTCGACCACCACACGGACCGGCGAACGGTCGGACAGCCCCGGCAATCGGCAGGTCAGTTCGGGATCATCGGCCAGCGCCGTACCGCTGCCGACCATGATGGCATCGTTTTCCGCCCGCAGAAGATGTGCCGCCTCTCGGGCCGCATCGCCCGTGATCCAGCGGCTTTCGCCGCTGTGGGTGGCAATCCGGCCATCCAGGGTCGAGGCCAGCTTCAACGTCACCAGGGGACGGCCTTCCCGGATCTTGGTGAAGAATCCGGCATTCAGCTCCAGCGCGTCCCCTTCGCAGATTCCGGTGACCACGCCTACTCCGGCACTGCGCAACATCGCCACGCCCTTGCCGCTGACCCGGGGGTCGGGATCCTCGGTGGCCACCACGACCCGGGCCACGCCCGCGGCGATCAGCGCCTCGGCGCAAGGCGGCGTCTTGCCATGATGGGAACAGGGTTCAAGGGTGACATAAGCCGTGGCACCGCAGGCCGCCGCACCGGCAACGGCCAGTGCCTCGGTTTCGGCATGCGGGCGGCCGCCGGGCTGGGTCCAGCCACGCCCGACCACCCGGCCACCCTGGACGATCACGCATCCGACGGCGGGATTGGGCCACACGCTGCCCAGGCCGCGCCTGGCCAGGGCCAGCGCCGCCCGCATGTGGGCCTTGTCCAGATCAGTCGTCGAGGCCGCCACCGACCACCATCTTTCCCAAGAAATCCTCGAAATCCTTGGCTTCGCGGAAATTGCGATAGACCGAGGCGTAGCGGACATAGGCCACCTTGTCCAGATCCATCAGGACATCCATGACCAGTTCGCCGATATACTTGGACGGCACTTCGTTCTCGCCCATGCTTTCCAGGCGGCGGTGGATGCCGTTGGCGATGCGTTCGATCTGGTCCTCGTCCACCGGACGCTTGCGCAACGCGATGCGCAGGGACTTCACCAGCTTTTCACGATCGAAGGGAACGCGCACCCCTTCCTTCTTCACCACGACCAGATCGCGGATCTGCACGCGTTCGAAGGTAGTGAAACGCGACCCGCAGGCCGGGCAGGACCGGCGGCGGCGAATGGCGGAATTATCCTCGGTCGGCCGGGAATCCTTGACCTGGGTATCGTCATGGCCACAGAACGGACAACGCATACGAATCCCCCCTCCCCTGGAAGAACCGGCGGCGCCTCTCCCAGGCTCCGCCGGCCGTCGCCACACTTACGAATAGATCGGAAACCGGCTGCACAATGCGGCGACTTCCGTCCGGGCCTTGGCCTCGGCGGCGGAATTGTCGTCGGGATGGGTGGCCAGACCGTCCAGCACGTCGCCGATCAGCTCGCCGACCTTGGTGAACTCGGCGACGCCGAAACCACGGGTGGTGGCGGCCGGAGTTCCCAGACGGACGCCCGAGGTGACGGTCGGCTTTTCCGGATCGAAGGGAATGCCGTTCTTGTTGCAGGTCATGCCGGCCCGCTCCAGGCTGGCCTCGGCGGCCTTGCCGGTCAGGGCCTTCGGCCGCAGGTCCACCAGCATAAGGTGCGAATCGGTGCCGCCGGACACGATGGCCAGACCGCGGCGGACCAAGGTCTCGGCCAGGGCACGGGCATTGTCGACCACCTGCCGGGCGTAGACGGCGAATTCAGGCCGCAGCGCCTCGCCGAAGGCCACCGCCTTGCCGGCGATGACATGCATCAGCGGCCCGCCCTGGATACCGGGGAAAATCGCCGAATTGATCTTCTTGCCCAGCGCCTCGTCGTCGGCCAGGATCATGCCGCCGCGGGGACCACGCAGGGTCTTGTGGGTGGTGGTGGTCACCACGTGGGCATGCGGGAACGGGTTGGGATAGACGCCGCCGGCCACCAGACCGGCGAAGTGCGCCATGTCGACCATGAACAGCGCGCCCACTTCGTCGGCAATCTTGCGGAAGCGGGCGAAATCGATGACCCGCGGATAGGCCGAGCCGCCGGCGATGATCAGCTTCGGCCGGTGTTCGCGGGCCAGCGCCTCGACCTCGTCGAAATCGACCCGGGCATCCTGCAGGCGGACGCCGTACTGGACCGCCTTGAACCACTTGCCCGACTGGTTGGGCGGGGCGCCGTGGGTCAGGTGCCCGCCGGCCGCCAGGCTCATGCCCATCACCGTGTCGCCCGGCTGCAGCAGCGCCATGAACACGCCCTGGTTGGCCTGGGACCCCGAACTGGGCTGGACGTTGGCATAGGAACAGCCGAACAGCTTGCAGGCCCGGTCGATAGCCAGTTGCTCGACGATGTCGACATACTCGCAGCCGCCGTAATACCGCTTGCCGGGATAGCCTTCGGCATACTTGTTGGTCAGGACCGAGCCCTGAGCCTCCAGGACGGCGCGCGACACGATGTTCTCGGAGGCGATCAGTTCGATCTGGTCCTGCTGACGCTTGAGTTCCTTGCCGACGGCGGCAAAGACATCCGGATCGCGATCGGCAAGGGACGTGCGAAAGAAGGTGTCGGTGGAGGAGTTGGACATCGTCGGTCTTTCTTCCAGAAGATGCGGTTCAGGGAATTACTGGTCGCCCAGCTTGGCAACCCGGCGGGCGTGACGGCCGCCCTCGAATTCGGTGGCAAGGAAAATCTCGACGCATTCGCGGGCCACTTCCGGCCCCATCGTCCGGCCACCCAGCACCAGGACGTTGGCGTCGTTGTGCTGGCGGCACATGCGGGCGCCATAGGCGTCGTGAACCAGCGCCGCACGGACATGGCGGTGCCGGTTGGCGGCGATGGAAATGCCGATGCCGGTGCCGCACATCAGGATACCGCGGCTGGCCTGCCCGTCCTTCAACGCCTTGGCCATCGCCGCGGCATAATCGGGATAGTCGACGGACTGCGAATCATGGGTGCCGAGATCGAGAACGCGGCAGCCCCTTTCTTCAAGGATGCGGCGCAACATCGCCTTCATCTCGATGCCGCCGTGATCCGAGGCGAGAGCTATGACTTCCTGATCCATGACGACACTTCCGCAGCTTTCAGACAATAACGCCGCTCAATACCATATCTCGCCATGTCTTGCCAATCCGCCACAAGCCTATGCGGGTTATCGGACCAGTCGCGGCATCATTGCTTTGCGCTCCCCTGACGGAAACCGCCGCGACCGCCTGCCCGCAAGTGACAGGAGGATCATTCGGCAAACATCGCCCCGGCAGAATTGCGCACATGTGGCACGATTTACTGGTTCATGGCTTGATGGAAAATAAATGATTACTCTTGCATCCAGATTTCGAATTGACAGCACTGAACAGACATGCCTTCATTGATTCCCACAACCAAGAACATCCGCCGGATACCAAAATGACCGACGCTGCTCCCGATAAATCGAACCGCGATGACATCCTGCGCATGGCTGTAGACGTCGTCTCTGCCTATGTCAGCAAGAATCCGTTACCTGCCGGACAGATTCCCGAGATCATCCACACGGTCTATTCCTCTCTGGCTTCGCTGGAAAGCGGAACTCCCGAAGCGAAGGTCGAATCACCGAAGCCGGCGGTTACTGTCAAGAAGTCGGTCACGCCCGATTACATTGTCTGCCTGGAAGACGGCAAGAAGCTGAAGATGCTGAAGCGTCACCTGCGCACGACGTACAACATGACCCCGGATGAATACCGCGCCAAGTGGGGCCTGCCGCCCGACTATCCGATGGTCGCTCCCAATTACGCCGCCCAACGCTCGGATTTCGCCAAGAAGATCGGTCTGGGCCGCAAGGCCGGAGAGACGGAAAAGAAGCCGGCCCGCCGCAGGGGCTGAACGCGTCGCCGCATGGCGAACGACCGGCCGCCGGATGGTTTTCCGGCGGCCGTCGTCATTTCCGGAGGGGCTGGCGCGCCAGGACGTAAAGCAGCTTGCGCAGGGCCACGGCCTTCAGATGCGCCTGGGGCGCCCGGGAATCGCCGACGATCGATATTTCGACCTGGGTCTGGACATCAAGGGCACACACCTTGACGGCGTTGCCGACCCGCTGAAACTCGAACAGAACTTCGCGGCCGGAACTCATGGAAAGGTCAGTTCATCGCCGACACCGGCAAACAGGCGATCCAGCAGATCCTGCGGAATCTGGGTCAGCACGGCCGGCTGCCAGCGCGGAGACCTGTCCTTGTCAACCACCAGGGCACGGATCCCCTCGTGGAACTCGGAGCCCCGCAGCAAAGAACAGGCCAGGCGGAATTCCTGCCGGATGGCATCGTCAAAGCCAAGATCACGCCCCCGGGTCAGTTGCCGGAAGGCAATGGCCAGGCTGGTCGGGGACGCCGCCAGCATCGATGCGGCCGCGGCGGATGCCCATTCGGCGTCGCAAGCCTGCAGCCGGGCCAGATACTCCCCGGGGTCGGGGGCCTGACCGAAGCCGTCGATAGTGTCTGCGGCGGCATCCAGCCACGATGGCCCGGGATGGCGGTGAAAACTGTCCAGGGCTTCGGCCACCGCAGCGCCGGGATCGCCCGACACAGCCGCCTGCCGCAGCACCGCGATCAGTTCGTCCAGATGCTCCGCCGGCACGTAATGGGTCGCCAGTCCGGCGGACACGGTCTCGGCCGGCCCCAGCCGGGTCCCGGTCAATCCCAGGAACAATCCCAGCCGTCCCGGACAGCGGGACAGAAAATGCGTCGCGCCGACATCGGGGAAAAAACCGATGGCCGCTTCGGGCATGGCGAACAGGGTGCGTTCGGTGGCGACCCGGTAGCGGCCATTCACCGACACCCCCGCCCCGCCCCCCATGACGATGCCGTCCAGCAGGGCGACATAGGGCTTGCGGTAATGATGGATCCGCCGGTCCAGGCGGTATTCGGCACGGAACAGCTCGCGGTTTCCGGCGTCGTCGCCGCGCAGGCGACCGTCCCACACCGCCCGGATGTCGCCGCCGGCGCAGAAAGCGCGCTCTCCCGCCCCGTCGATGACGACGACACCGACCGCGTCGTCGCGATCCCAGTCCCGCAGGCAGGAATCGATCCGGCCGAACTGGTCCGGGGCCAGGGCGTTCAAAACCCGCGGGCGATTGAGGGTGATCCGTCCCAGCCCGGCGGACAGATCGAACAGGGTTTCGCAGTTCAAGGTCATGACACCCCACTTCCCAGACGGTCATTGTGGCAAGCCGATTCCAACGGCACAAGCCCGTCAAATTCCACATATCAGACATGGGTAATATTTTTTGCCCGGCTTGACAGGGGGGTGCCCTGGTGTTCAACTCGCCTCCCGCCGCGGGTGCGGCCGGGCAATCGTCGAGGGAGGCAGGTCATGTCGGTGAAAAGCAAGAACCCGGAAACCATCGTGCTGCATGCCGGCTTCCGCGCCGATCCCGGTACCGGGTCGGTGGCGGTCCCGATTCATCAGACCACGTCCTATCTGTTCCGCGACACCGACCATGCCGCCAACCTGTTCGCCCTGTCCGAACTGGGCAACATCTACACCCGCATCATGAACCCGACCCAGGACGTGCTGGAACAGCGCATCACCGCGCTGGAAGGCGGGGCTGCCGCTCTGGCCACCTCGTCGGGACAGGCGGCCAGCACCTTTGCCATCATGAATCTGTGTCAGGCCGGCGACAATTTCGTCAGCTCGACCGATCTGTACGGCGGCACCTGGAACCTGTTCGCCAATACCCTGAAGCAGTTCGGAGTGGAATGCCGCTTCGTCGATCCGGCCGACCCGGAAGCCTTTGTCCGCGCCACCGACGCCAGGACCCGCTGCTGGTATGCCGAAACCCTGCCCAACCCCAAGCTGCAGGCTTTTCCCATCAAGGAAGTCGCCGCCCTGGCCGAGCAGACCGGCGTACCGCTGATCATGGACAACACCGCCTGCCCGGTCCTGTGCCGGCCGCTGGATCACGGCGCCCACATCGTCGTCTATTCGACCACCAAGTTCATCGGCGGCCACGGCACGTCGATCGGCGGCATGATCGTGGATTCCGGCCGCTTCGACTGGGAAAAGCACGCCGCCCGCTTCCCGCTGCTGACCCAGCCCGATCCCAGCTATCACGGCGCCGTCTGGACCGAGGCGGTCAAGCCGATCGGCCCGGTCGCCTATATCATCCGCGCCCGCGTCATCTTGCAGCGCGACATCGGTGCGGCCATGAGCCCCTTCAACGCGTTCCAGTTCCTGCAGGGAATGGAAACGCTGCCGCTGCGCATGCGGGTCCATTGCGACAATGCCGCAGCAGTGGCGCATTACCTGTCGAAGCACCCCAAGGTCGAGAAGATCATCTATCCCGGCGCCATGCAGGGGGAAAGCCGCCGCCGCGCCGACGCCATCCTGAAGCACGGCTACGGCGCCCTGGTCGGTTTCGAGCTGAAGGGCGGCGCCGAGGCCGGCAAGCGGTTCATCGACGGACTGGAGATGTTCTACCATGTCGCCAACATCGGCGATGCGCGTTCGCTGGCCATTCATCCGGCCAGCACCACCCATTCGCAGCTGTCGGATGACGACAAGCTGGCCACTGGCGTGACGCCGGGCTATGTGCGATTGTCCGTCGGTCTTGAACATATCGACGACATCATCGCCGACCTCTCACAGGCGCTGGACAAGGCCTGACCAGCGGGAGGGACGGCAGGGAGGAGTGTAAGCCGTGCCGATGTTCCTGCCTGACGCCCAGTATCCCCGGACCCGCCTGCGCCGGACCCGTCGTCACGACTGGGGCCGGCGTCTGGTGGCCGAGACCCGTCTGACCGTCGACGACCTGATCTGGCCGCTGTTCGTGGTGGAAGGCGGCAAGGTCCGCCAGGAAGTGGCCTCGATGCCGGGGGTGGAACGCCTGTCCGTGGACCTGCTGGTGGACGCGGCGTTGCAGGCCGTCGATGCCGGTATTCCGGCCATTGCCGTGTTCCCCTCGGTCGACCCCGCCCTGAAGACCCCGGACGCCCGCGAGGCGGTCAATCCCGACAACCTTGTCTGCCGGGCGGTGCGCGCCGTCAAGGCGGCGGCGCCGGGCCTGGGGGTCATCTGCGATGTGGCGCTGGACCCGTTCAATTCCGATGGCCATGACGGCATCGTCCGCGACGGCTATGTCGTCAACGACGAAACCGTGGATATCCTGGGACGCATGGCGGTGGTCCAGGCCGAAGCCGGCTGCGACGTCGTCGCCCCCTCGGACATGATGGACGGGCGCATCGGCGCCATCCGCGATGCACTGGAAGGCGCCGGACTGCACGATACCCAGATCCTGTCCTATGCCGCCAAATACGCCTCGGCCTTTTATGGCCCGTTCCGGGATGCGGTGGGATCGAAGGCGGCGCTGAAAGGCGACAAGAAGAACTACCAGATGGACCCGGCCAACACCGAGGAAGCCCTGCGCGAAGTCGCCCTCGACATCGCCGAAGGGGCCGACATGGTCATGGTCAAGCCGGGCCTGCCCTATCTGGATATCGTCCGCCGGGTCAAGGATGCCTTTTCGCTGCCGACCCTGGCCTATCAGGTCTCGGGCGAGTACGCCATGATGAAGGCCGCCGCACAAAACGGCTGGCTGGATTGGGACAAGGTGATCCTGGAAAGCCTGAGCTGCTTCAAGCGGGCCGGAGCCGATGGAATCCTGACCTATGCCGCCCTGGAAGTTGCCCGGCGGATCAAGTAGATCCGGATAATAACAGAACAGATCCGTTATTAGCCATGATCAAGTCATCTTTGACAGACTACGCCTAGACTGAACGAATTCTACATATTGGATGCGTATATTATCATATGCGCATCAACAGCAGGTGGGAGACGTTCATGTGGCGCATGGCATTGGCAGGATTGGTGGTGGTGGGAACGATTTCCCCGGCGCAGGCCTATGAGCGGGCCGTCAACCCCAGTTGCAAGCTGGAAGCGGAGGCCAACTGCAATTGGGGCGACCTGCGCAAGGCCAAGGCCCGCGGACTGGATCTCCGCGACAGCGCCTTCCTGTCGGCAACGCTGGACGAGGGCGATTTCGAAGGCGCCAATTTCGAGCAGGCGCTGATGCAGTTGACCTATATGCGCGGAGGAAACTTCCGCAAGGCCAACTTCACCCGCGCCCACATGCACGCCACCAAGCTGCAGGGCGCCAATCTGGAAGGGGCGATCCTGGACCATACCAACCTGTCCAGCGCCAACCTGGAAGGAGCCAACCTGAAGGGGGCCAGCATCAAGCAGGTGCTGTGGATGAATGCCAAGCTGTCCGGCGCAACCTGGGTTGACGGCCGGGTCTGCGCCCAGGGGTCCATCGGAGAATGCAAATAGAGGGAGGGAAATCTCCCCCTCGCCCGCTCAGGACAGTTCGATCAACTCGATCTTGTACCCGTCCGGGTCCTCCAGAAAGGCGATGACCGTCCGGCCGTGCTTCATCGGGCCGGGCGGTCGGGTGATCTTGGCTCCGGCGGCGGTCAGGCCGTCGCAGACAGCGTGGATGTCGGACACGCCCAGGGCGATGTGGCCGAAGCCGTTGCCCAACTCATAAGCCGGCGTATCCCAGTTGTGGGTCAGTTCCAACACGGTGTTGCCGGTTTCCGGCCCGTAGCCGACGAAAGCCAGGGTGAAGCGTCCTTCCGGGTAATCCTGGCGACGCAGCAGGGTCATGCCCATCAATTCGGTATAAAAACGAATGGAGCGGTCCAGGTCGCCGACGCGGATCATGGTGTGCAGCATGCGGAAATTCATGCAATTTTCCTTTCGGCAATAAAACGAAGCACGGCTTCGGCGGCACGGTCGCTGGGACTGTCCTGGCCGAATCCCATCTCCCGCATGGCCCGAGCCATCAGGACCCGGCGTTCGGCCCGGTCGGCCTCATTCTCCAGCATGGCCCGGACCGCCGCGGCGATGGAATCCGGACGGCAATCCTCTTGCAGGAACTCCGGCATGACAGCCCGGTCCAGCACCATGTTGACCAAAGTCGCCCACTTGATCCGGAACCCGAACAGGCGCCGGGCGATGAAGGCGGTCACCGCCGACAGACGATAGGCGATCACCGACGGCAAACCGGCCAGGGCCAGTTCCAGGGCCACCGTGCCCGATGCCGCCAGGGCGCAGGTTCCCGCCGCCAGACAATCGTATTTCTCGGCCAGATCCTCGACCACGATGGTGCGATAGGGCCAGCTGCCGGCGGCATCCTTCACGGCGGCGGCCACCGTTTCAACGGTCGGCACCACCAGCGTCAACCCCGGATGACACGCCTTCAGCCGCTCCAGAACCTGCCGGAAAATCGGCAGCAAAGCATTGGTTTCCGAGCGTCGGCTGCCCGGCAGCAGCACCAGGACCGGAGCCTCGGCAGCAATGCCGTGACGCGCCCGGAAGGCGGCCCCATCCCCCCGCTCGGCCCCGCTTTCCACCACCGGATGGCCGACGGCCACCGTGTTCAACCCCTCACGCTGGAAATAAGGCGGCTCGAACGGCAGCAGGGTCATCAGAAGGTCCAGGACCCGGGCCAACTTCTTCGCCCGTTTCGGTTTCCACGCCCAGACCATTGGGGCAACGTAATGAATACGTGGAATATCGGGATAGCGGGTCTGGCAGGCCTTTTGGACCCGGCCGGTGAAGCCCCAGGAATCGATGGTCACGATGGCGTCGGGGCGGCAGGCGCCGATGCTGTCAATTGTCTGGTTGACGCGACGCAGGATGCGGGGGATGCGCGGCAAAACCTCGGTGATGCCCATCACCGTCAATTCCGCCATCGGAAACAGGCTGTCCAGCCCCGCGGCCCGCATATGGGCGCCGCCGATCCCGGCAAAGCGAACGCTTCCATCGGTCCGGGCGGACAATCCGGCCATCAGCCGCCCCCCCAGCATATCGCCCGAGGGCTCGCCGGCGATAAGATAGATCAGCAGCGGGCGGGACATCGCCCTACTCCTCCCGGCCCAGGACGAACAGCCCCAGACGGTCGGCTTCCTCGGCGACGGCATCCCGGCCCAGAACCAACGTGCCGCCGGCCTGAACGACGATGCCGCGCAACCCGGCGGCGGCGGCCTCACGCACGGTGGTGACGCCGACGGTCGGAAGATCCAGCCGGCGATCCTGTCCGGGCTTGCGAACCTTCACCAGAACCCCCCCCGGTCCGTCCCGGCGCAGGTCGCCGCAGCGGCGGATCAGACGATCGGTTCCCTCCACCGCTTCGACCCCCAGGACGATGCCCTGCTGCACCACGACCGCCTGCCCGACATCCAAGGCGCCGATCCCTTTGGCAACCTCCCACCCCCGGCGGATATCGGATTCCGCCTGTTCATCCGGAGCGACCCGCCCGAACAGGGCCGCTGGGGCCAGGCAATCATTCAGCACGTCATCGATGCCGACGACGCGAAAGCCTTCTTCCTCGATCTCGCGGGCGACCGCGCGCAACAGGCCGTCGTCGCCCAAAGCCTTCAGGCCGACCTTGGCGAAGAATTTCGCGGTTCTCCAGTCTGGAGCCAGTTCTTTCAGGGTGGGACGGCGCACCGGACCGATCATCACCAGTTCGGTGACGCACGCCTCGCGCAGCAGCTTGAATCCGGTCCCGGCTTCGCCCAGCCTGATCCAGTCGGCCGGAGCGTCGCCGATCACCTGCGGATCGGCATGGCCGGTCAGCCCCAGAACGTGAAAGGGACGGCCATCGGCGCGGCAAGCGGCGATGACGAGTCCCGGGAACTCGCCGCCGCCGGCCACGATGCCGAGTTTACTTGCCATCCTCGAAACCGGGCGTGCACAAAGACCGCGACGAATCCGAACGGATGAACTCGACGATCTCCATGACGCCGGCATTGCTCTGGAATTGCTCGGCGACGTCGGCGACGCGCTCCTGCAGCGTGCCCTCGGGAGCGAACAGCAGGCGATAGGCATTGCGCAGGGTGTGGATCTCATCGCGGGAAAAACCGCGACGGCGCAACCCGACGATGTTCAGGCCATTCAGATGGGCGCGGTTGCCGATGACCATGCCGAACGGAATGACGTCGGCTTCGACCCCGGACATGCCGCCGATCATGGCGTGCTTGCCGATGCGGACGAACTGATGCACGGCCGACAGCCCGCCCAGAAAGGCGTAGTCGCCGACCAGGACATGCCCGGCCAGAGTGGCATTGTTGGCCATGATGACATTGTCGCCCAGAATACAGTCATGCGCGACATGGGCGCTGGCCATGAACAGGCAATTGTCGCCGACCCGGGTAACCATGCCGCCGCCTTCCGTGCCCGGCTGCATGGTCACATATTCGCGGATCTGGTTGTTGCTGCCGACTTCCAGGGTCGACGGCTCGCCGTGATATTTGAGATCCTGCGGCTGATGACCGATCGAAGCGAACGGGAAGATGCGCGTTCCCTCGCCCACCCGGGTTCGTCCTTCGACCACCACATGCGACAGCAGTTCCACCCGCTCGCCCAGGGTGACATGCGGGCCGACCACGCAATAGGGACCAATGACGGCAGAGTCGGCAATCTCGGCCTTGGCATCGACGATGGCAGTGGGATGGATCGTGGGCATCAGTTATCCAAAATCATGGCGGCATAGGTCGCCTCGGCCATCAGGGTGTCGCCCACCTTGGCCTCGGCCCGGAACTTCCACACGTTCCCGCGCGAGCGTTCCTTGAACACATGAATGGCCAACTGGTCCCCGGGACCAACCGGCTTGCGGAAACGGGCACTGTCGACACTCATGAAATAAACCAGCTTTCCCTCGGCCGACGGCCCCAGGGTCTCGACCACCAGGACCGCGGCGGTCTGGGCCATCGCCTCGATGATCAGCACGCCCGGCATCACCGGACGCTGCGGGAAATGTCCCTGAAAGAACGGCTCGTTGATGGTGACGTTCTTGATGCCGACGGCGCTGGCATCGGCCACCACGTCGACCACCTTGTCCACCATCAGGAAAGGGTAACGGTGCGGGATCATTTCCATGATCCGGTTGATGTCGATGACCTTGCCGGTCTCGCCCCCGCTCACCATCGTGTTCATCCTGTCCTTGCCCTTCAGCCCTTGTTCCGAACCATCTTGCTCAACATCGCCGACTGGCGCAGCCATTCGATCCTGGGGACCGCGGGCGTCCCCCCGACGGTCTCGCCGGCACCGATATCGCGAGTGACGCCGGCCTGGGCCGTGATCCGCGCCCCCGGCCCGACCTTGAGATGACCGGCGAAACCGGCCTGTCCCCCGGCGGCGACGAAATCGCCGAATTGGGTCGAACCGGAAATGCCGACCTGGGCGACGATGACGCAACAGCGACCAAGCTGCACGTTGTGCCCGATCTGCACCAGGTTATCAATCATGCAGCCATCGCCGATCACCGTATCGGGACCGGCCCCACGGTCGATGGTGCTGTTCGCGCCGACCTCGACGTCGTTGCCGATGATCACCCGCCCCAGCTGCGGCACTTTCAAATGCCCCTGCGCCCCCATTGCGAACCCGAAACCATCCTGCCCGATACGGGCACCCGGATAAACCGTCACCCGGCTGCCGATCCTGGCGAACTGTACCGTGGCATTGGCTCCGACGATGCAATCCTCGCCCATCACCACCCCGTCGCCGATGACCACATTGGGACCGATCCGGCAGCGAGCCCCCAGTTCAACCCGGGCTCCGATCACCGCTCCATGCTCGACCCGGCATCCGTCCCCTAAAATCGCCGAGGAATCGACGATGGCGGAACCGGCGATGCCGGGAACGGGAGCGGCGACCGGATAGAAGGCCTGCGCCACCTTGGCATAGGCCCGATAAGGATCCTTCGACAGCAGCAGCGCCATCCCGGCAGGCGCCCGGTCGGCGAGGTCGGGATGAATGATGGCGGCACCGGCCCGGCTGGCCTGGAAGGCAGATATATATTTCCGGTTATCAAGGAAACTGATCTGCTCGGGCGTGGCCGCATCCAGGGCGGCAACATCGTGAAACAGACGGTCGCCATCGGCGGGGTCGGCCATATCCGCCCCGGCCATTCCGGCAAGATCACGCAACGAAAACGGACCGGCAACGGTAAAGAAACGGGGATCGGCCATCGGCGTTACTTCTTCTTCGGCTGCGGCTTGGTCACCGGCAGGCTGTCATCCGCCGGAGCGGGGAACGACACGGATGGAAACTTGCGGTTCAACCGTTCGATCACCGTCTGGGTCACTTCCATGCGGGGATCGTGCAGGAACACCTGCATCTTATGCAGGACCAGATTGGCCCCCATTTCGCCGGCCACCTCCTCGGTGACCTGCGCCAGTGCCTGCGACAGTTCCCCCATCGCCGTGCGGAAGGATTTTTCCACCGCCTGGTTGGACTTCTGGAAACGCTGGTTGAATTCGTAGACCTGCTGCTCGAAGGCCCGGGCCTTGGCCTGCCAAGCTTCCGCGGACAGGGCCACCTTCTGCTTCAGCAGGTCGGCTTCGGCATCCTTCAGGGACTTGCGCGTGATCTCCATGTCGGCCTGATAGCCCTGGACCAACTGGTCGCGCTGCGCCCGGACCGCCTTGGCCGCAGTGGATTGCTGCAAGGCGGCCTGGACATCGACGACGATGACGACGGGTACGGGAAGCTTCTGGACCTCGGCACAGGCCGGCCCGCCCCACAGGGTCGCCGCCGCCAGAACCGCACCGATCCCCAGACGCCCCATCAACCGTCGGCGCATTCTAGAACCTCGTGCCGAAGCTGAAGCGGAACAGTTCGTCCTTATCGAAGGATTCCTTCAATACCGGCAAGGCCAGATCGACCGAGACCGGCCCCATCGGCGACTTCCAGCTGACACCGGCACCGACCGAGGCGCGGATCGAACTGGCCTGATTGATGTTCGACACGGTCGGGTAGGACTCGGTCTCGCCGATCGAGCCGAAATCGGTGAACACCTGACCGGCGAATCCCAGTTCCTGCGGCAATCCCAGGGGGAACTTCAACTGAGCCGAGCCATAGTACTGCCACAGACCGCCCAGCGCGTCGTGCGATCCCTTGTCGCGGGGGCTGACGCCCATCGTCTCGAAACCGCGCAGGGTCTCGCCGCCCAGATAATACCGCTCGGTGATGCGGATCTTGTTGTCGCCCCACCCGTTCATGAAGCCCGCATTGCCGGTCAGCGAGAACACCACCCCTTCGTCGATGGGGAAGAAGCGGCCACCGCCCAGATTGTTGCGCAGGAACTGCTGCGTTCCGCCCAATCCGGCCAGTTCGTTGTTCAGGCGGATATAGTACCCTTCGGTCGGCTCAATCCGGCTGTCGCGGTAATCCCACAACAGCGTCTGCTGGACCGAAGACGTCACCGACGACCCTTCCTGTTCGCGGATGTAGGTCGACGCCGTCGATTTGATGTTTTCCACCTGATCGCGCCGCAGCATGTACTTCAGATCCTGCCGCAGATGCTCGTGGATATGATAGCCGGTCCGCAGGGCAAAGCCGGTGGCATTGGAATCGTACGAGCTTTCCTTCTGCATCTTGCGGGTGATGGCGAAGACATCGAAGCCGGCAGCCAGTTGGCGATCCAGGAAATAGGGCTCGGTGAACGAGAACTCGGCGGCATTGCGGCGGGTTCCCAGCGAGCCGCTGACCTTCACGTCCTGTCCCTTGCCCAGCAGGTTGCGTTCGCGCAGGGACGCCTCGACCAGCGGGCCGGCCTGGGTCGACCAGCCGACGCCGAACATCAGCTCGCCGGTCGAACGCTCGGCGACGTCGACCTTGATGACGGTCTTGTCGGGGGCGGTTTCGGACGGAACGTTGTTGACCTCGACCTTCTCGAAGAAAGCCAGATCCTTGATGCGCTGACGCGAGCGGCGCAGCTTGGCGGTGTTGAAGGCGTCGCCCTCGACAAGACGGAACTCGCGGCGGATGACCTGATCCAGGGTGCGCACGTTGCCGGTGATGTCGATCCGCTCGACATAAACCCGCGGCCCTTCCTGGATCTCATAGGTGATGTTCACCACCTTGTTCTCGCGGTCGCGCTGGACCTGCGGCTTGACGTCGACGAAAGCATAGCCCTTGGTGCCGACCGCGTCGGTCAGGGCCTGGACGATGTTCTCCACCTGATCGGCGTTGTACCAGGCGCCCTGCTCGGAAACCAGATGCGCCTTCAGCTGCTCGGGATCGAGATCCTTGAGGTTGGCCTTGATGTCCGACGTGCCGAAACGGTACCGATCCCCCTCCTCGACCGTGAAGGTGACGAAAAAGCCTTCGCGATCGGGGGTCAGCTCGGCAACGCCGGAGATGACGCGGAAATCGGCATAGCCCTGCTTCAGGTAGTAGCGGCGCAGCAATTCGCGGTCATAGGTCAGGCGGTCGGGATCATAGGTATCGTCGGACGACAGGAAACGGTACCACCGCTCTTCCTTGGTCGACAGGACCTCGCGCAGGCGGGAATCGCTGTAGAACTTGTTGCCGACGAAATTGATGCGCTTGACGTAGGTGGGCTCGCCCTCGTTGATCTCATAGGCGAGATCGACGCGGTTCTGTTCCAGCTGGATGATCTTGGGCTCGACCGTGGCGGCGAACCGCCCCTGGCGCCGGTACAGGTCCAGCATGCGCTTGACGTCGTTCTGCACCTTGGTACGGGTATAGACCACACGCGGACGCAGCTGGGTTTCCTGCTGCAGTTCCTCGTCCTTGACGCGCTTGTTGCCCTCATAGGCGATGCGGTTGATGATGGGATTTTCCACCACCCGCACCACCAGCGCCTCGCCTTCGCGGCGAATGGCGACGTCGGCGAACAGGCCGGTATTGAACAGGGCCTTCAGCGAACGGTCGACGCGGTCCGAGTTGTAGGGATCGCCCTCGGCAATGGCCATGTAGGATTTGACGGTCTCGACCTCGACGCGCTGGGTCCCCTGCACGACGATCTGACGGACGCGCCCGGCATCCTGCGCCAGGGCGGGAACGGCCAGGGCCAGAAGCCCCAACGCCAGCGCGGTCTTTCGCACCAAACCCATTCAGCCCCCCTTTGAACGCTGCGCCGCAAGGAAATCAAGGCGGCACCGAACACATCGTCAGAGCAGTCTTTTGACTGCATCCCACACCGGAAGAGAAACGATGTCGTTTCTGGTCGCAAATACCATCAAGGCCAATACCAGAAACAGTCCGATTCGGAAACCATATTCTTGTGCCCCCTCTCCCAGAGGCCTACCAAGGATGGCTTCGAACGCATAGAATACCAGATGGCCGCCATCGAGAACCGGAATGGGAAACAGATTGATCAGTCCCAGGTTCAGCGACAGCAAGATCGTATAGAAGACGACGCTGGCAAGGCCCACCTGGGCTGCCTCGCCGGCTCCCTTGGCGATGCGGATCGGCCCGCCCAGTTCGTCGCTGTCCCGGGTGCCGGCGATCATCTGGCCGATTCCTACGAAGGTCGAGGACACCATCTGGCCGGTTTCCTTCACCGCCTGCCACAAGGCCGAAGCCGGACCGTAGCGGACGATGGTCGTCCGGTTGACGTCGGCGCTGATCCCCAGCACCGGCACCTTTTCCATGTCGCCGAACAATCCCTTGCGCTCGACGATTCGCGGCTGGGCGACGATCATCATCCGGTCGCCGTCGCGTTCGACATCCAGTTCGAGAGGTTGCCCGATCTCAAGACGGACGATGCGCTGAATATCCTGAAAACGGTCCACCGCCCTGCCATTGACCGCCCGGATCCGGTCACCGGCCTTCAGGCCGGCCTGAGCCGCCGCCGTATCGGCATGAACCTGCCCGATCACCGGGTCGGTCACCGGCTGCCCCAGAAGCATGAACATCAGGGCCAGGCCGACGATGGCGAATACGAAGTTGGCGGCGGGACCGGCGAACACCACCGCGGCCCGCTGCCCGACCCGCTTGTGACGGAAGCTTTGCGCCTTGTCCGCCTCGGTCATGGGAACGTCGTCGCCGGTCACCGAAGCGGCGTCGGCGTCGCCGAACATCTTCACATACCCGCCCAGCGGCAGCAGACTGAGCCGCCAGCGCGTTCCGGAACGGTCGTTGAACCCCCAGATCTCGGGACCGAAGCCGATGGAAAAGACTTCGACCTTGATGCCGTTCCGGCGAGCCACGAAGTAATGGCCGAATTCGTGGACAAAGACCACGACGGTCAGGATCAGCAGGAAGACGACGATATAATTCCAGAGAAAGTCCATATCGATCCGATCGCTCAATGGGCCTTGCCGGCCCGGATAGCGGCCTGGGCATGGGCACGGGCCCAGGCGTCGGCGGCCATGACGTCGTCCAGGTTGCCGATGGTCATCGCCCCCATCGCATCCAATGTCGCCTCGACCAGTCGGGCAATGCCCAGGAAGCTCAAGGTCCGCGACAGAAAAGCCTGAACGGCGACCTCATTGGCCGCGTTCAGAACAGTAGGTGCCGCCCCCCCGGTTTGCAAGGCGCGCCGGGCCAGACGCAACGCCGGAAAGCGGACGGGATCGGGGGATTCGAAGGTCAAGGTGCCGATGGCGGCCAGATCCAGGCGCGGCGACGGCGCCCGAATGCGGCGCGGCCAGCCCAGGGCATAGGCGATGGGCGTGCGCATGTCCGGACTGCCCAACTGAGCCAGGACCGACCCGTCGCCATAGGCGACCAGGGAGTGGATCACCGATTGCGGATGGACGACGATGTCGATCCGCTCTTCCGTCATCGAGAACAGATGGTGCGCCTCGATCAGTTCCAGCCCCTTGTTCATCATCGAGGCGGAATCCACCGAAATCTTGGCCCCCATCGACCAGTTGGGATGGGCCACCGCCTGTTCCGGAGTGACTGCCGCCATCTCGTCCAGCGAGCTTCGCCGGAACGGGCCGCCCGAGGCGGTCAGGATGATCTTTTCCACCTGATCGCGCTGGTCGGTCTCGAAAACCTGAAAAATAGCCGAATGCTCGGAATCGACGGGCAGCAGGGTGGCGCCGTGCGCGGCGACCTCGGCCATCATCAGCTGGCCGGCACAGACCAGGCATTCCTTGTTGGCCAGGGCGACCACCGCCCCCCGGCGAGCCGCCGCCAGGGTCGGGGCCAGACCGGCGGCACCGACGATGGCCGCCATCACCCAATCGGCCGGCCGGGCGGCGGCCTCGACCACCGCGGCAGCCCCGCCCGCCGTTTCGATCCCGCTGCCGGCCAGGCGCTCGCGCAGGTCGGGCAGGCGGCTTTCATCGGCCACCACCGCCAGCCCGGCCCGCAGGCGCCGGGCCTGATCGGCCAGCAATTCAGTGCTGCTGTTGGCGACCAGGGCTTCGACCCGATAGAGATCCGGAGCGGCTTCGATCAGTTCGACGGTGTTGCGGCCGATGGAGCCGGTCGATCCCAGAATGGTGACGCCGCGGCGCGGATCGCTCATATTCCCTTACCCCTGCCAGCGCAAGACCGGCTGGCCGGCGATCCAGGTCGCCCAGGCAACCGCCGCCCCCACGGCCAGCAAACCATCCAGACGATCCAGGACACCGCCATGTCCGGGAATGATATTGCTGGAATCCTTGACGCCGCAACGCCGCTTGACCCAGCTTTCCATCAGGTCGCCGGCCTGGGCCACCACCGCCAGCAGACCGCTGGCCAGAACCACGCCGACCATTACCCGGCCCTCAAGCCAATAACCGACCCCCAGCCCGGCCAGCCCGGCGCAGACCACGCCGCCGCCCAGCCCGGCCCAGGTTTTCTTCGGACTGACCCGCGGCAGCAGCAGCGGCCCGCCAAGTCCGCGGCCGGCGGCATAAGCCCCGGTATCGGTGGCCCAGACCAGCAGCAGCAGCCACAGAAGCGTCGGCAATCCCAGATCGCCCTCCTGGCGCAGCCAGACCAGGGCGACCGCGGGCAGGCCGGTATAAAGGGATCCCAGGCCGACCCACAACCGGCCACGTTCCTGATGAAGCGGGGCCAGGGCCGTCGTGGCCAGGGCCGCCCCCGCCACCAGGGCAAGCGACAGTCCGGGCCGGTCCACCGCCCCCAAGGCGGCGGCAGCCCCGGCCAGGGCGGAAATCCACCCGGCAACGGCAAAACGCCCCGCCACCATGCGGTGCCATTCCCAGGCCATCGCCGCGGCCGCGGCCGCGGCCCGGGCGGCGAAGGCATAGCCCCCCCACCAGGCTGCCAGCAAAGCGGCGGGGGCCATCACCAGAGCCGAAATGATGCGGGTGGCCAGCACGGACGCTCAGCCGCTGGTCAGGCCGAACCGGCGATCCCGACCGTGAAAGGTCCGGATCGCCGCCTCGAAATCGGCGCGATCGAAATCCGGCCACAACACGTCCAGGAAGACCAGTTCGGAATAGGCGCACTGCCACAGCAGAAAATTCGAGATGCGCTGTTCCCCCGAGGTGCGGATCACCAGATCGGGATCGGGAATGTCGGCGGTGAACAGATTGGCCGAAAACAGGGTCTCGTCGATATCGTCGGGATCGACGGCACCGGCGCGCACTTGCCCGGCCAGATGGCGGACGGCGGCGACGATTTCCTGGCGTCCGCCATAGGACAGGGCCAGCACCAGGGTCAGGGCGGTGTTGCCGGCGGTCTTGGCCTCGGATTCCTCGATCAGGGCGACGATGTCGTCCCCCAGGCGGGAGCGGTCGCCGATGACGCGCAGGCGAATGCCGTTCTTGTGCAGTGCCTTGACCTCGTTGCGCAGATAAAGCCGCAACAGGCCCATCAGGTCGGTGACCTCGCCGGCCGGACGCTTCCAGTTCTCTGCCGAAAAAGCGTACAGCGTCAGGTAGGAAACCCCCAGCTCCCGCGCCGTCTCGACCGCCCGGCGCACGGCTTCCGCGCCACGCTTGTGCCCGGCCGTGCGTGGCAATCCACGCGCCTTCGCCCACCGCCCGTTGCCATCCATGATGATGGCGACGTGGGTGGGCGGCGGCAGGGCCGGCACGGGCGAGGCGGCAGCTTCCATCATGCTCAGACCTGGATGATCTCTTTTTCTTTGTGGTGCAGCGCCTCGTCGATCTTCTTGATCGTCTCGTCGGTCAGTCCCTGGATGTCCTTTTCATGCTTCTTGGTCTCATCCTCGGAAACGTGACCGTCCTTTTCCATCTTCTTCAGGATGTCCATGCCGTCACGGCGGACATTGCGCACGGCGATGCGGGCCTGCTCGGCATACTTGCCGGCGACCTTCTGCAGCTCCTTGCGACGCTCCTCGTTCAGGGCCGGAATCGGCACCCGCACCAGCTGTCCATCGGTCTGCGGGTTCAGCCCCAGGCCGGCGTCGCGGATGGACTTCTCCACCGCCTTGACCAGCCCCTTGTCCCACACCTGCACGGTCAGCATGCGCGGCTCGGGCACGCCGATGGTGCCGCACTGGGTCAGCGGCATGGTCTGGCCATAGGCCTCGACCACCACCGGCTCCAGCAGCGAAGCGGCAGCGCGGCCGGTCCGCAGACCGGCGAATTCCTTTTTCAGCACTTCCACCGCGCTATCCATGCGATGGGAGATATCCTTCTTCAGATCGCTCCAAGTGGTGGGCGTGGACACGGCTTCAGACCCCTTCCTTGATGATGGTGAAGCGCCCCTGCCCGGTCACGACCTTGGCAAAGGCACCATCGTTGTGCATATCGAAGACCACGATCGGCACGTTGTTCTCGCGGCACAGCGAGATCGCCGAGGCATCCATCACCGCCAGATCGCGGGCCAGGACGTCGTGGAAGGTCAAGGTATCGTAACGGACGGCATCGGGAACCTTCTTGGGATCGGCGGAATAGACCCCGTCCACCTGACTGGCCTTCAGCAAGGCGTCGCAGCCCATTTCCACGGCACGCAAGGCCGCCGCGGTGTCGGTGGTGAAGAACGGATTGCCGGTGCCGGCGGCGAAAATCACCACCCGGCCTTTTTCCAGATGACGGATGGCACGGCGGCGGATGAAGGATTCGCACACCGACGGCATCGGGATCGCCGACTGGACCCGCGTGAAGACATTGCGGTTTTCCAGGGCGTTCTGCAGGGCCAGGGCGTTCATCACCGTGGCCAGCATGCCCATGTTGTCGGCCGCGGCCCGTTCCATGCCCTTGGCGGCGCCGGACATGCCGCGAAAGATGTTGCCGCCGCCGATGACGCAGCAGACCTCGACCCCCAGGTCGCGGACCGACTGCACCTCGGCGGCGATCCGTTCGACCGTTTCGGGATCCAGTCCGTAATCGCGCGGCCCCATAAGGCCCTCGCCCGAGATCTTCAAGAGAACGCGGCGGAATTTGGCGGCGCTGGCCATGCTACCCTCGAAACCTGGAATGGGACCCGGTGACGGCCGGGACGGCGATCATACACCATTCCGCCCGCCTGTCTCGCCTTTCGTCAGCAAAAGGCGAACGGCCACCGGAGATCATCCGGCGGCCGTCGATATCGCCCGGCCTCAGCCGCCCAACTGGGCGGCCACTTCGGCGGCGAAGTCCTTTTCTTCCTTTTCGATGCCTTCGCCCAGGGCGAAACGGACAAATCCGGTCAGCTTGATCGGGGCGCCGACATCCTTGGCGGCGTTGTCGACCACCTTGGAGATCTTGTTTTCCTGGTCGATGACGAAGACCTGTTCCAGCAGGCAGACTTCCTCGTAATACTTGCGCACGCGGCCTTCCACCATCTTCTCGATGACGGCGGCGGGCTTGCCCGAAGCCTGGGCCTGCTCGGTCAGCACGGCGCGCTCGCGGTCCAGGGCCGAGGAATCGACCGACGAAACGTCGAGGAACAGCGGGTTGGCGGCGGCCACATGCATGGCGATCTGCTTGCCCAGGGCTTCCAGCTTGGCGGTGTCGCCGGCGGATTCCAGGGCGACCAGCACGCCGATCTTGCCCAGGCCCGGAGCGGCGGCGGAATGCATGTAGGTGGCGACCACGCCCTGCGACACTTCCAGACGGGCGGCGCGGCGCAGGTTCATGTTCTCGCCGATGGTGGCGATCAGGGCGGTCAGCTGCTCGGCGACCGACTTGCCGGCACCGGGGAAAGCGGCGGCCTTGATGGCCTCGACATCCGAACCGGCATCCAGGGCGACCTTGGCGACGGTCGAGGCGAAGCCCTGGAACTGCTCGTTGCGGGCGACGAAATCGGTCTCGGCATTCACCTCGACGGCGACGCCCCGGGTACCGGCGGCGGCCACGGCGACCAGACCCTCGGCGGCGACGCGGCCGGCCTTCTTGGCGGCGGCGGCCAGACCCTTCTTGCGAAGCCAGTCGACGGCAGCTTCCAGGTCGCCGGCCGTCTCGGCCAGGGCCTTCTTGCAATCCATCATGCCGGCGCCAGTCTTCTCGCGCAGCTCCTTAACAAGCGCAGCGGTAATCTCGGCCATGAGCTTTCCTCTTCGTGTCAGACGTCAGAAACAACGGACAATATGCTGTATTTATTACAAAAACGGCGGAGACGCCCGTCGCCGCCGTTCTTTCGGTCAAACCGATTACTCGGCCTGGGCAACCTCACCCTCGACGGCGATCACCTCGACCGGAGCTTCCGCCTGGGCGCCGATATCGCCGCCCGAGCGGCCGATCTCGGCCTGGATACCGTCCAGCACGGCGCCGGCGATCAGATCGCAATAGCTCTGGATGGCGCGGATGGCGTCGTCATTGCCCGGAACCGGGAAGGTGATGCCGGCCGGATCGGAATTGGAATCCAGGATCGCCACCACCGGGATACCCAGCTTGTTGGCTTCCTGAACGGCCAGGCCTTCCTTGTTGGTGTCGATGATGAACAGGATATCCGGCAGGCCACCCATGTCCTTGATGCCGCCCAGGGCGCGGTCCAGCTTTTCCTTTTCGCGGGACAGGACCAGCTGTTCCTTCTTGGTCAGGCCGGCCAGAGCGCCCGAGGCCAGCTGCTCGTCCAGCTCGCGCAGGCGCTTGATCGAATGGGAAATGGTCTTCCAGTTGGTGAGCATGCCGCCCAGCCAACGATGGTTGACGTAGTACTGGCCGCACTTCTTGGCCGATTCGGCGACGATGTCCGACGCGGCGCGCTTGGTACCGACGAACAGGACGCGGCCACCGCCGGCCACCACGTTACGCACGGCGGTCATGGCGCCATGCAGCATGGGCACCGACTGCTGCAGGTCGATGATATGAATGCCGTTGCGGACGCCGAACAGGTACGGCGCCATCTTGGGATTCCAGCGGCGGGTGGTGTGACCGAAATGCACGCCGGATTCGACGAGCTGACGCATGGAAAAAGTGGGCAGAGCCATTGGAGAAAATTCCTTCCATTCTCCGGTTGAGCCTCCGCGGGTGTCGCCGGGGAAAACCCCCGACACCGGAGCGACGACGCACAAAGACGCCGCCGCGGACCCGCGTGCGGATTGATCGGCGGCTTTTACTCCCTTGGGCCGGCTTTGGCAAGTCCGACTTCCGGGCGTCACCGCCCGCCGGCGGGTACCCTGGCGGGATGATCCAGCACCGCCGTGCAGGAGGACGGCAGAACCGGCCGGCGGAAATTGGGCTTGTCGCGCGACGCGTCCGGCAGAACGGTCGGGCGCTTCAGCCAGGATTGCAGCTCGGCACCACATCCGTCGCCGGCGGCGACCGGGGCCTGCGGCGAACAATCCAGGTCGCCGGGCGGACAGGACAGCCGCAGATGGAAATGCTCGTCATGCCCCCACCACGGCCGCAGCTTGCCCAGCCAGCCGCGATCCCCCCGGGCGGTCCGGCAGGCTTCCGCCTTGATCGCCGGATTGACGAAAATACGGTCGATCTCGGGCCGGGCCGCCGCCAGTTGCAGCAGGCGCAGGTGCCGGGGCGTCCAGACCTTGCCGTCCACCCCCCGCCCCTTGACCATCGAGACCGGCACCGGCGCCGCCCGTTCGGCATCGCCAAGCGGCCGGGCCGGCAGACGGAACCAGATATCGGCGTCCAGGCCGTTCTGGTGGCTGCCGTGCCCATAGGACATCGGCCCGCCGCGCGGCTGCGACAGGTCGCCGACCAGCAGGGGGCCGCCCCCGTCGCGGGCGAAGTCGCGGCCCAGCCCCTGCAGCAGGGCGATGGTGCGCGGATGCGACCACAGGCGGTTGCGGCCGGGGCGCAGCACCTGATACCCCTCGCCGTCCACGGGCAGAGCGACGGCACCGGCGACGCAGCCGGCCGCCGCCGACCCGATGGACCGGGGCTGCTCGGGCGTCGGCACGGACACCCCGGCCCACAGGTCGGGGGCAGCGGCCCGCACCGCCGGGGATGCGGCCAGCAACGGCAACAGTACAACAACGGGACGCAACAATCTTCGCATGCTCACCCCAGGGGGCTTTCGGCGAACTGGCGCCGGATATCGTCGATGGCCGAGCGGCTTTCCCTCAGCGCCTCTACGGCATCGGAATCGAACCTGCCGCCGGCCTGTCCGCCCAGAAAAGCCAATGCCTCCTCGACACTCCACGGCTTCTTGTAGGGACGGGTCGAGGTCAGCGCATCGAAAACGTCTGCGACGGCGATGATCCGGCCCTCCAGCGAAACATTCTCGCCCCTCAGCCCCTGGGGATAGCCGCTGCCGTCCGGGCATTCGTGATGATGGGCGACGACATTGCGCAGAACCCGCATATAGGGAGCGGTCCCGATGCGGAAGGTATCGGCCATCACCTGAACGATCTCGGACCCGCGGGTGACGTGGGTCTTCATGATATCGAACTCTTCCGGCGTCAGCCGGTCCGGCTTGAACAGGATATGGTCGGGCACGGCGATCTTGCCGACATCGTGCAACGGCGCGAACTGGAACAGGAACTCGACCCATTCGTCGGACATCCCCTTGCGCGGGGCCAGGCGCAAGGCCAGCAGGCGGGTATATCGCGCCATCCGCTCCAGATGTGTTCCGGTTTCCTCGTCGCGGACCCGGCTGATCTGCCGCACGGTCTGGACCGCCGCATGGATCATGCGCAAGGCGTCCAGCTCCATCACCGTCTGCAGCGCCACCACCTCGGCGATGGGTTTCAGGCCATGCACCACCGCCGGAGTGAAATACCCCTTCTGGAACGAGTTGAAAAAGACGAAGCCGTTGAACACCCCCTTGTGGAAGATCGGCACGGTATAGCTGGCCATATACCCCGCCCCGACCAGACGGCGGTTGTGAACCGGGGTGGCGCTGGCATGGGTGGACAGGTCGCCGACGACCCGCCGGGCGCCGGTCCGCGCCAGCTCGGCCAGGGCCTTGAGGTCGGACAGACGGGCCAGGGTATGGTCGAAGGGATTGTCGCCCTCGCTGGAATGCACGAAAGAGCGCAGGATGTCGGTATGATGGTCGTAGATGGCCACGGCCACCCGGTTGACGCCGGAGAAGTCCCGTTTCATCTCGTCATGCAGGCAGACCAGACGCTCCGCCAGACCCTGCTGGAGCGGCCGGAACCCGAATTTTCCCCCATCCGGACCGGACATCCGCACTTCCTTGTCAAATCGGCGCCGACACTATAGGCCGCCAACGGCAAAAACGTCAAAAGCAGGTTTCGCCATCCATCTATCAGTCATAGTCGCCCAGGACGCCACGGACGCGCCACGGGAATGCGCCGGCAGTCCGTCGCCAGGGTGATCGCCAAATGCGATCATCCTGCGTCCGTCCCTTTCAGCGGTTGACAGGCCGGTCCATGCGGGTCTGAGATTGGCCGATGCGTCTTGCCCTGGTCATCAACCGCGCTGCCGGCACCTTTCGCCGCCTTCCCCTGGAGTCCACCGTCGACGCCATCGCCGGCGCCTTGCGTCAGGCCGGCCACGACGTCGCCGTCGAGGTCTGCGGCCGGCGGGATCTGGCCACCCGCCTGTCGGCGCTGGCGATCCGACCGGATATCGAGGCCGTCATCGCCGGTGGCGGCGACGGCACCATCCTGACCGCCGTCCTGGCCGGGATCGGGCAAAGCAAGCCCCTGGGACTGCTGCCCCTGGGAACCCTGAACCTGCTGGCCCGCGACCTGGGCCTGCCGCTGGATCCGGTCGATGCCGCCCGTGTGCTGGCCGCCAGCTCGGCCAGGGAAATCGACCTGGGCGAGGTCAACGGCCTGCCTTTCGCCATCTGGGCCTCGCTGGGCATGCATCCCCGCGTGGTCCGCCGTCGGGACCGCCTGCAGAAGGAAGGCCTTGCCAAGTGGCCGGCCTTCGCCCTGGCGGCGCTACGGGCCTTCCGCCGCTATCCGATGGTGACGGTGACCTTGTCGGTACGGGGGCGATCGACCACCGTCACCTCGCCATTGCTGGTCATATCCAACAATGCCTGGCGGGAAGAGCCGCTGCCCCTGTCGCGCCAGACCCTGGACCGCGGCGAACTGGTGGTCCATGTCGCCAAATGCACATCGCGCCTGTCGCTGCTGTGGCTGGCCTTCAACGCCCTGATCGGCCGGTGGCGGGTGGAAAGCCTGCTGGAGACCTTCACCGCCGACGAGGTCCGGGTCACCGGGCGCAAGCGGCGGCTGATGGTGTCGCTGGACGGCGAGGTCACCGTGCTGACCTCGCCGCTGGTCTTCCGGGTCCGCCCCAAGGCCCTGCGGATGCTGATGCCGCCGCCCCCATCGGGAGAGTGAACGGTGAGACTGATCGCCCATCTGTCAGACCTGCATTTCGGCCGGACCGACCCCCAGGTCGTCCAGGCGCTGCTGACCGACATCACCCGGAACCGCCCCGACCTGATCATCGTGTCCGGCGACCTGACCCAGCGCGCCCGCAGCCACCAGTTCACCGAAGCGCGGCAGTTTCTCGACCAGCTTCCGGCTCCATCCCTGGTGGTTCCCGGCAACCACGACCTTGAGCCGCTGTATCGTCCGCTGCAGCGGATCTTCAGGCCGCGGGCCAAATTCGCCGCGCACCTGCCCGACCATGACGAACGCCCGGTCTGGCAGGACGAAGCCATCGTCGCCGTCGGCCTGGACAGCACCCGGCATCTGCGCTGGAAAAGCGGAAAACTGCGCAGCAGCCATCTGGAGCATGTCGATCAGGTGCTGGCCTCGACCCCCGCCACGGCGTGCCGCGTGGCCTTCCTGCATCACCCGCCGTCCACGGCCAAAGCCGGCCATCCCTTCGACAGCCTGGCCGAACGCGGCATCGATCTGGTGCTGGCCGGCCATGTCCATCATGCCCATGTCGCACTGATCGCCGCCGGGCATCACCGCTCGTGCGTGCTGGTCCAGGCCTCGACCGCCTGCTCTACCCGGCTGCGCGAGGACGCCAACGGCTATGCCCTGATCCGGATCACCATGCCGGCCCTGACCGTCGAGGTCCGTGGCTGGTCGGGGGCGGCCTTCCACACCGTGCACCGCCACGGTTTCCACAAGGTGGCCGGCCTGTGGCACCATGATTGACGGCGACGGCGCGGGGCGCGGAAAGCAAACCGCGCCCCGGTCTCTCTAGGCCCCCGACAGGCGCTGCATCGCTTCGTCCAGCTTGGCCTTGGCGGCCAGCCATTCGTCGCGGCGCTCGCGATTCTCCTCGACCACTTCAGGAGCGGCCTTGGCGATGAAGTCGGGGTTGGACAGCTTGCGGTCGACCTTGCCGATCTCCTGCTCGACGCGGGCGGCTTCCTTTTCCAGGCGGGCACGTTCCTTGTCGATGTCGATGATCCCGGCCAGCGGCATGACCAGAGTGGCGCCGTCCACCACCATCTGAACCGCGCCGTGCGAGAAGGCCTGGGCGATCCGCTCGCCCGAGGCATGGGATTCGATGGCCGACAGACGGGCCAGACGCAGCAGCAGATCCTCGTGAGTCCCGGCCCAGCCCCGCCCCTGCTCGCCCAGTCCCGACACCATCAGCTCGACCTGGGCCGAAGGCGGCACGTTCATTTCGGAGCGGACGGCGCGGATGGTCGAAATGACCCGGACCACCCAGTCCATTTCCTGCTCCGCGGCGGGATTGTGCAGACCGTCCAGTTGCGGCCACGGACGCAGCATCAGCTGGTCGCTGCGTCCCCCCATCTGCGCCCACAATTCTTCGGTGATGAAGGGCATGAAGGGGTGCAGAATGTGCAAGATGGTGTCCAGGACCCAGGCGGTGGTGGCGCGGGTTTCGGCCTTGGCCGCCTCGTCGCTGCCCTGGAAGATCGGCTTGGCGAATTCCAGGTGCCAGTCGCAGAAGGTTCCCCATACGAACTGATAGGCAGCACCGGCGGCGGCATCGAAACGATAGGCCGACAACGCCTGCGCCACCTTGTCGGCGACCTCGGCGGTCTTGCCGGCAATCCAGCGGTTGACGGTCTCCTTGACCGTGCGCGGATCGAAATCCGCGACCGGCTGGCATTCGTTCATCTGGCAGAAACGCGCCGAATTCCACAGTTTGGTGGCGAAATTGCGATAGCCCTCGACCCGGCTTTCCGCCAGCTTGATGTCGCGCCCCTGGGCGGCCAGGGCCGACAGGGTGAAGCGCAGGGCGTCACAGCCGTATTTGTCGATCAGGTCCAGGGGATCGATGATGTTGCCCTTGGATTTCGACATCTTCTGGCCCTTCTCGTCGCGGACCAGGGCGTGGATATAGATGTCGCGGAAGGGAACGTCGCCCATGAAGTGGATGCCCATCATCATCATCCGGGCCACCCAGAAGAAGATGATGTCGAAGCCGGTCACCAGAACGTCGGTGGAATAATAACGGGCCAGTTCCGGGGTCTGCTCGGGCCAGCCCAAGGTCGAGAACGGCCACAGCGCCGACGAGAACCATGTGTCCAGGACGTCGGTATCCCGGGTCAGGGCAACGGCCTGGCCGTAATGGGCGGCCGCGGCGGCGGCGGCCTCGTCCTCGCTCATTTCGACGAAGACATGACCGTCCGGACCATACCAGGCCGGCACCTGATGGCCCCACCAGATCTGGCGCGAGATGCACCAGGGCTGAATGTTGCGCATCCATTCGTAATACGTGTTTTCCCAATGCTTGGGAACGAAGCGGGTCCTGCCGGTCTCGACCGCTTCCACCGCCGGCTTGGCCAGGGTGGCGGCGTCGACGAACCACTGGTCGGTCAGCCACGGTTCGATGACCACTCCGGAACGGTCGCCATACGGGACCATGTGGACGTGGGAATCGATCTTGTCCAGCAGCCCCAGGGACTCGATCTCGGCCACCACCTTCTTGCGGGCCTCGTAACGGTCCAGGCCGCGATAGGCTTCCGGCACGTCCTCGGTCAACCGGGCGTCGCGATCCAGGATGTTGATCATCGGCAAGCCATGCCGCTTGCCGACCTCGAAATCGTTGAAATCGTGGGCCGGGGTGATCTT
Organism: uncultured Rhodospirillaceae bacterium; assembly: GCA_903941095.1. Taxonomy (GTDB): domain Bacteria; phylum Pseudomonadota; class Alphaproteobacteria; order Rhodospirillales; family Magnetospirillaceae; genus Magnetospirillum. The sequence goes on along the minus strand of CAJANN010000214.1, from coordinate 3,343 downwards.
GACCGCGCCGGTGCCCTTGGTCGGATCGGAATATTCGTCGGCGACGATGGGAATCAGCCGGCCGACGATGGGCAGGCGGACCATCTTGCCGACCAGATGGGTGTAGCGCTCATCCTCGGGATGCACGGCGACCGCGGTGTCGCCCAGCATGGTCTCGGGACGGGTGGTGGCGACGGTGATGAAGGTGTCGGCCAGCCCCTCGACCGGATAGCGGAAGTGCCACATGTGGCCCTTGACTTCCCGCTGCTCGACTTCCAGGTCGGAAATGGCGGTGTGCAGCTTGGGGTCCCAGTTGACCAGCCGCTTGTCGCGATAGATCAGTCCCTGCTTGTGCAGGGTGACGAATACCTTGCGCACCGCGTCGCTCAGGCCATCGTCCATCGTGAAACGCTCGCGCTGCCAGTCCGGCGACGCCCCCAGGCGGCGCAGCTGGCGGGTGATGGTTCCGCCGGATTCCGCCTTCCATTCCCAGACGCGTTCGATGAACCTGTCGCGGCCCAGGTCGTGGCGGGTCGCCCCCTTGGCTTCCAGCTGACGCTCGACCACCATCTGGGTGGCGATGCCGGCATGGTCGGTCCCGGGCTGCCACAAGGCGTCGCGGCCGATCATGCGGTGGAACCGCACCAGGACATCTTGCAGCGTGAAGGTCAGCGCATGCCCCATATGCAGACTGCCGGTGACGTTGGGCGGCGGCATCATGATGGTATAGGGCTGCTTGGCTGAAGCCACGTCGGCGGCAAAGGCGCCGGACTGCTCCCAGCGGCCATAATGAAGGGCTTCGACGTCGGACGGGCGATAAGTCTTGTCCAGCATGGCCAGGCTGATCCTGTTGCTTGATCTTCGAACGAAGGGGGGTGGAAAAGCAAGGCGGCCCGGGATGCCCGAGCCGCCTCGATCTCGGACCGGCAGAGACTATAGATTCTCGGCGCGGTTTACCATCTTCTCGATTTCCTGTTTCACGATCCGCTCGATCATGTAGGGCAGATTGTCGTCCAGCCACTCCTTCAGGATCGGCTTCAGAAGCTCGCGGACCATGTCTTCCAGGGTGATGCCGCCCTGACCGATGCCGATGGCCCGGTGACGGACGATCTCGCGGGCCAGATCCGACAGCAGCGACGTGGAATGGCGAGCCACCGGCTCGGACACCAGGGGGTCCTCTTCCACGGCCATCATCCGCGGCGGCGGCTGAGGAATAGGAATGGGGATCGGAATGGGTTCGGGTTCGGGCTCGAAGTCGAAGTCACCGATATCCGGCTTGAACTCGTTGATGTCGAAGGCCGGTTCGGGCTCTTCCAGCACCATGTCGTCGGTCAGCTCAAGAACGTCGTCTTCGTCCTCAAGCTCGAACACCGGCTTGACATCGAAAACGGGCTCGGGCTCGGGTGCGGCCTGAGCGAACAAGGCGTCGATGTCGTCCTGCGGCAGCGGCTCGGGTTCAGGCTCCGGCATGGCCACCGGCTCGGGCTCGGGTTCGGGTGGCGGTTCGGCAGCGGGTGCCGCCCCTTTGTCCTCGACCTCGTCTTCCGACAGGATGCGCCGGATCGAGGCAAGGATATCCTCCATTGAGGGTTCCTGTTGTGCCTTGTCGTCACTCATGGCTCGACTACCCGATGCTCCCCCGGCGTCCATTGCAGGGCATCATGCCGCACGCCCCAGAACAAATCATTAAAAACATCAATGCCGGCAGGCATCATTCCCCATACTTTTGATCGATGCCGGACCCGATCCACTGGTATCTGACATCGTCGAAGTTCTTGCGGGGATCGTAAATCTCGACATTCAGCGCCAGCGCCTCGGCGGTCATCTCGCCCAAAGCCGATTTCAGGGTGAAGGCGGCCAGCATCTGGTCGTGCTGGGCACGGACCAGATTGACGCGCGCCTGAAAAAGTTCCTGTTCGGCGTTCAACACATCGAGAACGGTGCGCGATCCGACCTTGGCTTCTTCCTCGACACCGGCCAGAGCCATTTCCGAGGCGCGGATCTGGCTCTCGATGGAACCGACGCGGGCACGGGCCGCCTGCAGGTCTTCCCACCCTTTGGTGGCGCTTTCCAGGGTATCGCGGCGGGCCTGGTCGGCCTCGATCTTGCGGCGGCCATAGGTATGTTTGGTCTCGCGCAGCTTGGAATAGTACTCGCCAGCCTCGTACAGCGGCACCTTGACCTTGACGGTGGCTTCCATCGTCTCAAGTTCGCTGCCCTGACTGGAGGTCGACAGGCCGCGGCTCAGCTCGCCATTCAGGGTCACCTCCGGCAGAAGGTCGCCACGGGCCTTGTCGAGGCCGTCCTTGGCGGATTGCGCCGTCCAGTCGGAATAGACCACCAGGGGATTTTTCGCCAGAGAGACAGACTTGATCTCGTCGAAGCTGGCCGGCACCCGGATCGGCGCGGCCGGAGCCTGCGGAGCCTCAGGGGCGCGCCCCACCACGGTGATGAACTTCGCCCGGGAATTCTGCACGGCGCCATCGGCGGCGGCCCGTTCGGCGATGGCGCCCGACAACCGGGCCTCGGCTTGGCTGACGTCGGTGCGGGTGATCTCCCCGACGCGGAACCGCTCCTGCGCGGCTTCCAGCTGCCGACGCAGCACCTGCTCGTTATTGATGTTCAGCTTCAGAACCGAATCGTCGCGGACCACATCCAGAAATGCCGTCGCCGCACTCAGCAGAATGCTCTGTTCCTTCGATTGCAGGTCGGCGCGGCCGGCCAGGACGTCGGCTTCGGCCTGCCGGGTGCCGGCCACGGTCTTGCCGCCGCGATACAGGTACTGGGTGACCGTCAGGGTCTTGCTGTCCGAAGTCCGCCCCTGCTCGCGCCCCTGGGCGCTGGTGCCGGTATAAGCGTTGCTTTCATAGCGGCCACGCCCGACCTCCTCGGTATAGGTGACGGTCGGCCGCCAGCGCGACAGCGCCTGGGGCACCGCTTCGTCGGCCGCCCGCAATTGGGCGCGCCGGGCCAGAAGTGTCGGATTGGTCGCATAGGCGGCCGACAGGACGTCTTCAAGGGTTTCGGCACCCACAGGTGCCGCCGAGACCGAAACGAAGCCGATCAAAGCCACACCAGCCAGCAAATACGCCTTTTTCATGCCGCACCTTTTCCGAAACCGCCCGAACGTCACCGGACGCTGTGTCCAACCAGGCACCGGGAACAGTATATTTCTCTGTAAGGATATCAAGAGACATCCGTCGTTAAAAAAACACTAACGCCACCCAGGGCTCCGAATCCAGGTTAAGAAGTGGCTAATTTCCCCTGGTACATACTCGTCATGCCCGCGCAGGCGGGCATCCATACGACGGTTGGGCGAGACGCAGCTGCGACTCATGAAAACACCATGCGTCTATATTTTGGC
>CAJANN010000213.1 GCA_903941095.1 uncultured Rhodospirillaceae bacterium | reverse complement strand
GGTGTTTTCATGAGTCGCAGCTGCGTCTCGCCCAACCGTCGTATGGATGCCCGCCTGCGCGGGCATGACGAGTATGTACCAGGGGAAATTAGCCACTTCTTAACCTGGATTCGGAGCCCGGCCTAAGCCGCCCGATCGCTTGACTTCCGGGCCGGGCCGGGCCTATGGTCCGACGCGCCCCTGGGGTGATCTGCGAAAAGGCCGGGACGGGGATCTGGCGATCCGTTCCGACCGGCCGGCTCCGCAATGCAAGGGTAGGCTTCTATGGACATTGCCGATCTGATTTCACCGGCTGCCGTCATTCCCAATCTGCGTGCCGCATCGAAGAAGCAGGCGCTGCAGGACATGGCGAAGAAAGCGGCGGAGTTGACCGGCCTGCACGAGCGGGCCGTGTTCGACGTGTTGCTGGAGCGCGAGCGGCTGGGCACCACCGGGGTCGGCAACGGCATCGCCATCCCGCACGGGAAACTGTCCAGCCTGGACAAGCTGCACGGCCTGTTCGCCCGGCTGGAGCGTCCCATCAATTTCGATTCCATCGATGAACAGCCGGTCGACCTGATCTTCCTGCTGCTGGCTCCGGAATCCGCCGGCGCCGATCATCTGAAGGCCCTGGCCCGGGTGTCGCGGCTGCTGCGCGACAAGGGTGTCTGCGAAAAGCTGCGCGGCACCGACAAGGCCGAAGGGCTGTACGCCCTGCTGACGGAATCGCCCGCCAGCCGGGCCGCGTGACGCCGGCAGCCGGATGACCCGTCCGGGTGGTGGTATCCGAAGCCCGGATGCCTGTCGGGGTTTCGTATGATCTGTTCTTGCGGCGCAAAAACGGGTAGAAGGGGCCCATGAGGACGCTCTACCACTATCCGCTCTGTCCCTTTTCCCGCAAGGTCCGTCTGGTCCTGGCGGAAAAGAAGCTGGACTGCGAGGAGCGGCTGGAACGTTACTGGGAGCGCCGCGACGAGTTCGTCGCTCTCAATCCCGCCGGCGACGTGCCGGTGCTGGTCGAGGAAGGCGGCACCGCGCTGTGCGATTCCGCCGCCATCTGCGAATACCTGGACGAGACTTTCCGCGAGCCGCCGCTGCTGCCGGCCGAATCGCTGCAGCGCGCCGAGGTGCGCCGGCTGGTCGGCTGGTTCGACGCCAAGTTCCACCGCGAGGTGACGGTCGGCCTGCTGGGCGAAAAGGTGATCAAGCGGCTGAGCCTGGCCCATGCCGAGCCGGATTCCCGACTGATCCGCGGCGCCTTCGCCGCCATCCATCAGCATCTCGACTATATCGGCTGGCTGACCGAACGGCGGACCTGGCTGGCCGGCACCCAGTTCTCGCTGGCCGACGTCGCCGCCGCCGCCCAATTGTCCTGCATCGACTATATCGGCGACGTCCCGTGGGAACGCCATGCCGGTGCCAAGGACTGGTATGCCCGCGTCAAGTCGCGGCCGTCCTTCCGGGCGCTGCTGGGCGACCACCTGCCGGGGGTGCCGCCACCCCGCCACTACGCCGACCTGGATTTCTGATGCTGCGGCTGGGGGCCGCGCTGGTCTGCCTGCTGGCGGCCTTGCCGGCACGGGCCGAGATCGTCACCCGCTTTCCCGCCGCCGGCAAGGTGGTGGCGCTGACCTTCGACGGGTGCGAGGGCAAGGGCAAGCCGGCTTGGCTGGACCCCGCCATCGTCGCCGCCCTGGAGCGCGAGGGCGTCCCCGCCACCTTGTTCGTCACCGGCCTGTTCGCCCGCCGCAATGCCGCCGAACTGGCCCGGCTGGCGGCGTCGCCCCTGATCGAGGTGGAAAACCATTCCTGGGACCACCCGCAGCACATGGAGCGGCTGACGGCGGAGCAGGCCCTGGCGCAGGTAGCCGACGCCGACGCCGCCATCGCCGCCGTCACCGGGCGGGTGCCGCGTTTTTTCCGCTTTCCCGCCGGCCATTACGACGCCGCCACCCTGGCGGCGGTGGAAGGCACCGGCCACCGGGTGGTGCACTGGAGCTGGGAATCCGGCGATCCGTCGCCGGGGCTGGACCCGGCACGGCTGAAATCCTGGGTGTTGTCCAAGGCGCGCGGCGGCGACATCCTGATCTTCCACATCAACGGCCGGGCGCCGGCCACCGCCCGGGCGCTGCCCGAGATGCTGGCCGAACTGAAGCGCCGCGGCTTCACCTTCGTCCGTCTGGACCAGGCGCTGCCGTGACCGACCTGCGCCCGCTGGCCGACGACGACATCGAGCCTTTCGCCGCCGTCCTGTCCGGCATCGACCCGTGGCGGCGGCTGGGCTACAGCCCGTCGATGCTGGCCCTTTACCTGGGGCGGGCCGACCCGGCGCTGACCCGCATGGTCCTGCCCGGCCGCGGGCTGATCGCCCTGCGGTCGCCGTGGCTGCGCGGCCCTTATGTCGAATTGCTGGCGGTATTGCCCGAGGCGCAGGGGCAGGGTGGCGGACGCCGGCTGCTGGATTGGGCCGAGGGGCGGGGCGGCGCCAATCTGTGGGCCTGCGTCTCGGCCTTCAACCATCCGGCCCGCGCCTTCTATGCCCGCATGGGCTTTGCCGAGACCGCTGCGCTGCCGGGGCTGGTGACGGACGGGGAAGACGAGATCCTGCTCAGAAAATCACGCTGACCAGCGCGGCGGCGCCGAACATCATCAGCAACGCTCCCGACACGTGGTTGAAGCGCCGCATGCGCTCCGGCGTGAAGCGGGCGCGGACGGCGATGGTCATTTCCGTCAGCACCGCCCACCACAGCGCCGAACCGCAGAAGACGCCGCCGACCAGCAGTGCCGTCTGCAGCGGGCCGTCGGGGCTGGCGTCGGTGCCGAAGGCGGCGAACACCCCCATCACCCCCAGGATGGTGCCGGGATTGGTCATGGTGATGGTGAAGGTGGACAGGAAGTCCCGCACCGGGCCGGGGCCGCGCCCCGGCTCGCCGTCCATGCCTTCGGCGGCGGCCCGCCAGGCGTTGACCCCCAGGGCCAGCATGAACAGCCCGCCCACCAGCTTCAGGGCCAGGGTGAACTGGTCCAGGCTTTGGGCCGCCACCCCCAGGCCCAGGCCGACGATGCCGCCGAACACGGTGTCCGCCAGGGCGGCGCCCAGGCCGGCGGCCCAGGCCGCCAGCCGACCGTCGCCCAGGGCCTTGCGGATGCACAGCAGCCCCACCGGGCCGATGGGCGCTGCGACGGCGAAGCCGATGACCACGCCGCGCAGGTAGAGAAGCAGATCGTTCAAGGCAGGTCCGGGTCAGAGAACGGGCGGGGCGAGCAAAGCAGAATCGGCAGGTCGCGGCAAGGGAAAGGCGGGCGCAAGAATCTGCAAGGCCCCGAGTCCGGAGCCGATATTTTGTTGCGCCGCAACTTGCCTGGGGAGTGGCAAATTGCTAGGGTCGCCACCCACCCTTTCGGAGGATCGAACACATGGCGACCATCGCCCGCCCCCGCCGCTCGGTGCTGTATATGCCCGGCTCCAATGCCCGCGCCCTGGAAAAGGCCCGCACCCTGGCCGCCGACGGGCTGATTCTCGACCTGGAGGACGCGGTGTCGCCCGACGCCAAGGAAGACGCCCGCCGTCAGGTCTGCGAAGCGGTCGGGGCCGGCGGCTATGGCGGCCGCGAACTGCTGGTGCGGGTCAACGGCCTGGGCACCCCCTGGGGCCATGCCGACGTCGCCGCCGCCGCCGTCTGCGGGGCGCACGGCATCCTGATCCCCAAGGTGGAAAGCGCCGACATGGTGCGCCAGGTCGAGGCGGTGATGGCCGCCGCCGGCGCGCCGGCCGACATGGCCATCTGGTGCATGATGGAAACCCCGCGCGGCATGCTGAAGGCCGAGGAAATCGCCGGCTCGACCCCGCGCATGGGCGGCTTCGTCATGGGCACCTCGGATCTGGCCAAGGATCTGCACTGCGCCCATACCCCGATGCGTCTGCCGATGATCACCAGCCTGGGCCTGTGCCTGCTGGCGGCCCGCGCCTATGGACTGGCGGCGTTGGACGGCGTCTATCTGGACCTGAACGACGATGCCGGGTTCGAGGCCGCCTGCGTGCAGGGGCTGGAACTGGGCTTCGACGGCAAGACCCTGATCCATCCCAAGACGGTGGAGGCCGCCAATCGCGTCTTCGCCCCCTCGGCCAAGGAGGTCGAGTGGTCGCTGAAGATCATCGCCGCCCATGCCGAGGCCGCCGCCGCCGGCAAGGGCGTGGTGGTGGTCGACGGCAAGCTGGTGGAAAACCTGCATGTCGACAATGCCCGCCGCCTTGTCGCCCTGGCCGAGCAGATCGCCGCCCTGGACGCGGCGCTGGCCAAGTAAGGAGCCCGTCATGAGCAAGACCAATTCCGGCAATTTCTTCGAGGATTTCCGCCTGGGGCAGGAAATCCGCCACGCCACCCCGCGCACCGTGACCGAGGGCGACGTCGCCCTGTACACCGCGCTGTACGGATCGCGTTTCGCCTTCACCTCGTCGGCCGAGTTCGCCCGCAGCCTGGGTCTGGCCCAGGCCCCCGTCGACGATCTGGCCGCCTTCCACGTGGTGTTCGGCAAGACCGTGCCCGACGTGTCGCTGAACGCCGTGGCCAACCTGGGCTATGCCGGCGGACGTTTCGGCGTGCCGGTGATGGCCGGCGACACCCTGACCACCAATTCGGTGGTCATCGGCCTCAAGGAAAATTCCAACAGGCAGACCGGCGTGGTCTATGTCCGGTCGACCGGCACCAACCAGACCGGCGAGATGGTGGTGGATTACGTCCGCTGGGTCATGGTCCGCAAGCGCGACGCCGCCGCCGCGATCGCCGAGGAAAAGGTCCCCGACCTGCCCGGTTCGGTCGCCGCCGCCGATCTGGTCGTCCCCGCCGGACTGCATGCCGCCAGGTATGACGCCGTTCTGGCCGGCAGCCCGCATCTGTGGGACGACTACGCCGCCGGGGAAAGGATCGACCATGTCGACGGCACCACCATCGAGGAAGCCGAGCACATGATGGCCACCCGCCTGTGGCAGAACACCGCCAAGGTGCATTTCAACCAGCACACCGAAGGCCAGGGCCGGTTCGGCCGGCGCCTGATCTATGGCGGCCACATCATCTCGATCGCCCGTGCGCTGTCCTTCAACGGCCTGGGCAACGCCTTCAAGATCGCCGCCATCAACGGCGGCCGCCACGTCAACCCGACCTTTGCCGGCGACACCATCTATGCCTGGTCCGAGGTGCTGGAAAAGCTGGAAATCCCCGGGCGCGGCGATATCGGCGCCCTGCGCCTGCGCCTGGTGGCGCTGAAGAACCAGCCGGCCGGCGCCTTCACCCTGAAGACGCCGGAAGGCAAGGACGACCCGGCCGTGGTGTTGGATTTCGACTACACCGTCCTGATGCCGCGGCGCGCCTGAACGGCCGTCTCCACGCTCCGCCCACCCTATCGGGCGGGGCGTGGGTAGCAGACCCCGCCATAAAGTGTGGCTCCTGATCGTTGACTCCGGGGCGCGCAAGGGCTAAACACTTGCCGCATCGCCGCAAACCGGGTTCCACCCGCACCAAGAGTTTCGGGGGCAAATCGCCATGACCACGCGCAACCGGCCGCTGTCGCCGCACCTGCAGATCTATCGCCTGCCTTTGCTGGCGCTGATGTCCATCACCCATCGCATCACCGGCGTGGGTCTGGTGGTTGGCCTTCTCGTGCTTGCCTGGTGGCTGTGCGCCGCCGCCGGCGGCGCCGCTTCCTTCAACGACGCGCAAGCCCTGCTGGGCTCGTTCATCGGCCGCCTGTTCCTGTTCGGCTGGAGCGTGGCGCTGTTCTTCCACATGGGGCATGGCGTCCGCCACCTGCTGTGGGATTGCGGCTGGGGCTTCGAGCTGGACAAGGCCTATCTGTCGGCCCGCGTCGCCCTGGTGGCGACGGTGGTGCTGACCCTTCTCGCCTGGATCATCTAAGAGGGAGATGAAGATGTCGCTGCGCTCTCCCATCGGCCGCGCCCGCGGCCTCGGTTCGGCCAAGCAGGGCCTGGGCCATCATTGGGCCACCATCGTCACCGCGGTGGGTCTGATCCCGCTGTCGCTGTGGTTCGTGATTTCCGTCAAGGGGCTGGTCGGTCTGGACTATGCCGGGTTCAAGGCCTGGATGGGCCAGGGCTCGCATGCCGCGCTGATGATCCTGACCGTGCTGCTGGTGATCTGGCACGCGGTGCTGGGTCTGGCGATGGTCATCGAGGACTATGTCCACTGCGAAGCCAAGAAATTCGCCGCCCTGATCGCCATCCGGCTGGTCGGTGCGCTGCTCGCCGTCGGCATGACGGTGTCGATCCTCAAAGTCGCCGTCGGAGGCTAGACCCAAATGGCTGCCTACAAGATTATCGACCATACCTACGACGTGGTTGTCGTCGGCGCCGGCGGCGCCGGCCTGCGTGCTACGATGGGCATGGGCATGGCGGGCTTCAAGACCGCCTGCATCACCAAGGTGTTCCCCACCCGCTCGCACACCGTGGCGGCCCAGGGCGGCATCGGCGCCTCGCTCGGCAACATGGCCGAGGATAACTGGAAGTGGCACATGTACGACACCGTCAAGGGGTCGGACTGGCTGGGCGACCAGGATGCCATCGAGTACATGTGCCGCGAAGCGGTCCCCGCCGTGCACGAGCTGGAGCATTTCGGCGTGCCGTTCTCGCGCACGCCCGAGGGCAAGATCTACCAGCGCCCGTTCGGCGGCCACATGTCCAATTTCGGCGAGAAGCCGGTGCAGCGCGCCTGCGCCGCCGCCGACCGGACCGGGCATGCCATCCTGCACACCCTGTATTCCCAGTCGCTGAAGCACAGCTGCGAATTCTTCGTCGAATATTTCGCCCTGGACCTGATCATGGAAAACGGCGTCTGCCGTGGCGTCATGGCCTGGAACCTGGATGACGGCTCGCTGCACCGCTTCCGCGCCCACAAGGTGGTGCTGGCCTCGGGCGGCTATGGCCGCGCCTTCTTCTCGTGCACCTCGGCGCACACCTGCACCGGCGACGGCCACGGCATGGTGGCCCGCGCCGGCCTGCCGCTGCAGGACATGGAATTCGTGCAGTTCCATCCCACCGGCATCTACGGTTCGGGCTGCCTGATCACCGAAGGCGCCCGCGGCGAAGGCGGCTATGTCACCAATTCCGCCGGCGAACGCTTCATGGAGCGTTATGCCCCGACCGCCAAGGACCTGGCCTCGCGCGACGTCGTCAGCCGCGCCATGACCATGGAAATCCGCGAAGGCCGCGGCGTCGGCAAGGAAAACGACCACATCTACCTGCATCTGGAGCATCTGGGGGCGGAAACCCTGGAACTGCGTCTGCCGGGCATTTCCGAAACGGCGAAGATCTTCGCCGGCGTCGACGTGACCAAGCAGCCGATCCCGGTGCTGCCGACCGTGCATTACAACATGGGCGGTATCCCCACCAACGTGCACGGCGAAGTGCTGCGGCCGACCGCCGCCGACCCCGACGCCACCGTGCCCGGCCTGATGGCCATCGGCGAGGCGGCCTGCGTGTCGGTGCACGGCGCCAACCGTCTGGGCACCAACTCGCTGCTGGACATCGTGGTGTTCGGCCGTGCCGCCGCGCTGCGGGCCGCCGAGACCCTGAAGCCCGGCACCTCGCACGCGCCGCTGCCCAAGGATGCCGGCGACCTGGGCGTGTCGCGCTTCGACCGTCTGCGCAACGCCAACGGTCCGCTGTCGACCAGCGAGATCCGCCTGGCCATGCAGAAGACCATGCAGAACGACGCCGCGGTGTTCCGCACCTCGAAGTCGCTGGCCGAAGGCTGCGCCAAGATGGATCAGGTCGCGGGCACCCTGCCGCAGATCAAGATCAACGACCGCTCCACGGTGTGGAACTCGGATCTGGTCGAGGCGCTGGAGCTGGAAAACCTGATGGATTGCGCGCTGGCCACCATCGTGTCGGCGGAAGCCCGCCACGAATCGCGCGGCGCCCACGCCCACGAGGATTATCCCGAGCGCGACGACGTCAACTGGCAGAAGCACTCGCTGGCCTGGGTCGAGAACGGCAAGGTGAAGCTGGATTACCGTCCGGTTCACACCTACACGCTCACCGACGAGGTCGAGTACATCAAGCCGCAGAAGCGCGTGTACTAAGGTTCGGGTAAGGAGATACAGTCATGGTCGAATTCGCCCTGCCCGCCAACTCCCGCGTGCAGCCCGGCAAGGTCCACAAGGCCCCTGCCGGCGCCAAGAACGTCAAGGTGTTCAAGATCTACCGCTACGATCCGGATTCGGGCTCCAACCCGCGTCTCGATTCGTACGAGATCGACCTGGACGCCTGCGGCCCGATGGTCCTGGACGCCCTGCTGAAGATCAAGAACGAGATCGACTCGACCTTGACCTTCCGCCGCTCGTGCCGCGAAGGCATCTGCGGCTCGTGCGCCATGAACATCGACGGCACCAACACCCTGTCCTGCCTGAAGCCCATCGAGGACATCAAGGGTGAGGCCGCCATCTATCCGCTGCCGCATATGCCGGTGGTCAAGGATCTGATCCCCGACCTGACCGTGCCCTATGCCCAGCTGGCTTCGATCAAGCCGTGGATGCAGACCCAGTCGCCGACCCCGCCCGACGGCGAGCGGCTGCAGTCGCCGGAAGAGCGCGAGAAGCTCGACGGGCTGTGGGAATGCATCCTGTGCTTCTGCTGCCAGACCAGCTGCCCCAGCTATTGGTGGAACGGCGACCGCTATCTGGGTCCGGCCGTGCTGCTGCAGGCGGCCCGCTGGATCCACGACAGCCGCGACGAGATGACCGGCGAACGTCTGGATGCGCTGGAAGATCCCTTCAAGCTGTACCGCTGCCATACCATCATGAACTGCACGCGGACCTGCCCGAAGGGGCTGAACCCGGCCAAGGCCATCGGTTCGATCAAGCAGAAGCTGCTGGAACGCGGCGCCTGAGGCGCCATCGGCACCAGGAAAAGCCCCGCCGGGTGACCGGCGGGGCTTTTTTCATTCCTCGAAATGCTGGCCCCAGCTTTTCGGGGTCAGGGTGAACCCGCCGGAGGGCGAGACGTCGGGCACCGGAAGCGGCGGCTGGACGGGCATGGCGGTCATCGGCACGACCGGCTTGCCGGCGATATCGGGGGGGGTCAGCGGCCGGACCGGGGCGGCCGGCATCGGGGCGGCGGTCCCGACCGGTGCCGGCATCGGCAGGCCGGTGCCGGTTTCCGCCCCGGGATCGGTTTTCTCGCCGGGGCCGGCCTTTGCGGCGGGGCCGGTCTTGTCCGTCTGCGCCTTTTTCCATGCGGCCAGGGCCTTTTTGTCGGCGGGGTTCATGTGCCGGCCGGTCTTGGGGTCGGCATAGCCGGGGATGAAGCACCGGAACGTGGCCCTATGGGGCGCGCTGACGCGGCATTGGTAGCGGACAGACTTGTACAGCTCGACCTGCCAGTTGTGGGCACCGCATTCCTCGGCGGCCAGGGCCACGACCTCGGCCCAGGGGGTGTCGCTGCCATAGCAGATTTCGACCACCCCCGATTCTGCGACCTTGTCGACGCCCTTGTCGATGCGCTGGTCGATCTCACGCTCGACGAACGGCGGTTCGGCGCAGCCTCCCAGCAGCAGAAGCAGCGGCAACAGGCAATGACGGCGCATGAGCGGTCCTCGACAAGCGGATGATGCGATCCCACCTGTTTAACCCAGCGTCGAGGGATCGGAAAGCGGCTTCGCCAGGGTGATCGCATTTGGACGAGCGCAGCGAGAACTATGCCCGTTTGAGGGCGCCGCAGCGGCCGGAGGGGCGGAGCCCCGGAGGGAAAGCGAGGAAGCCTAAGGGGGCGGATGCCCCCGCCGGCGATTGAGGCCG
>CAJANN010000212.1 GCA_903941095.1 uncultured Rhodospirillaceae bacterium | reverse complement strand
GCTGCCAAGGATCGAGCCCGACTAGGGGATCGGTCACTCACGCTCGAGGCGCTGGCCGGCATTGAGGCCGCGAGCAAAGCTGAGGCGTATCAGGCGGTGACAAAGGACGCTTTGCTGCCAAAATACGAGGCCGAGGCCCTCAGGTCTGCCGGGGTGAAGCCAGCAGTGGCGTTCCTTGTCATGCACCTCCGGAAGGTGCTGGCGCCGCGCCCGCTCGATAATCCTGCCCATCGCAAGGCCTACGTAGAGATCGTGCCGGGCCTATTCCGGGACATGCTCGCAGCACCTGACACACAGGCCCTCTACCGCTTCCCCGTTGAAGCGACAAAATCCGCTGCCGTCGAAGCCGTCCGCGAGTCGATCCGTGTTGGTGGTGGTTTCGTGCCGTCCGTCTACACCGTCTTCCGTGACGTGCTCGGCAAGAGCTTCGCCAACGCCACTATCGCCCGCACCCCGGCCTGGTACAAGATTTGGCGCGAGGCCTACCGCATCGAGGCGATGCAGGATCATGAACAGGCATGGGCCGCGGTGATCGGCGCGTTCGCCCCAAAGTCTGCTGGCGAGCGCAAGCAGACCGCGCCCGCGCCCGAACGCCCGTCACTTCAATTTGAGAACATTAAGCGAACGACCGTCAGCACTCGCGACGCCACCCCCGACGATCTCATCAGCCGCTTCGGCATCACCGGCGTCGAGCTCGGCAATTGGGTAAATGGGCCAGAGGGGCGCCGACACCTCAATTTGCTCGCCGGGGCACTTGAGGATCTATACAGCGTCCTGCCGTTCGACGCCGCGAGCTTTGCCCGCCGCGGAAACCTGGCCATCGCCATTGGCGCCCGAGGCGGATCGAAGGCTGCCGCCCATTATGAGCCCGTCAAGCGGGTGATCAACCTCACCAAAACCAAGGCAGATGGCACTTTTGCCCATGAGTTTGGTCACTTCCTCGATCACATGCTCGGCCAGGCACTCGCTGGTGATACAGGTCGCCCGGTCCACCTCACTGAGGCCTACACCAAGGGGAACAGCCCCGCGGCCATGGCTATGCGTGAGATTATGCGGATCATTGAAAAGGGCGATGCTGAGGAAGAAATTTGCAGCACTACCGCCGTGCTCGGCTTTGCCAGACATGTTGTCCAACGGTATCTGGACAATGCCCAAGGCGACCCACAGGCAGCTTTTAGCGCAATGGCAGACGCCCATGCGCAACAATTCCTTGGCCCAAAAAATGCGAGCAACCGCCGCACACTAGTCAATACGATGGCCGCCATTCTTGAACAACCGGTGACCATCCGGGCAAAAATTGGCGCGAGCCGATACGCGATGAAAGCCGCTGTGCTTGGCACATACTGGCGGCAGAGCAACGAGATGTTTGCTCGTGCATTCGAAGCCTATATCGAGGACGAACTGCGTTCTCGCGGACTTACAAGCGAGTACCTTGTTTTTGGGACCCAAAGCGAAGACATGGCTGATGCCTACCCACAGGGTGCGGAGCGCACAGCCATCAATGCGGCGATCGCCGCCCTGCTTGCGGCCGTGTAAAGAACATTCCATGAACTAGTACGGGGTCGATTGGCTAATCGGCCCCCGTGGCGCTGCCGGCCCGAACGCCCCACTGCCGGCGCCAGCGGCCTGATAGGCCGTCTGCACACGATCCTGAAATAGCCCCGGCATGTCGCGCTTCAGCCGCCCCAACTCCGCCAGCTCGTCGTCTGTGAGCAGCGGGGCCGCGTATTCCCGATACAGCACGAAGGCGTAGTAGAGCAGCCCAAGGAAGATGATGAACGTGAGCAGCCAGGGATTTGGCGAACTGATGAACGGAATCTTCCCGATCACGAATGCCGCTCCATGGCCGAGCAAAGCTGCGGCCACAACCATGACCGACGCCGAGATGAACGTGCCTTTATAGGACTGCATAGGTAGCGAGAAAGCCCGTAGCGTGCCTAGTATACAGGACCGCGCAATATACTTTGCGACATAATAGTGGCTTGATCAAGCCCACATACTTGATGAAAAGGTATTGATGGTCGATACTTCCTCTACTTTTATTTTCCTATGACCAACCCCATTCCGGATCAAGTCAGAGAAACAATCAAGTCTATCGGAACATCAATCATCGGCGCGGCTGACCACGTTCTCACCTTTGGCGTCGCCCCGATCCTCTCGTTCTTCAGCCACACGGCCCGCTTCACGGCCCTCACGCTCCGATTCCTGAGCCAGGCCGCTTCAGCCCGCCTGAAGGGCGACCAGGGCGCTTCACGAACACATGCCCGGGCAGCAGGCTTTGCCGCCCGCCGCCTCGGCCGCCACCTGGTGACAAGCGCCCTCGCCTTCCCGCTGGCGATCGCTGAGTTCGGGATCGACACCGTCGCCGGCATCTTCGCCTTCTGC
>CAJANN010000211.1 GCA_903941095.1 uncultured Rhodospirillaceae bacterium | reverse complement strand
TCAAAAATCCCCGCCGGGCTGCGATCCGCCAGCACCCAGCCGCTGCCGAAATCGGCTTTGACGCTCTCCAGGGTGTTGAAGGCGATGAGCTGGAAAGCCCGGCTGTCCCGGAAGCCGGGCAGGGCAAGCATGCGATCCATCACCCGCACGGCAAGGCCAGGATCGCTGGAGATGGACAGCACCCGACCCGCCGCATTATGACCGAAGAAGCTGGAATAGGCGTCCAGCTCCAGCGGTTCCATATGCCCGGCAAGCTGTTTGACGGCGCGGCCCGTGTCGGGGAAGTTGTGAAACTCGATGGCGACGGCCCGCTTTTTCGTGCCGGTATCGAAGAAGGCCAGCCCATCCGGGACGATGAAACGCCGCCCGCCGGGAAGGTCGATGCGGCAGACCGAGCGCATGCGCTGCGTCCCGCTGCGGTTGGCTCCGGTCTTGTCGAAATGGTGGCGGAAGGCGAGGCAATCGCGGCGCTCGTCGGCGGCTATCCAGGCGTCGAAGGCAATGCAGCAGTCGATATAGGCGGCGCGGTGGTCGAAGTCGTTGGCGTACTGGACGCCTCCGACCGGATAGACGATCTCCGACAGGTCGCAGCGCTCCATATCCGCCACCACCTCGGCCCCCAGCTTGGTCAGGGTATGGACGCGGGGAAGCCGCCCCTTGGCCCCGAAGCGGGGGAACTCGTGGGACTTCACCAGATTGTCGCTGGCCCGGTCGCACAGGCGCGGCAAAACGTCGGCGCGGATATGGCTGTCGTTCTTGGCCACCCCGGCGGCGATCATCTGCCCCACGGTGAGGTAGCGATAACGGGCCAGGGCCAGCAACGCCCTTTGCTGCGGCTGGGTGAGCACGTCCAGCGGATGCTCAAGGCTGCGGTGCCTCCGGGGTTTCTTGTCGGTCGGTTGGGTCATGGGCGGGGCCGGTTAATCAATAGGGAGGCGTTGGCGGGCGGGCGCAAGGCTGGTGGGGCGACCGGAGGCCGCCGCGCGATAGAATCGCGCCACCTGGCTGTCTTTGAGCTGTTCCCATACCTCGGGCTTGATCGCGCCGTTCTCCTTGACCCGGTGCGACGGCATGCGGACGACGACGCCCTTGCGGCTTCCGGCCTTGATGTGGAAATAGCCGGTGGAGAGGGCTTGCAGCTCGTCCAGATCGGCCCCGGTTTCGTCGGCGATCTTCTTGAGGGTGTGGAGCGCATTCTTGCCGGTGATCTTGACGGCGGTATTGCCGAGGATGGCCTTGAGCAAATCCGGGCTCATGCCGTCGCCCAAAATCTGTTGCGCGAGGGTGAGATGCACCCCGTATTTCCGGGCCTCCTTCAGGATGATCTCGACGCTTTCGGACAGGTAGTTTTGACACTCGTCCACGAAGACATGGACGGGGATGCGGTCGGCCTCCGGGATGCGGCCCTGTTTGAAGGCGAACGCCTTGAGCCGGGCCATGATGAATTTGCCGATCAGGTTGCTCGTCGTCTCGCCGATATCGCCCCGGCCAAGGCGGAAGATGACCACGGCGCGGCGGTTCAGCAGCTCTTCCAGGTTGAAGGTGCTTTTGCCGACGATCATGCGGAAGAAGGCGGGGTTGCCTTGCAACGCCTCATACAGGCGCATGCGGATGCCCCGCTTGGTGATGTCCATGGTCTTGTCGGGAAATTCCCGGCGGAAGAAATCCCGGTACAGCGAGTCGCCCAGCACCTCGGCAGCGATCTCCTGCCACCGGGCGTTCTTGCTGTCGTCCATGAAGTCCATGAGGTCGGCCAGGGTCGATCCGGGCACATGCAGCAGCACCGTCAGGCAGGCGGCAATCAGGGTGCGCATTTGGGCGGTGAATTCGAGGCCGTCGATCAGCTCCGGGAACACCTCGATCAGCTGCTTGACCACGATGGCGATATCGTCGGGGTTCCGCTCGTCGTCGGGGATATCCAGGGGATTGAAAACCGGCGTCATGCCGGGGGCAAGCGCCGGGTCGATATAGACGAGCCGCTTGCCGTCCGACAGCTCCGGCCAGTGCGCCACCTGTTCGGCAACGTCGCCGTGCGGATCGATCAGCACCAGGGCGGGGAAGGTGTGGCGGGCGAGGTAGTGGTACATGATCGCCTTGAGGGCTTCCGACTTCCCCGACCCGGCCCCGCCGGTTATGTAGGTATGGCGCTTGCGGCTTTCCTCGGAGATGGGCAACCGCCAGAAGCGATCAAAAAAAAAGCTGTGAGCCTGCGGATTTTCCGCACACAAAAAACGTAGATAGCCCAGGTCAGAGTTCTCGTGATTCTGTTCGAGGTGGTCGCGTTCTTTGCGCTTCGCTTCATAGTCGGAAAGTTTAGAGAGGTAAATTTCGCCCAGGCGGTCGGCGACCAGGGCGATTGCATAGGGGAGTCTTGCCGGATCGCGCTCGATGGCGCGGGCCTCTGCCTCGATATAGTCGGGGGAGGGCTTGGCGGGCTTCGGGATATCACGCATGGCGAACAGGCGGCGGAACTCGTCCCACCTCGGCAGCCCGGCCAGCTCCGCGAAGCTGTCGGCCACGTCGCGACCGAACGAAGGCGAGTCCGACAGGCGGAACTCACCAGCCTCCAAATAGGGGCCAGGGTCAACGCCCGGCTCCGCAAGCTGGCGATCCAGGGCGGCGGTTAGGGCCTCGTCAGGCAGTGTATCGACCAATGCAGCCCCCCATTGTTTCGCCCAGCATTTCACCCATTTTATCGACCAAAGGTGAAAAGTCAAAATTCGTTATGAATTCAACGGACTTAACGTCAATTAGCGAATTCGGTTCCCTCCTCATTCTCCGTTTTTGTCGTTTCCTCCCGGCTATGCGTCGTTCGCTCCTTCCGTCGCTCACTCCGCACAGCCGAACCGGAACCATCCAAACCCTGCGAATTCGTCGGGCCGCCGCCCGCTGGACGGCGGACGCCACAGACACCACACACACGCCAAACCCTACACGGTGCCGCG
>CAJANN010000210.1 GCA_903941095.1 uncultured Rhodospirillaceae bacterium | reverse complement strand
GTTGTTGAAGTCGTGCGCCACGCCGCCGGCCAACTGGCCCATCGCCTGCATCTTCTGGCTTTGGGCGAACTGGACTTCCAGGTTGCGCTGCTCGGTGGCGTCGATGAAATGGACCACCAGACCGGAAATGGCGCCGTCCTCGTGGGTCGGGCTGACGAACAGCTGGGCGATCAGGTCGCGCCGCCCCGACAGCCGCACCTCCAGATGGGTGCCGGTGACCGATCCGTGCAGGACCTTGGACAACTGGTCGGCGGCGGCGGTGCGGTGGTCGGCGGCGATGATGCCGGTCAGCGGCCGGCCGCTGATGGCGTCGTGATCGATCCCCAGCATGGATTGCAGGGCCAGGTTGCAGGTGCCGATGGTGCCGTCCAGTTCCACCAGGGCGATGCCGACCGGGGCGTCGTCGAACAGCCAGCGGAACCGGCGGTCGGCGGCGCGCAGGGCCCGTTCCCACTGATGTTCCGGCACCATGTCGCGGACCACCACCGACCGGGTGCGGATTTCGCCGCCGTCGTCGAAGACGGTATGGGCGACCATTGCCTGGAACACTTCGCCGCCGCGCCCCATCAGGCGCAGTTCGACGCGCTCTTCCTCGGGATCGGGGACGCTGCCCAGCACGTCTTCCAGGCTGTGGCCGATCAGTTCCGACGGCGTGCCGCCCAGCCATTCGGCCAGACGGTGGTTGGCGCTGCGGATGATGCCGTCGGAATCGGCCGAGTAGCAGCCGACCGGCAGGTAATCGATGAAATCGGCCAGCCATTCGTTTTCGCGGCGCAGGGTTTCCTCGATGGCGCGGCGGGCGGTGACGTCCTCGACGAACCACACCACGGCCCCGGCCCCGGCAGGGCGGATTTCTGCGGCGAACCATTCGCGCGCGCCATCGGCGGCGGTCAGGACGATCTCGGTCCGGCGGGGGGCACCGACGGCGGCGGCGGCCTGCAGGCGTTCCAGTTCCGACAGGGCGCGATCGTCGGCGGCGGCCCGCTCCATCAGGGCGGCCAGCGGGTCGGCGGCCGTTCCCAGCAGGCGGCGCGCCGCCGTGTTGCGGTGGATTTCCCGGCCGTCGCGGCCGATGACGACGCAGGCGCGGGTTTCCGATTCCAGGGCGCCGGCCAGATGGTGGGCCTGGGCGGCGGCCCGGCGGGCCTGTTCCCAGCGGCCGGCCAGGACCCAGGCGGCGGCAAGGGCGACCGCCAGGGCGGCGGCGGCCGGGACGGCCAGCGGGCCGCCATTGCCGGCGATCAGGCCCGCCGTTCCCGCGATCGCCGCCCCCAGGACCCAGGGCAGCCGGCTGGTCGTCCGGTCAGTTGGCAAGTTTCCCCTTCAGGCGCATGACATAGCCGATCACCTCGGCCACCGCCTTATAATGCTCGGGTGGAATTTCCTGGTCCAGTTCGACCGTGGCGTAAAGGGCGCGGGCCAGCGGCGGATTTTCGACGATGGGGACGTCGTGCTCGGTTCCCAGGTCGCGGATGCGCTTGGCCACCAGATCGACGCCCTTGGCGACCAGGATCGGGGCGCTCATGGTGTCGGTGTCGTATTTCAGGGCGATGGCGTAGTGGGTGGGGTTGGTGATGATGACGTCGGATTTGGGCACCGCCGCCATCATGCGCTTGCGGGCGCGCTGCATGCGCAGCGACCGCAGGCGGGCCTTGATCTGCGGATCGCCTTCCTGGTTCTTGTGCTCGTCCTTCACCTCCTGCTTGCTCATCTTCATCTTCTGGATCCAGCGCCAGTGCTGGAACAGGTAGTCGCCGGCGGTCAGCGCCGCCATCATCAGGACGGTGGCGAAGATCAGCCAATAGACGCGATCATGGATGTATTCCAGGATTCCCATCAGGTCCAGGGTGGCCAGGTTCTCGAATTCCCGGACGTTGCGCCAGATCATCCAGGCCAGCACCACGCCCAGCACCACCAGTTTCAGCAGCTGCTTGACGAACTCGATGGCCTGGGTCGCGGAAAACAGCCGCTTGACCCCTTCCAGCGGGTTGAGCTTGGCGAAGCTGGGTATGATGTTCTTGGTGACCCACATGAAGCCCTTGGCCTGGGTCGCCTGGGCGCCGATTCCCAGGACCACCACCAGGACCATCGGCACCAGCAGCACCTTGCCCATCCCCACTCCCAGGGTGATCATCAGGCCGGGCAGGGCCTCGCGGTTGACGGCGATCTGTTCTGGCCGCTCGATGAAGGGAACCAGGGCGGTCTTCAGGTCGGTGGCCATGCCCGGAGCCAGATAGCCGATGATGACCAGCGCCGCCACCAGCGACGCCAGCACCTTGATTTCCGAGCTTTGGGCGATGTTGCCCTCGTTTCGGGCGTCGCTCAGGCGTTTACTTGTCGGGTCTTCTGTTTTGTCGTCGGACATGCCCGCCTACCGTGCCAGCACGAAGGGCATCAGGCCGCCCTCGAACCAGCGCAGGAACAGGAAGACCATCAGCGGCATCGCCACCATCAGCATCCACAGGCCGCCGATCAGCTGCAGCGGCAGGGCGATGAAGAACACCTGGATCTGCGGCGACAGGCGGCTCAGCAGGCCCAGTCCGACATAGAAGATCAGGCCGAAGGCCAGGATCGGCGCCGACAGCTTGATGGCGAAACCGAAACTGTCGGCCATCAGGTGCGACAGGGTCTCGATGAAATCGCCCAGCGGCAAGGGCTGTCCGGGGACGAAGGTGGCGTAGGAATCGAACATCGCCTGCAGCATCAGGTGGTGCAGGTCGGTGGAGAAGATGGCCACCAGGGCGATGTTGGTCAGCAGGGCGGTCAGGGTGGCGCTTTGCTGCTCGGCGATGAAGTCGAACGAGAAGGCGTTGGTCAGGCCGATCTGCGAGCCGATGAAGGTGCCGGCCACATGCAGGGAACTGAGCAGAACCTGGGTCAGGCTGCCCAGGTAGAAGCCGATCATCGCCTCGGAGCCGACCATCAGGAACAGCGCCCCCAGATCCTTGGGCCGCGGCGGATACAGCGGTCCGGCCAGGGGCAGCAGCAACAGGGTCAGCGCCAGGCCCAGGATCATCTTGCCGCGGGCCGGCAGCAGCTTGCCGCCGATGCCGGGCAGCAGCATCATCATCGCGCCGATGCGCGAGAAGATCATGAAGAAACGGTAGATGTCGAAGGACAGGATGTCGCTGAGCACCGCGGCCCCCCCCGCTTAATTGCCGCCGGCAATGACGCGGTCGAGGACGCTTTTCCAGAACTCGTTCATGGTGTTCAGCATGAAGGGGAAAAACAGGATCAGCGAGCCGAACACCAGCAGGACCTTGGGCACGAAGGTCAGGGTCATTTCCTGGATCTGGGTGACGGTCTGGATGATCGAAATGGCCAGGCCGACCACCAGCCCGGTCAGCAGCGGCGGGGCCGCCACGATGACCAGGGTCATGATGGTTTCGCGGGCAACGTCGATCAGTTCGGCTTCGGTCATGGCGGCGGCCGAAGGTCAGATCGGCATGCGCATGATTTCGTTATAGGCGTTGATGACCTTGTCGCGCACGGTCACCACGGTGTCCAGGGTCATCTGGGCGTTGGTGACGGCGGCGACCACCTCGCGGATGTCGGCCTTGCCGGCGATGGCCGAGGCCGAGGCCTGCTCGCCTTCCTTCAGGGAGCCGACGGCGACCTTGGCGGCGTCCTTCAGCACGCTGGAGAAGTCGCTGCCGGGGACCGGGGCGGGGGTGTCGCGGGCTTCCATTCCGCCCTCGCCCAAGGGCTTGGCGAAGGCGCTGTAGGCATTGATGGCGTCGGAGATGCGGTTCATGGTCTGTTACCCCTGGGGTCCTTACTGGCGCAGCATTTCGACGGTGCGCGACAGCATCTGGCGGGAAGAATTGATGACGGCCATGTTGGCCTCGTAGGATCGCTGCGCCTCGCGCATGTCCATCATCTCGATCAGCGGATTGACGTTGGGCGCCAGCACATAGCCGTCGCGGTCGGCGGCCGGGTGCTTGGGATCGAATCGGCGCTGGAACTCGGCGTTGTCGGGGCGGACCCTGGAAACCTTGACGCCGGTAAAGCCGTTGGCGCGGTCCAGTTCGCTCTTGAACGACACCACCTTGCGGCGATAGGGCGATCCGTCGGGGGTCTGGGCCAGCGAATCGGCGTTGGCCAGGTTTTCCGAGATGACGCGCAGGCGCTCGGCCTGGGCACGCATGCCCGAGGTGGCGATCTTGGTGCTTTTCTGCAGTTCGTCCATGATGGCCCTTCCTGCCTATTGCCCCTTGGACAGGGCGGTCCGCAGCAGCTTGAACTGTTTTTCGAACAGGCCGGCCGCCAGGTCATAGGCGCTGCGGGCCTCGCCCATCTTGGCCATCTGCTCTTCCAGGACCACGGCGTTGCCGTCGGCCGACGATTCGAAGGCCTTGCGGTTGGTGACCACCTTGGTGGGGTCCTTGATGGCCGGGGTGATGTGGCGGGCGTCGGTGGCCTTGATGCCGACCGACGGCACCGTCTGCTGCAGGACCTCGCGGAAGTTCCACGGCGTCAGGTCGCGGGGCATGTATTTTGGGGTGTTGGCGTTGGCGATGTTCTCGGCCAGCACCTCCTGGCGCCGGGCGACCCAGTCCATGCGGCCCTTGGTGAGCGAGACCAGAGTTAACTTGTCGAACATCGGACGGCCGACCCCTGACGGAACGCGGGCGAGAGAACCCTGCACCGGGCATCGTCGCACCAAGGCCTTTAATAAACGGTGAATCCGATTCGCGATCAACGGCTTAACCGTTCTTTAAGTGCGCCGGGCCAGACTTTGTGCCGGGTAGCGCCGACAGGCGGTTCACCTCGATCGGGAATGGAGCAGATGGGGCAAGGCCAAGACCTCTGGGACGAGAGGGCCGAGGCAGAGGCCGTCCGGCCGGCTGCCGGGCGGGCGGTGGCGGTGGCGCTGTCCTACGATCCGGACGAAGCCGACGCCCCCCGGGTGGTGGCATCCGGCAAGGGCGCGCTGGCCGAGCAGATCCTGCAGCTGGCCTTCGCCCACGGCGTCAAGGTCCGGACCGATCCCGACCTGGCCCAGGTGCTGGCCGCCGTCGAGATCGACACCGTGATCCCGCTCGAGGCTTTTGCCGCCGTGGCCGAAATCCTGGCTTACGTCTATCGGGCCAATGGCGAGGCCCCCCCCATGCCGGCGGGAGAAAGCGCGTGAGCGACGTGAAGGACGAACTGGAAAAGGCCGTTTCCCTGGTCACCGCCGCCCGGCGTCTGCTGGCCGGCGGGACGATGGTCGACCTGGCCGCGCTGGACGGCAAGGTTCAAAGCATCTGCGCCGGCATCGCCGGCATGGCCCGGGACGAGGGCTGCCTGCTGCTGCCGCTGCTGGAACGGCTGCTGGCCGACCTCGACCGGCTGGCCGATGCCATCGCCGAACGCATGGATCCGCCGCCCGCCGACCAGGGGGCCGGCTGAATGGATCTGGATGCCGCCGGCTATCTGCGCTTCGTCGCGTCCCTGGTCTTCGTCATCGGGCTGATGCTGGCCCTGCTGTGGGCCTTGCGCCGCTTCGGTCCGGCCGGCATGGTGGTGCGGCCCGGAACCAGACGGCGCCTGGGCGTCATCGAAAGCAGCGCCCTCGACGGCCGCAGACGGCTGGTGCTGGTGCGTTGCGACGATACCGAACATCTGCTGCTGATCGGCGGCGTCAGCGATCTGGTGGTCGAAAGCCGGACCGTCGCCCCCGCCACGGAGGACAAGGCATGAGGATCGCGCCCTGGGCAAGGGGACTGGCCGGCGGACTGACGGTGCTGGCCGGGCTGGCGCTGGTCTTTCCCGCGGCCGCCCAGCAACTGACACTGGACATGGGCGGCGGCAACAACCCCAACAGCACCACCTTGCGGGTGATCCAGCTGGTGGCGCTGACCACGGTGCTGTCGGTGGCGCCGTCGATCCTGATGATGGTGACGTCGTTCACCCGCATCGTCATCGTGCTGGGATTCCTGCGTCAGGCGCTGGGCACCATGCAAAGCCCGCCGAACATGGTGATGATGAGCCTGGCGATGTTCCTGACCATGTTCATCATGGCTCCCACCTTCGAAAAGTCGTGGAACGACGGCATCCAGCCCTACATGGACGGCCACCTGGACGAGATCGAGGCCTTCGACCGCACCGTCAAGCCGGTGCATGCCTTCATGACCCGGCTGGCCCGCGAACAGGACGTCCAGCTGTTCATGGGGCTGTCGCGCACCGCGCCGGTGGCCCGGGCCGAGGACGTGCCGCTGAAGGTCATCATTCCGGCCTTCATCATCAGCGAACTGCGCCGGGCCTTCGAGATCGGCTTCCTGATCTTCCTGCCGTTCATCGTCATCGACATGGTCGTCGCCTCGGTGCTGATGAGCATGGGCATGATGATGATCCCGCCGGCGATGATCGCGCTGCCCTTCAAACTGATCTTCTTCGTGCTGGTGGACGGCTGGTTCATGATCGTGGGTTCGCTGGTGCAAAGCTTCGGGGCCGGCTGACCGTTTTTTTGCGGTGGGCTGCCATGTCGCCGCCGCACGGCCGGCGACGGGGGGCGGTGGTATAATCGGTCCACGGGCCGGGAAGGCTCTTGGCCCGGGTTCGGTGTCTTCCGTCATGTCAGGAGGAAGCCATGACCACCAGGGTTCCGCGGCGTCCGCCGGAAGCCGGATCGCCCTGCGTCCCGCCGTCGCGTCACCCGGTGGCGGGCTGGCGCGACGAGGTCGACCGTCTGTTCGACAGCTTTTTCCCTGCGGCTTTCGGCCGGGCCTTGCCCGGCGTCGACCCGTGGGTGGGCCACCCGTTCCGGGAACTGGGCGAGCTGGTCCCCGAAACCGGCGTCAAGGAGCGCGGCGACCATTACGAGATCGCGGCGGAACTGCCGGGGCTGGAGGTCGGGGACGTCGAACTGACCGTCCGGGACGGCGTGCTCAGCATCAAGGGCGAGACGCGCGGCGAGTGCAGCTTCGGTTCGTTCGAGCAATCGTTCCTTCTGCCCCGGGATGCCGACCAGGGGGCCATCGGCGCCGAGTTCGCCGAAGGCGTGCTGACGGTGACCGTGCCCAAGCAGGAAGAAGCCGCCGAGCCCGCCAGGAAAATCGAGATCAAGCCGCACTGAGCGTGGCGACAGGCCTTGCCGGGCGGCGTCGGCCCCCCCCGACGGCCGCCGCCCGGCCGGTTCCCCTCCCGCTCCCATCGGGGCGGGAGGGGTTTTGTTGCGACAAGGCTGTTGAATTTCCGGTCTGCCGGGACCATGCTGCTGTGTGGAAGGGCGCGCG
>CAJANN010000209.1 GCA_903941095.1 uncultured Rhodospirillaceae bacterium | reverse complement strand
GACCGTTTCGAACATCGCGGCGGAAATTCCCGGCACGTCGGGATCGTCGGTGACGAAGCCTTTCAGGACATCCAGCCGGCAGATGTCGGCGAAATGGGCATAGGTGCGGAAACCGTCCTCCCACGGGGTGCGGAACTGGAAGATGGTGGTTTCCACCGGATGCGGCGAAAAGACCGGCTTGACCTCCAGCCCTTCGATGTCGGTCCACTGGTCCTCGGCCAGATCGTGGCACTCGAAATAGTCGGCGAAGGCCGAAGGCTGGATGGACAGCAGGGCGGCGATCTTGCGCGCCACCGAATCCCGCACCAGCGGCGACGCGTAGTATTTGATGCGGTGATCGGCACGGATCAGCGTGGTCAGGCCGGCGAAATGATCGTCGTGGGAATGGGTGTGGAAAATGCCTTCGATCTCGTTGACGCCGATCCCCAGGGCATCCAGCGACGACAGGATGTTGGGGCCGGCATCGATCAGGAACACCCGGCCCTGATACATCAGGATGGCCCCCATCGCCGGGCGGCTGGTGTCCCAGCCGTCGCCCTCGCCGGAATGGACCACCGCGAAATATTCGCGCGGCATGTTGTAGAAGCCCAGCGGATAGGGGCATTCATAGGTCTCGAAAGGCGGCAGGTTCAGGTCGACCAGGACCGTTTCGGCGCCGTAGCGGAACTCGAAGAGATTAAGCCGGACCCGGCGGATGGACAGGCCACCGCGGATGGCCACCGTCTCGGTCTCGATCACCAGGGAATCCAAAAGCTCGCCGGGATGGCGGATTTCGCCGAAGGCGAATTTCAGCTTCATCCGCATCAGCTGTTTCGCCCGCTCGGGCGAGGCGCCGGCCCCGATCAGTTCATCCTCGCCGATCAGCCCGTAATTGCCGCGATAGATGTACTGCAACTGGGCGCGCACCTGCTCGGCCGAGCCGATCAGCAAGGGCTTGGCCCCGGTATTGCCGGGATGGCCGGGCAGCAGCATGCCCTGGCGGTACAGCATCTGCAGAACGGGAAACTCGCCCAGATTGGCGAAACTGCCGTTCTGGACCATGACGTCGGACAGCAGGATGGCGTTGGGGCCGGTCTCAAAGGACACCCCGTCCCTTTCGGTGGCGGCGATCAGGCCGCGCTTCATCAGATGCTTGACCACATCGGCCGGGCAGCCGCACAAAACGCGCAGGTCGGCGGCCGGACATTCCACCCACCAGACGCCGGTGCTCACCTCGATCTTGCGCAAGAAAGCCATCCGCGCCCCCGCATCCATCCCCAGGACGACATGCTAGGCGTTTACATCCTGTATATCAACCCGAGCCGTCAGGGACGGAAGGTTTCGTGCCGCAATGGCGGGGGAACGGCTCCGGCCGACGTGGAGGAATCTTCCGGAGCCGCCGCGCGCGCTGCGGAAACGGCAGAGACCTCGCCGGCCAGCCGTTTCAGCAGCGCCACCTGCTCGTCCACCTTGGCCTGAATGTGGGCGAGCTGGTCGGCATCCAGATGGCGGTACTTGCCGATGGTACGGGCATAGTCCACCACCGGAACCGGCCGGTCCGGCGAGCGGGTGAACCGCAGGCCGGCCTCGGGGGTGTATTCCCACAAGGTGACGAAGTTCGATTCCACCGACAGGCGGCAGGCCTCGATCACCTTGTTGGCCGGCACCCGCCAGCCGGTGGGACAGGGCGAATAGATGTGCAGATAGGAAAAGCCGTGGAACGAGGCCTCGATGGCGCGGTCCAGCTTGTCGTAAAGCTCTTCCATGTAGGCGGTGGAGGCCGTGGCGACATAGGCGGCGCGGTGGGCCACCATGATCATCGGCATGTTCTTGGCGTCCTGGGTCTTGCCCTTCAGCTTGTCGCCCACCGGCGTGGTCGAGGTCCACGAACCGTAAGGCGTCGCCCCCGACCGCTGCATGCCGGTGTTCATGTAGCCTTCGTTGTCGACGCAGATATACAGGATCTTCTCGCCGCGTTCGGCGGCTCCCGACACCGCATGGAAGCCGCAATCGACGGTGCCGCCATCGCCGGCCAGGGCCATGACCACGATGTCCTTGCGCCCGATCTTGTCGTAATAGCGGCGCACGCCGGCCAGCATCGACGCGGTGTTGGTCAGCAGCGGATGGAACACCGGCACCTTGGTGCCGGTCTTGCCGTTATAGCCCACCGACCCCATGCCGGGGATGCAGCCGGGCGGCGTCGCCAGCACCGAATTGCGGCCGATGCGGCGCATGACGTGGCGCATGATCAGTTCGGAATTGCAGCCCTGGCAACCGGCCAGACCGGGGACGAACATGTCCTCCTTGTCGCCGAAGCGGTTGTAGATGCTGCCGGCCGAGCCCCATTCCAGGGCGTCGGTCGGACAGGCCCCGACGCAGGCCGGATCGCCGCCGCACTGGTCGCACTTGATGACCCGCCCGCCGATGGGATCGGCGGAAATGGCGCCATAGGCGCAGCCCGAGGTGCACAGCAGGCAATCGACGCAACGGTCGGCGGCCCAGTCGACGATTCCGTTGCCGGCGTTCTTCGACAGGGCGCCGGCCGGACAGACCATGACGCATTTGGGATCGCCGCACTGGCGGCACAGGGCCATCTCGAAGGCGCCGTCCCGGGCGCCGGGAACGATCGAGATGCGGCTGGTGCCCTGCTTGACGGCGGCACAGGCTTTCATGCATTCGCCGCAGCCGTCGCATTTGGCCGAGCGGAAGGCGATGGTGTCGTAGGCGATCGACATGCTTATCTCCACTGCTCGCTCATCAGCCGGCGGCCGATGGCGGTCGGGTCGGCAAGGAAGGCGTCCTTGACGGCGGCCAGATCGACGCGGCGGCGGATCAGTTCGCCCATGATGCCGGCGTCGAAGGGATCGTCGACGGAGGCGATGCCCACCAGCCGGTCGCCGGCCAGGACGATGCGGCGGTACAGGTGCGGCAGGTCCTGTTCCACCACCTCGAAACCGTCGCCGCCGGCCGCGGCCTGCCCCACCGACACCGCCGGACGGCCGAAAAAGCGATAGGTGTTGACCGGCAATCCGCCCACCCACGGCTTCTGCCCGGCATCCCCGGCCATGTCGAAGCCGGCGATGCGGCCCTGCTCGACGGCGGTGGGGATGATGCCCAGGACCTGCCGGGTGCCCGAGGCGAAATCCAGCCCCTGCGCCACGTCTCCGGCGGCCCAGACGTCGGCCGCCGAGGTCCGCAGAAAGCCGTCCACCAGCACGCCGCGTTCGACCTGCACCCCCGACCCGGCCAGCCAGTCGGTCACCGGCCGGACCCCGGTGGCCACCAGCAGCAGGTCGCCTTCGACGGTGCGGCCGTCGTCGGTGGTCACGGCGATGCCGACATCCTGCGCCGCCACCCGGGTGGCGGTGCGCCCCAGCAGCAGCTTGACGCCGTGACCGGCGAAGGCGGCCTCGATTCGGGCCGAGGCCTTGGCGTCGATATAACCGGGCAGCACCTGGCCGCGCATCTCGATCACCGACACCGACAGACCGGCCTCGGCCAGGGTTTCGGCGGCATGCAGGCCGACCAGGCCCGCCCCCAGCACCACGGCACGGCGGGCCAGCCCCATGCGGGCCCGCAGGCCGACGGCGTCGTCCAGGGTGCGCAGCACGTGGAAGGCGACCGTATCCAGGCCGGGAATGGGCGGTATCGCCGGAGCGGCCCCGGTGGCGACCAGCAAGCGGCCATAGCGCCACTGGGTCCCGTCGGCCAGCCGGACCGACCTGGCGGCGGTGTCCAGGCCGGTGGCGGCGACGCCGGAAACGAACCGGCATCCGACTTCGTCGAAAAAGGCCCGATCGCGCAGGATCACCGCATCGGGCCTGGAGCGCCCGCTCATGACATAGGGCAGCACGGTCGGGGAATAGGGCAGCGCGCCGTCCCGCGTCACCATCGCCATCGACCCGTCCGGGTCGAGGCGGCGGATGGCCCGCAGGGCTTCCAGCGCGGCATGGGACGAACCGACCAGCAGGTATTTGGCTTCGGGCATGGCCGCTTCCCTATTTATCGAATTCGTTGAGCCAGACCGGCGACGACACCTGCTCGCCGGCGGCAAGGCGGATGGTGTCGGCGATGGAGCGGGCGAAATGTTCCGGGGTGATGTCGGCGCCGGCCAGACCGCCGATGAAGCTGACCAGCGGCACCCGCACCGGCAGGGCGTACAGCGCCGCCAGCACTTCCTGGAACACCGGGCCGCAATTCCAGCCGAAATTCACCGCGCGGTCGACCACGCCGATGGCCTTGACCTTCGACAGCGCCGCGGCGATGGCCTTGGCCGGGAACGGCCGGAAGGTCTTGATCTTGACCAGGCCGACCCTGCGCCCGTCCAGCCGGGCCTCGTCCACCGCGTCCTTGGCGGCGCCGGTCATCGAGCCGATGGTGACCAGCGCCACCTCGGCATCCTCCATGCGGTATTCCTCGATCAGCGGCGACCAATAGCGCCCGGTGCGCCGGCCCCAATCCTCGTGGGCGGCGACGATGACGTCCAGGGCGGCGCTCATGCCGGCGCACTGGCCCTTGCGGTAGCGCACGAACATCGACGGCCCGGCGCCGCCGGCCCCGCCGGTCAGCGGATCGACGGCCATCGGCCGTTCGGGGTCCAGGCAGGCGTGCCAGTTGACGTTCTTCTCGCCCAGGAAGGCGTCGACCACCTCCTGCTCGGGCAGGTCGACGCGGGCGACGCCATAGGACAGGTAATTGCCGTCGTGGCAGACATTGACCGGCAGCATGACGTCGGCATGCTCGGCCACCTTGTAGGCGATGGGGATGGAATCGCAGATTTCCTGCTGGGTTTCGCAGTACATCTGAATCCAGCCCACTTCCTTGACGGTCATGGCATCCTGCTGGCCGCCCCACACGCAGCACGGCGTCACCGAATCGCGGGTGACCAGCGACACCACCATCGGCAGGCGCAGGCCGGGGGTGCGGAAATAGGGCTCGAACATGTAGGCCAGCCCCTGGGCCGAGGTGGCGGAATAGGTCCGCCCCCCGGCCAGACAGGCGCCGTGCAGGACCGACAGCACCGAATGCTCGCCCTCGACGTCCATCAGCTCGGCGTCCATCTTGCCTTCGGCGATGAACTTGGCGAGATACTCGACCAGCGAGGATTGCGGGGTGATGGGATAGACGGCGACCACGTCGGGACGCGACAGGGCGGCCCCCCAGGCGGCGGCCTCGTTGCCGTCGATGACGAGGGTGCGGCTGTCCCGGGACAGGGCGGCGGCTTGGCTCATGTCAGTCCTCCGTCTCTTCGACCATCGCGATGGCCCGGTGCGGACATTCGTTGGCACAGATGCCGCAACCCTTGCAGGTCGCCAGGTCGACGTCGAACCATGTGGGCTTTTCGACGATGCATTGGACCGGGCAGTACAGCCAGCAGGTGGCGCACTTGACGCAACGGTCGCGATCGACCACCGGGCGCATGGCCCGCCAGTCGCCGGTCAGCATCTCGGACAGGTTGACCGCGATGGGACAAAGATTGTCGGGGGCGTTTCTGGTCATGCCGCCTGCACCGCCAGCTGAGTGATTTCGGTTTCGTCGAAGCCCCTGCGGACCGCCTCGATGTTCTGCTTCAGGCCGGCATCGCGGAAGTCGGTGTCTTCAAGCGCCGCCACCAGGGAATCCACGCCGACCCGCCCCGTCGCCCGGGCGAAGGCGCCCAGCATGATGGTATTGGTGATGGGGCGGCGGAAGATGGACATGGCGATCCCCACCGCGTCGCAGGTGGCCACCCGGGCCAGATGCGGCGGCAAGGCCATGTCCGACACCGCCCGTTTGGTGGACTGCACCAGGGTGCCGCCGGCCTTCATGCCGGCGAAGACGTCGATCGAGCGCGCCACCGTGGGATCGATGACGATCACCGTGTCGGGGGCGTAGATGTTGGTGATGCGGCGGATCGGCCGGTCGTCGAAGCGCAGGAAGGCGACCACCGGGGCACCGCGGCGCTCGAAGCCGAAAGCGGGAATGGCCATGACGTGCCGCCCCTCCTTGACCAGGGCCGCGGCAAGAATGCCCGACGCCATCACCGCTCCCTGGCCGCCGCGGCCGTGGATGCGCACTTCATGCATGCGCGTTCCTCCTCC
Source organism: uncultured Rhodospirillaceae bacterium (assembly GCA_903941095.1). Classification (GTDB taxonomy): domain Bacteria; phylum Pseudomonadota; class Alphaproteobacteria; order Rhodospirillales; family Magnetospirillaceae; genus Magnetospirillum. Next base: position 39,360 of record CAJANN010000209.1, on the reverse strand, counting down.
AGAGTGCCGATCTTTTTGCGGGCCGGCTAATTTGGTATTTCAATACCTATTACAGCATTTCATCGCGACATGCAACGTCTTCTCCTTATCACAAGCCATATTCGCTGCATGTGCGAACTGGACGCGATACCTTATTTGTTGTTTTTTAGAATTTTTGTATCGCATGAAAAGCAGCCCGATTCCGGACCGTCACGCACAGGATGTTGACTTCTACTAAGTCTAAAGCATAGAAATGCGCCGCAACCTATCCGTTGGGATAGGGGGACGCCGATACGAGAGATGAAGGGGGACCGCTTGCGCGCTTACGACAACACCCGCAAGGCACTGATTCTAGCCGTGCTGTATGCCGGAGCCGTTGGCCTTGCCGTCGTTTTCTCGCCCAATCTCGGCGTCCAGGCGCCGCAGGCGGCCATATCCGCCCCTGCCGTTCCCCGCTGATCGGTCAGCCTTCGGCACACAGGCCGGTCAGACCGGCGAAAGCCGGCTCGGGATGGACGATCAGCCAGACCGGAATGCCGGACAGGTAAGGCCCGAAACGGCCCTTGTCCTCGAAGCGTGACCGGAATGCAGACGCGGCGAAGGCGTCCCTGACCCGCGGCAGGATACCGCCGGCGACGAAGACCCCGCCTTTGGCCCCCAGGCTGAGGGCCAGGTTGCCGGCCACCGTCCCCAGCATGGCGAAGAACAGGTCCAAAGCCTCGCGGCACGGCCCGCAGGCCCCCGCCGCCGCCTGATCCAGGACCCACGGCGGATCGATTGCGTCCCGGGCCGTCACGCCGTCCAGGGCACACACCGCCCGATACAGGTTGACCAGACCCGGCCCCGACAGCACCCGCTCGGCCGAGACATGGCCGAACCGGCCGCGCAGCCACTCCAGCACCTGCGCCTCGCGGCCGTTGGCCGCCGCCATCGTCACGTGACCGCCCTCGGTGGCCAGGGCCACCCATTCGCCGGACGGCGTCGGCACCAGCCCCGACACCCCCAGCCCGGTCCCCGGCCCCAGGACGGCGATGGGCGCCCCGTCCACGGCCGTGCCGCCGCCAAGCGGCAGCAGGTCGGCCGGGGACAGGTGCCGCACCGACAGGGCGACGGCGGTGAAATCGTTGACCACCTGCAGGCGCCGCAATCCCAGGGCAAGACGGACCGCCTCGATGGAAAACGACCAGGACGAATTGGTCAGGTCGACCCAGTCGCCGGACAGGGCGGAAGCGACGGCGAAGGCCGCCGTCGCCGGTGGAAGCGACGGCCCGACCCTGTCCAGGAAAAGCCGGACCGCCTCGACCGGACCGGCGTGCTCGCGGCAGCGCAGCACCACCATCTCGCCGATGCGGCCGTCGGGCTGGACCAGGGCGAAACGGGCGTGCGTGCCGCCGATGTCGGCGATCAGCGCCGGCTCCGGCCCCGGCATCAGGCGCCCGCCTTCCGCCGCCGGGCGGCCGGCGGCGCCACCAATCCCCGGTACAGGGCCTGATAGCGGCCGGCCGACAGTTTCCAGCTGAAATCCTGGGCGATGCAGGCCTTCTGGATCTTGCGCCAGACGTCGGGCTGACGGTACAGGCCGATGGCCCGCTCGACGCACCACTGGAACGCCCCGTCATTGGCGTACTCGAACGAAAATCCCGTGGCGGTGCCGGTCATCAGCCCGTCATAGGTGGCATTGACCACCGAATCGGCCAGACCGCCGGTGGCATGCACCACCGGCACCGTCCCATAGCGGAAGGCATAGAACTGCGTCAGTCCGCAAGGCTCGAAGCGCGACGGCATCAGCAGCATGTCGCCGGCGGCCAGCAGGCGATGAGCCAGCTCCTCGGAATAGCCGATGGTGGCGGAAACCTGCCGCGGACTGGTGGCGGCGGCGGCGCGGAAGCCATCCTCCATCGAACGGTCGCCGGTTCCGATCAGCGCGACCTGGGCGCCCTGGCGCAAGATCGCCGGCAGCGCGGCCAGCACCATGTCCAGCCCCTTCTGGTCGTTCAGGCGGCTGACCACCACCAGCAGAGGGGCATCGGCCTGCGGATCGAGCCCCAGGGCGGCCTGCAAGGCCGCCTTGTTGACCGCCTTGCCCCTGGCGAAATCGGCCGGGGCATAGCGTTCGACCAGACAGGTGTCCCGGTCCGGCGCCCAGACGGTGTAATCGGCGCCGTTCAGAATGCCGTCCAGGTCGGCGGCGCGATGGGCCAGCAGGCCTTCCAGTCCGCAGCCGTGCGGAGCCGATTGGATCTCCCGGGCATAGCGCGGGCTGACCGTGGTCAGCCGGTCGCTGTAGACGAGGCCGGCCTTCAGGAAGGACAGGCTGTCGTAATATTCCAGCCCGTCGATCTGGAACATCTCCCAGGGCAGGCCCAGACGCGGCACCGATTCCTTGGGGAACAGCCCCTGATAGGCGATGTTGTGGATGGTGAAGACGGTCGCCGGCCGCTCGGCCGGCTGCCAGGCCCGCAGATAGGCCGGGGCCAGGCCGGTCTGCCAGTCGTTGCAATGCAGGACCTGCGGCCGCCACTTGACCGGGCTGTCCGCGCCGGACAGCCGGGCCGCCGCCCACGACAGCATCCCGAAGCGCAGCAGATTGTCGGCATAATCCTCGCCGGCGGCATCCTGATAGGGGCCGCCGTCGCGGCGGTACAGGGCCGGGCAATCCAGCAGCCAGACCGGCACCCCCGAACCGGGCAGCTTGGCCGACACCAGCAAGGTGGCGGCACCGACGCCCAGCGGGTCGCCCAGGTCGGCGACCTGACGCTTGCCCTCGGCGGTGTCCAGCGCCCGGGGATAGCCGGGCAGCAGAATGCGGACGTCATCGCCCGCCCCGGCCAGAGCCGCCGGCAGGGACCCGGCGACGTCGGCCAGCCCCCCGGTCTTGACCAGCGGAAACACCTCGGACGAAGCGAACAGCACGCGCATGACAACCCCCGTCGAAACCCGTCACTCTGACAGCCTAGCCCAAGGCCGTGCAGCGTGAAAGAGGAACCGCCCACCCCACCCGTCCGGCTGTTGTGCCCGGGCGCCGATTGTGGCACCGTCCCCGGCGATACCCATACCGAAGGAAGTGGCAATGTCGAAGCCGGATGAACGGATCGGTCAGGAGTGGGAAGCGAACCTCAGGCTGCGCCGGACCCTGGCGCTGGTCCTGGCCGGCGGCCGCGGGTCGCGCCTGGGGGCGCTGACGGACTGGCACGCCAAGCCGGGTGTGCCCTTTGCCGGCAAGTTCCGCATCATCGACTTCGCCCTGTCCAACTGCATCAATTCAGGCATCCGCCGCATCGGGGTCATCACCCAGTACAAGGCCCATTCGCTGATCCAGCACATCCAGCGCGGCTGGAGCTTCCTGCGCGGCGAATTCAGCGAGTTCATCGAACTGCTGCCCGCCCAGCAGCGGACCGAAGGGGAAAACTGGTACAAGGGCACCGCCGACGCCGTCTTCCAGAATCTCGACATCATCCGCAGCCACAAGCCGGAATTCGTGCTGATCCTGGCCGGCGACCACGTCTACAAGATGGACTATGCCAAGATGCTGGCCCACCACATGGCCAGCGGCGCCGACGTGTCGGTCGCCTGCCTGGAAGTGCCGCTGGAGGACGCCAGGGGCTTCGGGGTGATGGCGGTCGACGAACGGGATTGCATCATCCGCTTCGACGAAAAGCCGGCCCACCCCCAGCCCACCCCCGCCGACCCGACCAAGGCGCTGGCCAGCATGGGCATCTACATCTTCAACGCGCAGTTCCTGTACGACTGCCTGAACGAGGATTCCGTCACCGCCGAGACCGAGCACGATTTCGGCAAGAACATCATTCCGCGGCTGGTGGGCAAGCACCGGCTGGTGGCGCACCGCTTCCAGGATTCCTGCGTCATGCATGACGGCGCCACCGAGCATTACTGGCGCGACGTCGGCACCATCGACGCCTATTGGGAAGCCAACATCGACCTTACCACCGTCACGCCGTCGCTCAACATCTACGAGGAAGCCTGGCCGATCTGGACCTATCAGGCGCAATTGCCGCCGGCCAAGTTCGTCTTCGATTCCGACGCCCGCCGCGGCATGGCGGTGGACAGCATGGTTTCCGGCGGCTGCGTCATCTCGGGGGCCACGGTGCGGCGGTCGCTGCTTTATTCCAACGTCCGCGTCAATTCCTATGCCCTGGTCGAGGATACCGTGGTCCTGCCCGATTGCGACATCGGCCGTCACGCCCGCCTGAAGAAATGCATCGTCGACCAGGGATCGGTGATTCCGCCCGGGCTGGTGATCGGCGAGGACCCGGTGCTGGACGCCCAGCGTTTCAGCCGCACCGACAAGGGCGTCACCCTGGTCACGCCCGAGATGCTGCGCCGCCTGGCCGAGTAGCCGGCCCCCGCCCGGCCAGGGCGATGCCGCCGAAGATCAGGGCGGCGCCCAGGCCGTGGAAGGCGTGGAACTCCTCGTCCAGCAGCAGGACCGCCAGGATGGCGGCGAACAGCGGGATCAGATAGGTGTACTGGCCGGCGGTGGCGGCGCCGACGATGACCACGCCCTTGTTCCAGAAATAATAGGCGGCCAGCGAAGCGAACAGCGCCGTGTAAGCGATCACCGCCAGATTGCGCGGGCTGGGGTCCAGCACCGCGCCGGCCGCCAGTTCCCACAGATAGAAAGGCAGGATGGCGGCGACGCCGACGATCATCAGCGCCGTCAGCAGGGTGTAGGACGGCACCGGCATCGGGTACCGCTTCAGCATCACCGAGTAAAGCGCCCAGGACAAGGTGGCCAGCAGCATGACCCCGTCGCCGCGGGCCAATCCCAGTTCCAGCAACTGGGCCGGAGCACCCTTGGACACCACCACCACCAGACCGGCCGCCGACACCACGATGCCGGCCACCGCCCGCGGCCGGATCGGCTCGTCCAGCCAGAACCGCCCCAGCACCAGCACCATCAGCGGCAGGGAACTGCCCACCAGGGTGGCGTTGATGGCGGTGGTGGTCTGCAGGGCCAGATACAGCAGGGCGTTATAGGCGGTGACGCTGACCAGCCCCTGGGCGATCAGATGCGGCCAGCGCGCCAGCAGGACCGCCCGGTGACGCCACAGGTCGCCGCCGGTGAAGGGCAGCAGCAGCAGCAAGGCCACGGCCCAGCGCCAGAAATTCAGCGCCACCGGCGGAATCTGTCCGACGCTGGCGCGGGCGATCAGGGCGTTCCCGGCCCAGAACAAGGCCGGAAGAACCAGAAGCAGCAACCAGCGGGTCCGTTGCGACACGGCAGATCCGATCAGGGCAGCAGGTGCCCGTCGACCACCCGCCGGGCCACGGCTTCGGCGATGGCGCGGTTGAACAGCGGGCTGTAATGCACGACATCGACATAGGCATTGCCGGCCGCCGGTTCCAGATCGGCCAGCCACAGCAGGTCGCCGTCGCCCGGGCGGCCGGCACCGCGGGTCTCGGCCATGCGGGAATAGCCCTTGGCCACGGCGACCAGCGGCGCCATCTCGGCGGGCGAGACGGCGACGACGCGCTTGGCGTTGTCATAGCCGTAGCCGGGAACCGGCTGCTGGACGAACAGCACGCGGAATCCGAAGCGTTCGGCGATGGCCGAGATCATGCGGCGGTTGGCGTCGAGCCGGGCCAAGGCCTTTTCGACGTCGCCGTCGCCGGCACAGGGCGGCACCAGGGAATCGGGCCGGGGCTCGTCGGGCAGCAGCCGCCGCACCACCTGCAGCAGGGCGGATTTTTCAAGCATCCCGGCCAGACCGTGGCGGGTTTCGGTCTGGGCCAGACGGGGGCTCCAGCCGGTCCGGTCGGGGGCGGCGCAGTGGCGCAGATCCTCAAGGCCGTCGATGAAGACGGCAAGGTCCGGCTTGCCCCCCGCGGTCAGCATCTGCTCCAGGGCGATGCGTTCCTGGGTCGAGAACCAGCCGGGGACGCCGAAATTGAATACCTGGGCCGGCTTTCCCGCCTCGCGCAGCAGGGCGTCCAGGTGGGCGGGAATGGTCTCGCCGTCCGGGCTGCCGGTGCCGAAGGCCGTCGAGCCGCCGAAGACGAACACCTTGGCCCCGCCCCCCTCGTCGGGTCGGGGAACCATCCGCCAGCCATCGTCGCCGACCACCACGTACCGGCCCCGGAACGGCTTCATGCGGTACTCGACCAGCGGCGCATAGACGGTATCGCGCAGGTCGCGGGTCTCGGCCAGCATCTCGCGGATGGGGGCGACATCGCCGGTGCCGTAAAGCTGCGCCAATTGCGCATCGGTCAAGGCGACGCTGGCAATCGGGCGCGGCTCGGGTATTCTGGACAAGGCGATTCCCGCCGCCAGCTCGGCGACCGGCAGCAGGACCAGCCCCAGCAGGCACAGCCGGGGAAAGACCCGGGCCAGAGTCGAGAAAAGGCTGAATTCGGTGCGGGTGCGGCGACGGCGCATCGGGGTCTCTGTCGGTGGGGCGTTGCCGCTGGTGATACCGCGAATGTGCTCAACTGGCAACGAGGAGCTGTCGGAAATGTTCGAGCTGAACGCCACGTTGTTCGCCGACACCATCCCGGTGACGGACTGGCCGCTGTGCCGGGTCCTGCTGGCGCGCGACGCCAATTATCCCTGGCTGATCCTGGTCCCGCGCCGCCACGGCATCACCGAACTCCACGAGTTGGATCAGACCGACCGCCACCTGCTGATGGACGAGATCGCCACCGCCACCCACCGGCTGCAGAACCTGACCGGCGCCCACAAAATGAACGTCGCCTCGCTGGGCAACGTGGTGCCGCAGCTGCATGTCCACGTCATCGCCCGCTTTCCGTCGGACCCGGCCTGGCCCCGGCCGGTCTGGGGGGCCGTGCCGCCCCGCGCCTACGGCGACGCCGAACTGACGAAACTGCTGCAATCCCTGGCCTGAAGCAGCAGAGGCGGTTGAAGTTCGGCGCGAGGTGAACGATAATGCCGCCGAGAAGACACCTCGATACGGTGGACCGAAGGGGAGAAGCACGCATTCGATGACGCCGGCACGGGCCTCTGCGCCCCGCCGCCCCGCCGGCGCAATCCCGCCCAATTTCCGCCACGGACTTTGCCTACCCTCAAGGATACGGATCGGTGGTCACGCCGCCGGGCCGGTCGGACGTCGAGGTTGTTTCTTGTTCTGACAAACCCGTTACAAAATCTTGGGAGATGATGATGAAGAAGATCGGTCTGGCTCTTGCCGCCCTGCTGCTGGCCCCCGTCGTTGCCAACGCTCAGGAGGCCCCGGCTGCGTTCAATCAGTGCAAGGCCTGCCACAAGGTGGAAGCCGGCAAGCATGGCGTCGGCCCGTCCCTGGCCGGCGTGTTCGGCAAGAAGGCCGGCACCACCGAAGGCTTCAAGTATTCCGACGCCCACAAGGCCTCGGGCCTGACCTGGGACGAAGCCACCCTGGGCAAGTATCTGGCCGACCCCAAGGGTACCGTTCCCGGCAACAAGATGGCCTTCGCCGGCCTGAAGAAGCCCGAGGACGTGGCCGCCGTGGTCGCCTACCTGAAGACCCTGAAGTAGTCTTCCGCCGCAAGGCGTGCCTTGCGGGAACGCCGCCATCCCGGCCGGGATGGCGGCGTTCAGCGTTTCAGGGCATCGTCCAGGCTGCGCCGCCACAGCGGCACCGACACCGGCTGCCGCGACAGGATTTCCAGCCCCCCGTCGTCCAGGACCGCACGGCCGGGATGGGCGTGGCTCCACCGTTCGACCTCGGCGTCGCGGCGGGACAGCAGGTCGACGATGACCGGCCCGAACAGGACCAGCAGGGCGGTCAGCCACTCCCCCACCGGCCGATAGCGCCCCTTGCCGATGGAAAAATACGGCAACATGGCCGCCACCGCGGCCGCCGGATACCACGCCTCGCCGGTCACCCAGCGATTGGTGGTGAACAGCTCCGACACCGCGCCATCGGCGTCGAAGCCGACGGCGACCAGATGACAGGGAGCATCGGGAGCATCCGGGACCGGAACCGTCGGCAACAGCCCCGCCGGCATGCCCTTGGGCCGCAGGAACAGGTGGAGATGCCCGAACTCGTTGCCGCGGTGGACGTGATAATAAAACTGCGAATGACTGGTGAAATCGTAGACGTCGCCTTCGGGATAATGCCGGAACGGCACCGCCCGCGCCGCGCCGGCCAGCAGCGACGGCGGATCGCCGCCGGCCGCCGCCATTTCCGCATCCAGTCGCGCCACCGTCTCGCCTGCGGCGATCAGCCGTTCGAGGTCGGGATAGGCCAGCGACTCCAGCAGCGCGCTCACTTCAGATTGGTCTCCGCATAGAATTTCTCGGCGCCGTCATGCAGCTTCACCGTCAGGCCTTCCTTGGCCGTGCCTTGCTTCGACAGCCCCTTCAGGACCGGATGCAGGCGGGTGAAAGCCCCGAAATTGGTGTGGACCGCCTTCAGGATGGCGTGGACGTCCTCGGGGGCCAGGCGGGTCGACCCCACCAGAACCGCCCGCACCTGCAGGCTGGGCAGATCTTCCTTCAGGCCTTCGTAACTGCCCTTGCGGATGAAAGCCGGGCTAAGCCACGACGCCCGCTTCAGGGACGCTTCCACCGACTTGACGGGGATGGGGACCGGCACCGCGTCGCATTCGTCGATTGCGGCCAGGGCTTCGCTCATCGGATGCACGCCGGTGAAGAAGGCGGCATCGATATTGCCCTCGCACAGTTCGACCCCCTGGTCGCTAAGATCAAGCTCGACCGCCGGCGACAGATCGCCCTCGGTCAGGCCCGACGCCTCCAGCACCGCCTCGGCCATGCTGCGCTGAAACGAACCGGGCCGCCCCAGATTGACGCGCTTGCCCTTGAAATCGGCCACCGACTTGATGCCTGCCCCCTGGCGGGCCAGAATCAGCACAGTCTCGCCGTGCAGGCTGAGGATGGCCCGCATGTCGGCGAACGGCCCGGCCTCCTTGAAGCCGTCGCGTCCCTGGGCGGCCAGTTGGGCGGCCCGCGACTGCAGGATCGCCAGATCAGCCTCGCCCGAGCGCAGCGACGCCACGTTGGCAGCGGATCCGGAAGACGGCATCACCGCACATCCGACGCCCCACGGACGCTCCTTGTTCAGGACCCGGCACAGGGCGCCGGCGACGGGAAAATAATATCCGGTGACCTCGCCGGAGGCGATCACCAGAGGCCGCGGCTCGGCCGCCCATCCCGCAGGGACAGCCCCGCCACCATCACCGCTGCCCACGCAGCCATCCCACGCTTCACCGGATCATCCTCCCATGCCTCGCATCCGAGCATCATACCCCTCTGCCCGCCCCCCCGGAAGCCCTGCCGGGCGGCCTGCCCGCACCGTCAAAACATGAAAAAATATCTAAAATTTGAGTCAAAAAGAGTTGCCATCGGCTTTTTTCATCGACACTATCGCAGTAATTGATCGGGGAAGGGGGGAGGAAACAGGTGAAAAAGCCCGCACTGCTGACGGCACTGGCGTTATTCGCCGCCGCCCTGTCGTCGCCTGCCTCCGCCATCCAGTGCGTTCCTTACGCCCGCGAAGTTTCCGGCCTGCAGCTGAAGGGCGACGCCTGGCAGTGGTGGAGCGCCGCCGCCGGGGTTTACGAACGGGGCCGCGCCCCCCGGGAAGGCGGGGTTCTGGTCTTCTCGCGCCAGGGCAGCATGCGTCATGGCCATGTCTCGGTCGTCACCCGCGTGGTCAGCAACCGCGTGGTGCTGGTCGATCATGCCAACTGGGCCCCGACCCGCGGCCGCGGCCGCGGCGAGGTCACCACCAACGTCTCGGTTCTGGACGTCTCTCCCAAGAACGACTGGAGCCAGGTGCGCGTCTGGTTTGCCGCCAGCGGCGACTATGGCAGCCGGGTCTATCGTACCGATGGCTTCGTGTGGGAGCCGGGGTCGCGCCCCAGCGGCAAGCGGCCGGCCGTGCAGCAGGCCGCCTTGACCCGCGCCATCGAAATGTTCCCCACCGCCCCGGCCAAGGCCGAGCCCGCGCCCTCCCCCGCCGTGGCTTTGGCGGCGGCCGCCCCCGCCCCGGTGGCTGAACCCGTCGCGGCTCCGCCCCAATCCGTGGCGGAACACCGGGATTCCGGCAACAGCGCCGTCCGCGCCGCCAAGGCGGTGTTCCGCCGCCCGGCCGCCGGGACCGTTCTTTTCAACTGATACGAAGCCCGGATAATTCATTCGGGCTTCGTATCCAGCGCCCATACAAGGGCGCGGCCAAGGCCGCGGATGCGGTCGCCCGGCGAGGGCTTGGGAACCCGAATGAATCATTCTGGTTCCGTATGACGGCCCCGAACCGCTGAAACCGGCGCACCCTGGCGGGTGGCGCCGGTTTTTTGTTGGCTGGCCGTCCGGGCAAATCTGGATTCTCTGTAAATCACCCCCCGTTCGGGCGGTTTTTGGTCATGTTGCAGTGCAAGGGTAGGGCAAAACCTACTCTTTTCGTTTGCGTTTTCGATTATATTCGCTAATATACCCTTCCACCGGGCAGGGCCACTGGGGACCCCCCGGCAAGGAACGATCATCATGGGAGCTCAAGCCAGTCGGCCGATCGACATCGTCATCGCCGAAAAGAATCCGCTGCTGCAAAGCAGTCTGGTCAAGCTGTTCGCCGGCGACGAACGATTCTGTCTGGTGGCCGTCACCGATGACGGCGAACGCTTCATCGAGGCGGTCGAGCGATTGCCCTTCGACGTCGGCATCATCGGCTGGGAAATGCCCTACATGGATGGCCGCGCCGTCCTGCAATCCCTGCGCGGCAAAAGCGACGCGCCGCGCCTGATCGTCTACACCGGCAGCCCCAACCCCGATGTTCCGCGTCAGGCCATGACCCTGGGAGCCGCCGGTTTCTGCTCGAAGCGCGAGCCGCCGGAACAGCTGATCGACACCATCCAGGCCGTCGCCGCCGGCCGCATGGTGTTCCCGTTCATCGACGTTTCCAGCCTGGCGTCCGACCCGCTGGCCGGCCTGACCCCGCGCGAACGCGAGTTGCTGGCCGCGCTGGCCAGCGGCCTGACCAACCAGCAGATGGCCAGCCAGCTGGACATCTCGCTGAACACCGTCAAGTTCCACCTGAAGAATCTGTACGACAAGCTGGGCGTCGGCAACCGGGCCCAGGCCGTGGCCTTTTATCTCAAGGGGCGCGAGAACCGCTAGGCAGGCGTTCAGCGTCGGTTCATCCACGCGCAGGCATGGTGGCGGGATCGTTTAACCTTGCGTGGAGCCGCGTCATGCCTTCCGGTCGCTACGACCCCCTTGCCAAAAGCCTGCACTGGCTGATGGCCCTGATGATCATCGCCCTGTGGTCCATCGGCATCATCATGGAAGATCTGCCCAAGGGCGATTTCCGGTCGCAGGTCTTCGGCATCCACAAGGCGGTCGGGACATTGATCCTGGCCCTGGTGGTCCTGCGCCTGGTCTGGCGCACCACCCGCCGGATGCCGGCGTTCCCCGACACGATGACCGACATCGAACGCCTGGCCGCCCATGCCGGCCATATCGCCCTTTACGCCCTGATGATCCTGCTGCCCATCGACGGCATCTTGCTGTCGCAGACGGGGGGGCGGGCCGTCGACGTGTTCGGCTGGACGGTGCCCACCCTGATCGGCAAGGACAAAGTCCTGCACGAACTGTTCGAAGGCGCCCATTCGGCGATGGCCTGGGTCCTGGCCCTGATCCTGGCGGGACATGTCGTTGCCGCCCTGCGGCACCATTTCATTCTGAAGGACAATGTCCTGACCCGCATGCTGCCGGGCAGGGGATGACCACCCTATCGGGTCAAGTCCCATCCCATTATTGACTTGACCTCCCCACTCGGGCAGGGTGACGCCCCTCCACAAGAGATTGGCGTCACCTCCGGGTGGGTGTTCCCTCCTTCGCCCCCGCCCGACACACTCAAAGAAAATGGTTCCTTTGGGAGGAAGTCTCGGGATGACGGAGATCACCGACGTGCGGTCGGGCCGATCGCTGGGGGCATATGACCTGCGTCGCGCCACCGAGGCGGCTGCCCGCGCGGCCTATGCCTGGATCGGCCGCGGCGACAAGTCGCAGGGCGATTGCGCGGCCATCACCGCCATCGAGACCGAGCTGGCCGCCCTGGGCTGCAATGCCCAGATCCTGATCGGCGAAGGCCCGCGCGAGGAAACCAGCCAGCTGTACCACGGACAGCGGTTCGGCGATCCCGGTCGCCTGCCGCAATGGGACATCGCCGTCGATCCGGTGGAAGGCACCAGCTTCCTGGCCAAGGGCATGACCAACGCGATGGCCTGTCTGGCGATGGCCCCGACCGGATCGCTGTTCGACCCCGGTCCCGCCTTCTACATGGAGAAATTCGCCGGCCCGCCGGCGGTCAAGGGCCGCATCGACCCGCAGGCGCCGGTCGAGGACAAGCTGACGACCCTGGCCGGGGCACTGAACAAGCCGGTCGAGGATTTGACCATCTATGTCCTGGAAAAGCCCCGCCACCGCGAACTGGTGGAACGCATCCATGCCAAGGGCGCCCGCGTCGCCCTGTATCCGGCCGGCGATGTCGCCGGCGCCCTGATGGCCGCCATTCCCGGATCGGGCATCGACGCCCTGATGGGAACCGGCGGCTGCCCGGAAGGCATGCTGTCGGCCTGCGCCATCCGGGTGATGGGCGGCGAGTTCATGGCCCGCATCGACCCGCAGCTGGCGACCGAGCGCCGCGCCGTCGAAGCCGCCGGCATGGACATGGAACAATGGCGGCGGCTGGAAGAACTGGTCCGCTCTCCCGAGGTGGTGTTCTGCGCCACCGGCATCACCACCGGCCTGCTGTTCGAGGGGATCGAGCGCACCGCCACCCATGAACGCACCCAGACCCTGCTGGTGGGCGGCGGCGCCGGCGAGCGCCAGCTGCTGACCAGCTGGCACCGGCGCATACCGTGAGGAGCTGGCAGATGCCCCACAACCGTGTCATCGACCGTCCGGTGATCCTGGGTCTGGTCGGCGATTCCGCCGCCGGCAAGAGCACCCTGGCCTCGGGCATCGCCGCCATTCTGGGGACCGGGCGGGTCGCCGTGCTGCGCTCGGACGACTACCACCGCCATTCCCGCGCCGAGCGCCGCCGCAACGGCATCACCGCCCTGAACCCCAAGGCCAACCATCTGGACATCCTGGAACAGCATCTGTGCCTGCTGCGCCAGGGCAAGCCGGTCCTGAAGCCGGTCTACGACCATGCCCGGGGAACCCTGGAGCGCCCGGCCCTGCTGGAGCCCCGCGACTTCATCATCGTCGAGGGACTGCTGGGCTATCACAGCCGCACCTTGCGCGACTGCTACGACGTCAAGGTCTTCCTGGATCCCGACGAGGACCTGCGCATCGGCTGGAAACATGCCCGCGACTGCGCCGAGCGCGGCTATACCCCCGACGAGGTCGCCGCCTCGCTGGAGCGGCGGCGCGACGACAGCCAGTCCCACATCCTGCCGCAGCGGACCTTCGCCGACATGGTGGTGCGCTTCCACCGGCCCGACGACGCCCCCGACGAAAGCGGCATCCGCCTGAACGCCCGCCACCTGCTGCGCCCCACCCTGCCCCACCCCGACCTCGGGCCGGTTCTGGATGCCGGCGGCAAGACCGGCTTCCGGCTGGCGCTGGCCCGCGACACCGACGGCAAGCCGGTCGACGTCCTGGATATCGCCGGCGACATCGAACCGCGCCGCGCCAAGGCGGTGGAAGACCTGCTGTGGAGCCTGATCCCCGAGGCCAGCCATCTGCGCGCCCCTTTGGGCCAGTTCACCGATCACCGCGGCCAGCCCCAGCAAAGCCATTCGCTGGCCCTGTCGCAACTGTTGCTTACCTATCACCTCGTCAAGGCCGCCCTGGGCCATTTCGCCCGTTAACCGACAAAGGATCTCCCGCCGATGACCGCTTCCGCCACGATCGCCGAAATGTCCAATGCCATCCGCTTCCTGTCGATGGATGCCGTCGAGAAGGCCAAGTCCGGCCATCCCGGCATGCCGATGGGCATGGCCGACGTCGCCGCCGTCCTTTACACCCGGTTCATGAAGTTCGACGCCAGGAACCCGCGCTGGGCCGACCGCGACCGCTTCGTGCTGTCGGCCGGGCACGGGTCGATGCTGCTGTACTCGCTGGGCTACCTGACCGGCTATGACGATCTCGACATCGAGCAGATCAAGAACTTCCGCCAGTTGGGCTATCGCACCGCCGGCCACCCCGAGTTCGGCCATGTCGCCATCGCCGACACCACCACCGGCCCGCTGGGCCAGGGCATCACCAACGCCGTCGGCATGGCGCTGGCCGAGGCGATGCAGGCCGCCCGCTACGGCAAGGACATCGTCGACCACTACACCTACGTCATCGCCGGCGACGGCTGCCTGATGGAAGGCATCAGCCAGGAAGCCATCACCCTGGCCGGCCACCTGAAGCTGGCCAAGCTGATCGTGCTGTGGGACGACAACCACATCTGCATCGACGGCGACACCGCCCTGTCCACCTCGGACGACCAGGCCCGGCGCTTCGCCGCCGCCGGCTGGAACACCCTGGCCTGCGACGGCCACGACCACGACGCCGTCGCCAAGGCCATCGAGGCCGCCCGCAAGGCCGACAAGCCGACCCTGATCGCCTGCCGCACGGTCATCGGCAAGGGCGCCCCCACCAAGTGCGGCACCGAGAAGGTCCACGGCGCCCCCCTGGGCGCCGACGAGATCAAGGCCGCCCGCGAGGCCCTGAACTGGCCGTACGAGCCCTTCGCCGTCCCCGACGCCGTGCTGTCGGCGTGGCGGGCCGCCGGCACCCGCGGCGGCGCCGAGCGCGCCGCCTGGGAAGCCCGGGTCGCCAAGATGGACGCCGCCGCCAGGGCCGAGTTCGAACGCACCAACGCAGGCCGCCTGCCCGACGGCTGGCAGAAGGCCATCAGCGACTTCAAGAAGAAGACCTCGGCCGAAGGTCCGAAGGTCGCCACCCGCAAGGCCAGCCAGGACGTGCTGGAAGTGGTCACTGCCGCCATCCCGGAAATGGTCGGCGGTTCGGCCGACCTGACCCATTCCAACCTGACCGACACCAAGGCCTGCAAGCCGTCGGTCAAGCCCGGGGAATTCGCCGGCCGCTACATCCATTACGGCATCCGCGAGCACGGCATGGCCGCGGTGATGAACGGCATGGCCCTGCATGGCGGCTTCGTCCCCTATGGCGGCACCTTCCTGATTTTCGCCAACTATCTGTGGCCGGCCCTGCGCATGTCGGCCCTGATGGAGCAGCGGGTTCTGTACGTGCTGACCCACGATTCCATCGGCCTGGGCGAAGACGGCCCGACCCACCAGCCCATCGAGACGGTGGCGGCCCTGCGGGCCACCCCCAACACCCTGGTGTTCCGTCCCGCCGACGCCGTCGAGACCGCCGAGGCCTATGAACTGGCCCTGCTGAACGACAAGGGGCCGTCCTGTTTCGCCCTGTCCCGCCAGAACCTGCCGACGGTGCGTACCGCCCACACCGACGACAACCTGACCGCCAAGGGGGCCTATGTCCTGGCCGAGGCGGAGGGCAAGCGTCAGGTGACGATCCTCGCCACCGGCTCGGAAGTGTCGCTGGCGCTGGAAGCCCGCAAGCTGCTGGCCGGCAAGGGCGTCGCCGCCGCCGTGGTGTCGATGCCGTGTTGGGAGCTGTTCGATCGCCAGCCGAAGGAGTATCGTGCTTCCGTCCTGGGTGAAGGGTGCGTGCGTGTGGCCGTCGAGGCCCTCACCACCTTCGGCTGGGACCGCTATGTCGGTCTCGACGGCGCCGTCATCGGCATGTCCGGTTTCGGCGCCTCGGCCCCGGCCGACAAGCTGTACGAGCATTTCGGCATCACCGCCCAGGCGGTCGCCGACGCGGCTCTGGCCCGTCTGTAGAGTTTCGATAAGGGAGAAGAATAAATGGCTCTCGTTTCCTTGCGCCAGCTGCTCGACCATGCGGCCGAGAACGGCTATGGCCTGCCTGCCTTCAACGTCAACAACATGGAGCAGGTCAAGGCGATCATGGAGGCCGCCGCCGCGACCGACAGCCCGGTGATCCTGCAGGGTTCGGCCGGCGCCCGCAAATATGCCGGCGAGGCGTTCCTGCGCCACCTGATCCTGGCCGCCCTGGAGGCCTATCCCGACGTTCCGGTGTGCATGCACCAGGATCACGGCACCAGCCCGGCGGTGTGCGCCCGCGCCATCCAGTCCGGCTTCTCGTCGGTGATGATGGACGGCAGCCTGAAGGAAGACGGCAAGACCCCGTCCGACTGGGACTACAACGTCAACACCACCCTGGCGGTGGTGAAGATCGCCCACGCCTGCGGCGTCTCGGTCGAAGGCGAACTGGGCTGCCTGGGCTCTCTGGAAACCGGCCAGGCCGGCGAAGAGGACGGCGTCGGCGCCGAGGGCACGCTGGACCACTCGCAGCTGCTGACCGACCCCGACGAAGCGGCCCAGTTCGTCAAGCAGACCCAGGTCGACGCCCTGGCCATCGCCATCGGCACCAGCCACGGCGCCTACAAGTTCACCAAGAAGCCGACCGGCGCGGTGCTGCGCATCGACCGGGTCAAGGAAATCCACGCCCGCATCCCCACCACCCATCTGGTGATGCACGGTTCGTCGTCGGTGCCGCAGGACTGGCTGGAAATCATCAACAATTACGGCGGCGACATGGGATCGACCTATGGCGTGCCGGTGGAAGAGATCGTCGAGGGCATCAAGCACGGCGTCCGCAAGATCAACATCGACACCGACCTGCGCATGGCCTCGACCGGCTCGATCCGCAAGTTCCTGGCCGAACACCGCAAGGAATTCGACCCGCGCAAGTACTACAAGGTGGCCCAGGATGCGATGGTCGGCATCTGCAAGGCCCGCTATGAAGCCTTCGGCGCCGCCGGCCAGGCCGCCAAGATCAAGGTCAAGAGCCTGGAAGAGATGAGCACCGCCTACGGCAAGGGCTCGCTCGACCAGAAGATCAACTAGAAGCACGGGCAGGGCCGGGCGACGCTGTCCCCGGCCCTGACTCTGTCCGCAGGGAGGAAACCACCATGTCCGTTCTGATCGCCCCATCCATCCTGTCCGCCGATTTCGCCCAGTTGGGCGCCGAGGTCAAAGCCGTCGACGAGGCGGGCTGCGACTGGATCCACATCGACGTGATGGACGGCCATTTCGTCCCCAACCTGACCTTCGGCCCGCCGGTCATCAAGGCCATCCGGCCGTGGACCGGCAAGACCTTCGACGTCCATCTGATGATCGACCCGGCCCAGCCCTATCTGGAAGACTACGCCAAGGCCGGGGCCGACATCATCACCGTCCATGCCGAGGCCGACAAGCATCTCGACCGTTCGCTGCAATTCATCAAGAGCCTGGGCAAGAAGGCCGGCGTCAGCCTGAACCCGCACACTCCGGAAGGCATCATCGAATACGTCCTGGACCGCCTGGACATGGTGCTGGTGATGAGCGTCAATCCCGGCTTCGGCGGCCAGAGCTTCATCGAAAGCCAGCTGGAAAAGATCGCCCGCATCAAGCGCATGATCGGCTCGCGCCCCATCGACATCCAGGTCGACGGCGGCGTCACCGCCGACAATGCATGGAAGGTCGCCGCCGCCGGCGCCACCTGCCTGGTGGCGGGATCGGCGGTGTTCAAGACCAAGGATTACGCCGCCAACATCGCCGCGATCCGCAATTCCAGGGCATAGGGCCGGCCACGCAGGGGGATCGCATTTGGCGATCACCCTGACCCGCCACGAAATCCATATGGAGCCTTTACGGGAACCGGCGCCACTGTGGGGCCGGTTCAACCGCTTCGCAGGCTCCTCATGTCCCGTTCATCCGTCGAAGCCGGCCCCGGCCGCCTTGCAGCCTTGTGCCTGGGTGCCGTCGGCGTCGTTTATGGCGATATCGGCACCTCGCCGCTTTACGCCGTCAAGGAATGCTTCGGAGCCGGCGGCGGCGTCACCCCTGCCCCCACCGCCGTCCTGGGCATCCTGTCCCTGGTGTTCTGGGCCATCATCCTGGTGGTCTCGCTGAAATACATGCTGTTCGTCCTGCGCGCCGACAATCGCGGCGAGGGTGGCATCCTGGCCCTGCAGGCACTGGTCACATCGGCCGGGCTGGGATCGCCGCTGGTGATCGGACTGGGACTGTTCGGCGCGGCACTGTTCTTCGGCGACGGGATGATCACGCCGGCAATCTCGGTTCTGTCGGCCGTCGAAGGACTGCAGGTCGCCGACGATCGCCTGGCGGCCTATGTGGTGCCGCTGTCGCTGCTGGTTCTGGTCGCCCTGTTCGCCATCCAGAAGCACGGCACCGCCCGGGTCGGCGCCCTGTTCGGCCCGGTCATGCTGGTCTGGTTCGCCGCCATCGGCAGCCTGGGGTTGCACCAGATTTTCCTGGCTCCGGCCGTGCTGGCCGCCGTCGATCCCCGTCTGGGCCTTGAGTTCCTGGCCGCCGATCCCCTGCGGGCCTTCCACGTGCTGGGGGCGGTGGTCCTGGCCGTCACCGGCGGCGAGGCGCTTTATGCCGACATGGGCCATTTCGGCCGCCGCCCCATCCGGATCGCCTGGTTCGGCATCGCCATGCCCGGGCTGCTGCTGAATTATTTCGGCCAGGGCGCCCTGATCATCGGCGATGCCGCCGCCGTCGACAATCCGTTCTACCAGATGGTTCCCGGCTGGGGACTGTATCCGATGGTGGGGCTGGCGACTGCGGCAACGGTGATCGCGTCGCAGGCGGTGATTTCCGGGGTGTTCTCGATCACCCGTCAGGCCGTGCAACTGGGGCTGCTGCCGCGTGTCGACATCGACCACACGTCCGACGAGGAACAGGGCCAGATCTACATCGCCTCGGCCAACTGGCTGCTGCTGGCCGCCGTGGTGGTTCTGGTGGTCGGCTTCCGGTCGTCGTCGAACCTGGCCGCGGCCTATGGAATCGCCGTCACCGGCACGATGGCCATCACCACCATCCTGGCGCTGCTGGTGGCGCGCCGCCAGTGGGGCTGGTCCAAGGTCGTCTGCCTGGGACTGGGAGGCGCGCTGCTGACCATCGACCTGTCGTTCATGGGGGCCAACCTGCTGAAGATTCCCGATGGCGGCTGGGTTCCCCTGGCGGTGGGCGGAGGGATGTTCGCCCTGATGACCACCTGGATGCGCGGCCGCCGGGCCTTGCAGCAGCAGCTTTCCCGGGACTCGCTGCCGATCGGAACCTTCCTGGACCGGCTTCCCGACGTTCCCCGCGTGGCGGGGACGGCAATCTTCATGACCGGCAACACCGATTCGGTGCCGATCGCCCTGTTGCACAATCTGAAACACAACAAGGCCCTGCACCAGCGGGTGGTGCTGTTGCGGGTGATCACCGACGACACCCCGCGGGTTCCGGCCCGCGACCGCATCGCTGTCGCCCCCCTGGCGGACGGCTTCTTCCGCCTGACCATCCGCTACGGCTTCTTCCAGGACCCGGACATTCCCAAGGCCCTGCGGCTGGCCAAGGCGTTCGGACTGGAATTCGACCTGATGTCCACGTCGTTCTTCGTCGGCCACGAAACCATTCTGCCGGCCACGGATGCCGCGATCCTGCCGTTCTGGCAATCGTCGATCTTCATGATGCTGACCCGCATCTCGGCCCGGGCCACCGATTTCTTCCGCATCCCGCCCAACCGCGTGGTCGAGCTGGGAACCCAGGTCCGGCTATGAATCGGTCTTCAGGCGATAGCCGACCCCGGGGTCGGTGACGATCAGACGGGGGGCGGACGGGTCTTCCTCCAGCTTCTGCCGCAATTGGTTGACGTAGACCCGCAGATAGGCCGTGTCGTCGACATGGGCCGGCCCCCATACCGCCCGCAGGATGTGCTTGTGGGTCAGGACATGGTCCGGCTGCCCGGCCAGCAGGCGCAGCAGGTCCCATTCCCGCCGCGACAGACGAATTTCGCGGCCGGCACGGGTGACGACGGTCCGCACCGTGTCGATGACCACGTCGCCCACCGCCACCGGAGCGGCGTCGCAGCCCCGCCGGGGCCGCAGCAAGGCCCGGATGCGGGCCATCAGTTCGGCGATACCGAAGGGCTTGGTGACGTAATCGTTGGCACCGCGATCCAATGCCTCGACCTTGTCCATCTCGTCGGCGCGCACCGACAGCACGATGATCGGGACCACCTGGGACTGGCGAATGGCCCCGATGACCTCTTGTCCATCCCCATCGGGCAGCCCCAGGTCCAGCACCACCAGATCGGGCCGGGCATTGCCGATGGCGGCCAGCGCCGCCTTGCCGGTCGCCGCCTCGCTGACCCGATATCCCTGCGCCGACAGCGAAATGCGCAGGAAGCGACGGATCGGTTCTTCATCGTCGACGATCAGGATATGGGAGGTCATGTTCCCTCCGCCGGGACGGCCGGAGCCTGAGATTGCGGCAGACGGATCACGAAGCGACAGCCCGTCCCTTCCGGCGCCCCCTGCGCCGTCACGGCCCCCCCGTGGGCGGCGACGATTCCCCGGCAGATGGCCAGCCCCAGCCCGGTCCCGGCGGTCCGGCCGTCACCCTGCCCGACCCGGTGGAACATGTCGAACACCGCGTCGCGCTGGTCCGGCGGGATACCGCAGCCGCAATCGTCGACGGCGATGACGGCGGTCTCGCCATCCATCCAGGCGCCCAGCCGGACCTCGGTTCCGGCCGGGGAATATTTGCCGGCATTGTCCAGCAGGTTGAACAGCGCCTGTTCCAGCAAGACGGCGTCGACCCAGGCCAGCAGGCGTTGCGGCGGCAGGTCAAGCCGGATCGGATGAACCGGATCGATCGCCAGAAAACGGCGGCGCGCATTGTCGGCGATGTCACCGAGATCGGCCCAGTCGCGGCGCGGAACCAGCGCCCCGGCCCCCAGGCGGGTCATGTCGAGGAGATTTTGCACGAAGCGGTTCAGACGCAATGCCTCGCCCTCGATGGCGGCGGCGAGTTCCCGGCGGCTGCCGGCGTCAAGAGCGCCGTCCAGCGTCGACAGGGCCGAGGCAGCCCCCAGAATGGACGCCAGCGGCGTGCGCAGGTCATGCGACAGCGACGACAGAAGCGCCGCGCGCAGCCGCTCGCGCTCGGCCGTCAGGCGTGCTTCCTCGACGGACGAGGCCAGGGTGGTCCGCTCGATGGCCACGGCGGCCTGATCGGCCAGGGCATCCAGCAAAGCCATCGTCTCCGCCGTCTGATGCTCGACCCGCACCCCCAGCACGCCCACGCCCCCCCGGTCGGTATGCATGGGCAGGAACAGCCAGTCGCCCCCCGGCAGGATGCCCGTTCCGCCCCCGGCCCTCTTGCCCTGACGCCATGCCCAGGACGCCGCAGACCACGATACCTCGTCCAGGCGATCACGGGACGGACAGCCGGCGGCGACGGCAAGCCCGTTATCGGCCGGCAGCAGAACCAGCGAGCCCCCCCGTACCGTCGCGGCCACGTGGTCCACCACTGCCCGGAGCACGTCGTCCAGCCCCGCCGAGGCCGAGGCCCGGCTGGAGAATTCATAGAGATTCCCGATCCGCCGGGCGTTTTCCCGCGAGGCTTCCATCTCCTGACGCAGACGTGCCGTCAGATTGGAAACGATCACCGCCGCCACCAGGAAGAACACCACGGTCAGGATGTTCTGCGCATCGCTGATGGCCAGGGTATAGCGCGGCTCGGTGAAAAAGAAATTGAAGGCGATGAAACTGGACAGCGAGGCGGCGATGGCCGGCCACCGGCCACCGTGGCGGGCGACCAGCAGAACGGCCATCAGATAGGCGACGGAAATGTTGGCGATCGGCAGCCCGGCCCGGTCGATGGCGAATCCCAGCAGGGTCGCGGCAGCCGGAGCGGCGACAGTCAACGGCACATGGGCAAGCGGCTTGACCTCCATGCGCCACAGGAACCGATCCGGGGACAAGGGGTCAAGTCCTATCGGGATAATTCCAGACATGAACCAGATACAGGCCGAATCCGACCGCGACAGCCAAGCCAAGGCAGATTCCGAGAAGATCGAGGGATGACATGACCGACCTCGTCAGACAACCGAAGACCCGCTCAGGGTGGCACCCGGCCCCATCAAGGATCGACAGGAGAAGCGCCGCCTTCCTTTACGCCCCTTTTATGACGGCCGTTGTCACAAAACCTTCATCCTCCCATCGCGGTTCTGTAACACAGACCGAATAGAGTGGCACCGCCAAGGCCGCCCGGACTTTGGCGACGCTCCATCTGCCCACTCGGAGGCTCCCATGAGCAAGAAACTGGCCGTTGCGGCCGCTGCCCTCGCCACCGTCGCCTTCGCCGGCGCCGCCCAGGCCCGCGACCAGATCCGTATCGTCGGCTCGTCGACGGTGTATCCCTTCACCACCGCGGTGGCCGAACAGTTCGGCAAGACCGGCAAGTTCAAGACCCCGGTCGTGGAAAGCACCGGCACCGGCGGCGGCTTCAAGCTGTTCTGCGCCGGCATCGGGCCGGATCATCCCGATCTGACCAACGCGTCGCGCGCCATCAAGAAGTCCGAGGTCGAGACCTGCGGCAAGAACGGCGTCGCCGACATCGTCGAGATGAAGGTCGGCTATGACGGCATCGTGCTGGCTGCTTCCAAGAAGGCCAAGCACATGGACGTCACCCGCGCCCAGCTTTTCCTGGCCCTGGCCAAGGAGGTGCCCCAGGGCGGCAAGCTGGTGCCCAATCCCTACACCGCCTGGAACCAGATCGACCCCAAGCTGCCGGCCCAGAAGATCGAAGTCCTTGGCCCGCCCCCGACCTCGGGCACCCGCGACGCCTTCATCGAACTGGTGATGGAAGTCGCCGCCGAAAGCTTCCCGGAACTGAAGGACCTGAAGAAGACAGACGAAAAGGCCTTCAAGAAGGCCTATGCCTCGATCCGCGAGGATGGCGGCTATGTCGAGGCCGGCGAGAACGACAACCTGATCGTTCAGAAGCTGGACGCCAATCCCAACGCCTTCGGCATCTTCGGCTATTCCTTCCTGGACCAGAATGCCGACAAGCTGCAGGGATCGATGGTCGACGGCGTCGCCCCGACCTTCGACGCCATCGCCGCCGGCAAATACCCGGTGTCGCGTCCGCTGTTCGTCTATGCCAAGAAGGCCCATGTCGGACAGATCCCCGGCATCAAGGAATACCTGGCCGAGTACACCTCGGAAAAGGCCTGGGGCAAGACCGGCTATCTGGCCGACAAGGGCCTGATCCCCATGCCCGACGCCGAACGCAAGGAATGGGCCGCCCGGGTCAATGGCCTGGAAGCCCTGAAGATGCAATAGTGCTTCTGCGGCCATCCTTTCCCGGGATGGCCGCACCCTTTTTCCCGATCCGTGGTCGCCATGCAGCTTCTCGTCCTTTCTCTGGTTCTTCTGGCCCTGACCGCCCTGGGCTATCGCCTGGGGCGCGGCCGCGCCCTGGCCGTCATCGATTGCCATCCCCGCCACCTTCACTCGCTGCCCAGCTATCACGGCTATTGGGTGGCCATGTGGTGCGGCCTGCCCGCCCTGCTGGTTCTGGCCGGATGGCTGATGTTCGAGCCCTCGCTGCTGCGCGCCCTGGTCATGTCGGCCCTGCCGGCCGAGCTGGCCGGCCTGCCTGACGAACGGCTGGCCCTGGTCTACAACGAAGTCCGCAACGTCGCCCGCTACGGCCACAGCGCCAGTTCGGCCGCGGTCGCCGACGCCGCCCGGCATTACGCCTCGCTGCGCCAGACCATCTTCGCCGCCGCGGCTCTGGCCGCCCTTTCCCTGGCCATCGCCGGACTGGTCTATGCCCGCTCGCGCATACACCGCCAGTTGCGGACCCGCAATCGGGTCGAATCCGCCATCCGGGTCTTCCTGATCGCCGCGTCGCTGGTCGCGATCTTCACCACCATCGGCATCGTGCTGTCGCTGCTGTTCGAATCCCTGCGTTTCTTCCAGTCGGTCTCGGTGTCCGAATTCCTGTTCGGCACCTCGTGGAGCCCGCAGATGGCGATCCGCAGCGATCAGGTCGGCAGTTCGGGCGCCTTCGGGGCGGT
This sequence comes from uncultured Rhodospirillaceae bacterium, assembly GCA_903941095.1. Classification (GTDB taxonomy): domain Bacteria; phylum Pseudomonadota; class Alphaproteobacteria; order Rhodospirillales; family Magnetospirillaceae; genus Magnetospirillum. Next base: position 15,473 of record CAJANN010000209.1, on the reverse strand, counting down.
GCCGCTGTTCACCGGCACCTTGCTGATCGCCGGCATCGCCCTGCTGGTGGCGGTGCCCCTGGGCCTGCTGTCGGCGGTGTACATGGCCGAATACGCCGCGCCGCGTTTCCGTGCCGTGGTCAAGCCGCTGCTGGAAATCCTGGCCGGCATTCCCACCGTGGTCTACGGTTTCTTCGCGGCGCTGACCGTGGCCCCGTTCATCCGCGATGCCGGCACCGCCCTTGGCCTGACCGTCGCCTCGGAAAGCGCCCTGGCCGCCGGCCTGGTCATGGGCATCATGATCATTCCCTTCGTCTCGTCCCTGGCCGACGACGTCATCACCGCGGTGCCGCACAGCCTGCGGGAAGGGTCCTACGGTCTGGGCGCCACCAAGTCGGAAACCATCACCCTGGTGGTGCTGCCGGCGGCCCTGCCGGGCATCGTCGGCGGAGTGCTGCTGGCCGCCAGCCGGGCCATCGGCGAAACCATGATCGTGGTGATGGCCGCCGGTCTGGCCGCCAACCTGACGGCCAACCCCCTGGAAGCGGTGACCACCGTCACCACTCAGATCGTCACCCTGCTGGTGGGCGACCAGGAATTCGACAGCCCGAAAACCCTGGCGGCCTTCGCCCTGGGTCTGGTCCTGTTCACCATCACCCTGGCCTTGAACATGGTCGCCCTTTCCATCGTCAACCGCTATCGGGAAAAGTATGACTGATAACAGCCCGACCGCCGCGGCGGCGCATCGTCCGTCTCTCGACGCGGCAGCCCATGTCAGGCGCCGCTATGCCGCCGAGCGCCGTTTCAAGGCCATCGGTCTGGGAGCGATCTTCCTGGCACTGGGCTTCCTGGCCATCCTGCTGTGGACCATCGTCTCGAACGGCCTGTCCGCCTTCATGCAGACCTATATCCGCGTCGACGTCCGCTTCGACGCCGAATCCGTCGCCGGCGAGGATTATCAGGGAGCGATCAAATCCGCGCTTTACGCCCGCTTTCCTGCCGTGGAAAGCCGCGGCGAACGCCGCGAGCTGGCGGCCCTGCTGTCTTCGGGAGCCGACACCGCCCTGCGTCGCATGCTGACCGCCGACCCGTCGCTGGTCGGCACCACCAAGCCGGTCTGGCTGGTGGCGTCGGACGACGTCGACATGGCGATCAAGGGCCACATTTCCCGCCAGCCCGGCGCATCCGGCAACCGTCTGACCGACCGCCAGCTGGGCTGGCTGGGCGAGCTGGAGGCCGCCGGGACCGTTGAGAAACGCTTCAACACCATCTTGCTGAGCTCGGGCGATTCGCGTGAGCCGGAACTGGCCGGCCTGTGGGGCGCGGTGGTGGGGTCGGTGTTTTCCCTGGTCATCACCCTGATCGTGTCGTTTCCCCTGGGGGTCGCCACCGCCGTCTATCTGGAAGAGTTCGCCCCGAAAAACCGCTGGACCGCCCTGATCGAGGTCAACATCAACAATCTGGCGGCAGTGCCCTCGGTGGTGTTCGGCCTGCTGGGGCTGGCCATCTTCCTGAACTTCCTGGGGATGCCGCGTTCGGCCCCCCTGGTCGGCGGCCTGGTGCTGGCGCTGATCTGCCTGCCCACCATCATCATCGCCGGACGCGCCGCCCTGAAGGCGGTGCCGCCGTCGATCCGCGAAGCGGCCCTGGGATTGGGGGCGTCGCGGCTGCAGGTGGTCAACGACCATGTCCTGCCGCTGGCCATGCCCGGCATCATGACCGGCACCATCCTGGGCATGGCCCACGCCCTGGGCGAAACCGCGCCGCTGCTGATGATCGGCATGGTCGCCTTCATCGTCGACATTCCGGCCAGCCCGCTGGACCCGTCGGCAGTGCTGCCGGTGCAGGTCTATCTGTGGGCCGATTCCCCCGAACGCGCCTTCGTCGAACGCACATCGGCGGCGATCATGGCGTTGCTGCTGTTCCTGGGCGCCATGAACCTGGCGGCCATCCTGCTCCGCAAGAAATTCGAACGTCGCTGGTAGGCCCCCATGTCGCACTCGCCCTCTCTTCCCGCCAAGGTCCGCGCCCGGGACATCAACGTCCATTACGGCGACAAGCATGCCCTGAAGCATGTCGACCTGGACATCCACGCCCACGAGGTCGTCGCCCTGATCGGACCGTCGGGCTGCGGCAAGTCCACCTTCCTGCGCTGCATCAACCGGATGAACGATCAGGTCGACAGTGCCCGCGTCACCGGCCTGCTGACCCTGGACGGCGACGACATCTACGACCGGGCGGTGGACGTGGTGCAGTTGCGCGCCCGCGTCGGCATGGTCTTTCAGAAGCCCAATCCGTTCCCCAAATCCATCTTCGACAATGTCGCCTATGGGCCGCGCATCCACGGCATGGCCCGCGATCAGGCCGAACTGGACGAAATCGTCATGACCAGCCTGGAACGGGCCGGTCTGCTGGCCGAGGTCCGCGACCGCCTGGACGAGCCGGGCACCAGCCTGTCGGGCGGCCAGCAGCAGCGCCTGTGCATCGCCCGGGCCATCGCCGTCAGCCCGGAGCTGATCCTGATGGACGAGCCCTGCTCGGCCCTGGACCCCATCGCCACGGCCAGGGTCGAGGAACTGATCGACGAATTGCGGGAGAATTTCACCATCGTCATCGTCACCCACTCGATGCAGCAGGCTGCCCGCGTTTCCCAGCGCACCGCCTTCTTCCATCTGGGAGAACTGGTCGAGGTCGGCGACACCGAGCAGATTTTCACCAATCCACAGCATCCACTGACCCAGGGCTACATCACCGGGCGTTTTGGTTGAGGATCAGGCCATGAGCGAGCACACCGTCAAATCCTTCGATGAAGAACTGTCGCACCTGAGCAACACCATCGCCCGCATGGGCGGTCTGGCCGAAGCGCAACTGGGGGCCGCCCTGCAGGCCTTGGGCAACCGCGACAGCGATCTGGCCGTCCGTGTCGTCGCCGCCGACGCCCAGGTCGATGAACTGGAACAGGAAGTCCAGCACTTCACCGTCCGCCTGCTGGCCCTGCGCCAGCCGGTGGCCGCCGACCTGCGCCAGATCGTCGCCGCCCTGAAGATCGCCTCGGAACTGGAACGCATCGCCGACTATGCCGCCAACGTCGCCAAACGGGCACTGGTGCTGAACCAGCAGGCCGCCGTCAAGCCGGTGGGGGCGGTGATCAATCTGGCCCGTCTGGTCCAAAGCATCCTGAAGGACATCATGGACGCCTATGTCGAGCAGGATGTCGACAAGGCCATCGGGGTGTGGAACCGTGATGAAGAGGTCGACGACCTGTATACCGGGCTGTTCCGCGAGCTCATCACCTACATGATGGAGGATCCGCGGACCATCACCGCCTGCACCCACCTGATGTTCATGGCCAAGAACATCGAACGCATCGGCGATCATGCCACCAACATCGCTGAAACCCTGCATTTCCTGGTGGTCGGCACGCCTTTGAAGGGAAGCCGGCCCAAGGGACCGTCGGTCGAGGCCCCATGATGAGCAAGCCGCTGATCCTGATCGTCGAGGACGAAGCCGCGTTGGCGACCATGCTGCGCTACAACCTGGAAAAGGAAGGCTATCGCGTCTGCGAAGCCGGCGACGGCGAAGAGGCACTGGCCGTCGCCGCCGAACAGAAGCCGGATCTGGCATTGCTGGACTGGATGCTGCCCAGCCTGTCGGGGATCGAGGTCTGCCGTCAGTTGCGCCGCAAACAGGCCAGCCGCGACATGCCGATCATCATGCTGACCGCCAGGGGGGAAGAAGGCGACAAGATCCGCGGCCTCAACACCGGGGCCGACGATTACATGACCAAGCCGTTTTCCCTGCCGGAACTGATGGCCCGCGTGCGCGCCCTGCTGCGCCGTGCCCAGCCGGTGGCGCAGAAAGGCACCCTGTGTTTCGCCGACATCAGCATGGATATGGCCGCCCATCGCGTTACCCGCGGCGAACGCACCGTTCATCTGGGGCCGACCGAATTCCGCCTGCTGCAATTCTTCATGCACCATCCGGGAACGGTATTCAGCCGGGAAGAATTGCTGAATTCGGTGTGGGGACCCGACATCTATGTCGAGCCGCGCACCGTCGACGTGCACATCCGCCGCCTGCGCAAGGCCCTGAACGAGGGTGACTGCGCAGACCTTATCCGCACCGTGCGGGCCGCCGGCTATTCCCTGGACAGCGAGACGGCCGATCAGTCCTGACCGTGAGACAGGATGAAACAGGCCATTTCCATGTCTTCATTCAGCACGGTCCTGAAATAGACCCGCTCCAGAACCGCCAGCAGGTCGTCGGCCGCGCCAGGGTCGAACGGCGGGGTCAGCGCCTTGACCAAAGCGTCGACCTGACGCTGCATGTCGCGATGCTTGCCGACATGGACCGCCATGCCGGGATAGGCATGGCGCTGCATCAGGTCCTCCTCGAACTGGAAGTGCCGCCGCACCAGGGCCTGGAAATCGACGGCCAGGGCGGTAGCCCGAGGCAGCGGGCCGCCATCGACCAGAGCCGTCAGCTCGCCCATCAGGACGAACAGCTCACGATGCTCGCGGTCCATATGCTCAATTCCAACGTCCAGGCTTTTCAGCCACGGCATCCTGCTCATCGGAAGCGCCTCCAATCGCCTCGACATGGATTCGAACACAGCACCATCCATAATGGGATAGGCGCATTGGGGTAAGTCGCCGCACTAAAGAAGGAGTAAAGCGGTTGCGCCCCGGCGTTCCGCACCGCATCATCGGCCCATGCTGCTGAATCTGGTCCATCTGCTGCCCGATCTGTCCGGAGCCGTGATCTGTCCCAAGGAAAGGCTGGTGGCGGTGTCCGACCCGCTGCACCCCGCCGATTCATCCCGGCGAATCGCGGAAACGGTACGGGGCCTGATCGCCCTGGTGCGCCAACGCCGGCCGGCCCGGCTGATCTGGCTGGGCGCCACCCTGCCCCACCTGTTGGCCGCCGGCAAAGTGGAAAATGCCGAACTGGATCGCCTGATGGCGTCGCAGCCGTGGAGCTGGGTGGCGGATTCGCTGCCGGCCGGGCTGCCCGGCGACAGCGGGGCGGAAGTGAAGGCCGGCGGACTGACCTTCCGCCATCGCGGCCAGCCCCTGGCCGGCCCCGGAGAGATCTCTGCCAGCCCCTGGCCGCTCGCCACCTGTGACGGCCGCACCTGGCCGTGCTTCGTCGTGGACGGCCGTCGGCTGGTGCTGCCGGCCTTCGGCCCACGCGGCGACGGCGGCACCGATGTTCTGGCCCCGCCCCTGCAATCCCTGTTCCGTCGCCCGTTCCAGGTCCTGATGCTGGCGGATGGCCGGATCGTCACCCGCCCCCGCGCCCGCCTGGACGGCGCGGCACCGGCATCCGCCGGCAGCGGCGGCCGCCGGATGTCGCTGTTCGGAGAAACGTCATGATCCGTCCGTCCCTGGTCTGGCTGCGCCGTGACCTGCGCCTTAGCGACCACGCCGCCTTGACCGAGGCGGCCCGGCGAGGGCCGGTGGTCGCCGTGCATGTGCTGGATGAAGCGGCGCCTTGGGCTCCGGGGGGGGCTTCGCTCTGGTGGCTGCACCATTCCCTGGCCGCCTTGCAGGCCGACATCGCCGCCATCGGCGGGGTCCTGATCCTGCGTCGGGGGGAGGCGGTCGGGGAAGTCCTCTGCGCCGCCGCCGAATGCGACGCCGCCGCCGTCCTGTGGAGCCGCCACGACGAACCACAGGAACAGGCCGCCGAAACCCGGCTGTCGACCGCCCTGGCCGCCGTCGGCATCGAGCCCGTCGCCTGCCGTGGCGACACCTTGTTCCGGCCGGGCAGCGTGCGCGGCCGTCAGGGGCAACCGCTGCAGGTCTTCACCGCGTTCTGGCGTTGCGCCCTGGACGGTCCGCCGCCGCCGCCGCCCTTGCCGGCACCGAACCGGCTGGAACGCCCGGCCCGGCTGCCGGCGGGAACATCCCTGCCGCCGCTGCCCGCGCCGCGCTGGTGGAACGGCCTGCAGGCGACGTGGGGTCCGGGGGAAGCCGGGGCCGCTCGAAGATTGCGGGATTTCCTGGATGGGGGGGTGGCCCCCTATGCCCATGACCGCGACCGGCCGGACCGGACCGGCACATCCATGCTGTCGCCGCATCTGGCCTTCGGCGAGATTTCGCCCCGGCAAATATGGCATGCGGTTCACCGGCTGCCCGCAAGCGACGGAGCCCGGGTCTTCCTGCAGGAAATCGGCTGGCGGGAATTCAGCCGGCACCTGCTGGCCCGCACCCCCAGCTTGCCGCAACAGCCCTTGCGGCCGGAATTTTCCGCCTTTCCCTGGCGCGACGATCCGGATTCGTTTGCCGTCTGGTGCCGCGGCCGCACCGGCTTTCCCATCGTCGACGCCGGCATGCGCCAATTGTGGCACACCGGCTGGATGCACAACCGGGTGCGGATGATCGTCGCCTCTTTCCTGGTCAAGAACCTTTTGATTCCCTGGCAGCAGGGCCAGACTTGGTTCTGGGACACCCTGGCCGATGCCGATCTGGCCAGCAATGCCGCCTCGTGGCAATGGGTGGCCGGGTGCGGCGCCGACGCCGCCCCTTATTTCCGCATCTTCAACCCGGTCCTGCAGGGCGAGAAGTTCGATCCGGACGGTGCCTATGTCCGCCGCTGGGTCCCGGAACTGGCCGCAATCCCGGCCAAATTCATCCACCGCCCGTGGGACGGCGGCGGCCCCCGCCCGATGCTGGACCTCAAGGCCACCCGCGAGCGCGCCCTGGCCGCGTTTCGACGGATGGGAGAAACCTGACGCCTATTGCGCGGCGGCATAGCGCAGAAAGGCAACCGCCTCGCCGGGATCGGCGAATGAGGCACGGATATGGTCGCCATTCGAGTAACGCACAGATATCTCGTGCCGTAAGAACGTGAGGCCTGGGCGGCTTGGCGGCAAGCCTGCCTGCAAATGTCCAACGGCGTCATCGACCGAGACGAAATGCACGTCCTGCCCGAACAATGCCGTGACGCCGATTCCTTCGACGTGGCGGGCCAGTTTCTTGTGCAAACGCTCGAAAAACGTATCGAACTGACCACGATGCAGGTCGCGCAAGGTGGCAATGATGTGCTTTTCCATCGCAGGGCCGGCGGCCTCGATCCGCCGCAACACGGCATGGAACCAGGAATCCGGCGTTCCCTCATCGAAGGCGACATCGATTCCCACCTTGCCGAAGGCCCCAACGATGTCCCGGTACGGGATATGAACCAGAGTGAACCCCACAGATCGCAGCTGCTCGATCGAATTTCCGGTAAACTCGCCAGCCAGGACGGCCCCCAGAAATGGGCGGTCGATGTCGTATTTTTCGGCGATGGGCAGGACCGCCCCCTGGATTTCCTGGGCCTTGTTCTTGGAATGCTTGGTATAGCGTCGCCACGCCGCCTCGATGAAGGCCAGGGGGCGGCCCTGCCGTTCGGCGGTCCCGCCCTTCTCGATGACGAAGTCAAGATCGTGATTGTTGCCGTAGCGGTCTGTCCACGTCAGTTTCCTGCCCGGACGGATGGGCCGGGGGCCGCCGCAATCAAGATACAGGTCCCGTCCCTGACAGAACGCTTTGACCTCGGGCAGGAACAGGGCTTCCAGCAACTCGCCCAGATACTGCCCGAAACGATGCGACGGTGACTCGGCCATGTCATCCCCTGACGGTCAGAACCCCTTCCTTCAGGGGCACGTCATGTTTGCGGTTTTTCCACTTGGTGTTCCTGTCACGCAGCTTTTCAAAGGCGAAATCGTGGAAACCCGCCGCCAACGCCAGCCGGCCCAGCCATAGTTCACAGGGCACATAGACACCGTAAGGGGCGGAATCGCCGATGACGAAATGCAACCGGCTGCCCGGCTTCATCGCCGGCCGCAGATTGTGCCATGTCTGCGCCAGTCCCAGGAAATAGGCGGCAATCATGGTGTGATAGGTCTTCTTGCCGCCCTTGTCGTGGCGGACACGGTCCAGTTCGCGGCAGACCGGCTCCAACTCGTCCAGGATCGGTGCCAGCACCGGCTCGGCCAGCACGGCATCCAGATGCAGGCGGTCGGCGGCGGAATGCTGCGAGCAACTGCAGATCAGACCGCGGCGGACGACCCGATGCAGGTCACCCCACCCCTGGACATCTCCCCAGAACGACATTTCCAGCCGGGTCGCATCGGCATAGTCGTAATTATTGGGATAGGGCGGCGACGTCACCACCAGATCGAAAGCCCCCTGAGAAACGATCGCCGTCCGGGCATCGGCAGTCTCGATGCCGGCCCGCCCTCCCCACTGCGCGCGGGCGTGGGCCAGATCGTCGCAAAACAGCCGGACCCGATCAGCGAAGGCGGAGAAGGGAGACCGGGCCGTCGCCTTGCTTTTGTTAGGCAGCACATATTGCCATTGCGCCGTCCCCACCGGACTGCATTCCCGCAAAATCGCCGTCAGGGCCAGCCACAACACATCACGGAGAACGCCCTGCGGCGGCACCTGCTCCCAGGCATCGCGCAACGCCTGCAAATCGGCCAGGATTTCCGGCGGATAACACTTGTCCAGCAGGGCGGGGCCGGGCCTTGCCGGCTGCCGGACCGCCGCCCTTGCCTGCGACAGCAGGGCTTGCCCGGCATCATGCAGGGCGATCGGGTCGACTTGGGGCCAGGACAGTTTGACGCGGGCGATCTTGCTGACGAAAGGATGGGCTTCCAGCCCCAAGGCTTCGGCCCCGACCGACTGAGCCGCCAGCAACGCGGTGCCTGAACCGGCAAAGGGGTCCAGGACCCTCAGGTCTGCACCGCCTTCGGTCTGGATGACTTGCCTGACCCAATCCGCCGAGAAGCCGGCGGAATAGCGGAACCAGCGATGAACCGGCAGCTTCATGTTGTCGACGAAGGCGCCGCTGCGGACGGAAACCGCGGCCCTGGGGCTGGTGCCCCCGGGCCGCGGCGAAAGATCGGGAAACAGGTCCGGCTGAACCTGTGCGGCGGTCCGGGCCATCCTACTCCAACCGGCCCAGGGCGCGGGCCAGGACCAGATACAGCTTGCCGACTTCCGACGAGGTGAAGGTGCCGGTCAGCACGTCGGCATAGTCCGACTGGCGGGCCTGGTTGAGCAGCGCCTCGAATTCCGCCAGATAGCGGGTGACGTAATCGCGGAAACCGCCGTCGTCCTCGAACTTGTTCTTGATGGCGGCGATCTGGTGCTTGTCGAGATTCTTGAGAATCTTGCGGACGAACACGCTCTGGTCGCCGGCATGGAACTCGCGCCAGGCCTTCTCGTCGATATTGGCCGAGAAGATGCGGCCGATATCCACCGACAGCGACTGCAGCTTCTCGACGATGAAGGCGGCATTGCGCAGGAAATGCTCCACCGAGGTGGCGGCGCGCCTCTCCTCGATCTGCTCGGCCCGCATTTCCGCCAGCTTCGAGGCGCTGATCAGTTCGTCGATCTGGCGTCCGAAGGTGGCCGAGAAAGCCTCGGCCTGCTGGGTCAGGCGGTCGCCGGTAACCCCCAGGTCGTTGGATTTCTGGCGGATCATCTCGAACGAGCTTTCCAGCTTGGCGCCGGTGCGGTCGCTGGATTCCTGCAGTTCCAGAGCCTGACGCCGCAGCGATTCGCCCGAGGCGCGGACCTGCTGGGTGATGCGTTCCGACGCCTGGGTCAGGTCGCGGATGCCGCTGCGCAGCATGTCGCCGGCAGCGGTGACCTGGGCGGCGGTCTTGTTCGAGGTTTCCTCGAAATCGCGCACGATGGTGCGCAGGGCGTCGCCCGCGGTCTGCGAATTGTGGAACACCCGCTGCGACGCTTCACCCACTTCCACCGCATGCTTGGCGATGGACTGGCCGAACGCCTTCAGGACTTCCGAGGAATCGTCGGCGACGCGGGCCAGGGATTCCGACTGGTCCTTCAGCTTGTCGCCGACGGCGACGACGCTGACCTGGACCTGATCGGCGGCCCCGACCAGCTGCTCGGTCTGGCGGCGCAGGGCGTCGGTGGTGTTGCGAATCCGTCCGGCCACCTGTTCGGAGATGCTGGACATCTGTTCGGTGCGCTGTTCCAGGACCTCGGACAGGCCGTTGGTGTCGGCCATCGCCTTGGTGGCGGCCACGCCGACTTCCGACGTGCGTTGACGCAGTCCCTCGCCCACGGCTTCCAGTTCGACGCCGACGCGCGACGACACCGCGATCAGGTCGTTGGTGTTCTGGCGCAAGGTGTCGGCGATGGTCTTGACCTTGGCCATGACCTGATCCGACGTGGAAATCAGGTGGCGGGACTGCTGGTTCAGCGACGCTTCCGACAGGCGCGACTGGGTCGAGACCACGTTGGCGGCGTCGGCCAGTTCGTCGGCCTGCTTGCGCAGCGACTGGCGGATGGCTTCCGCCTGGCCGGCGGCCCGCTCGGCGCCCTTGCCCAGGTCCTCGATGTGCAGACGCAGGGTCTCGGAAACCTCGCGCGCCCGGGCCTGCATCTGGTCCGAGGCGGCGGACAGCGCCCGGGTCTGGCCCTGGAAGGCGTCGCCGACTTCGCGGACCCGGCCCAGCGCCCGTTCCGAGGCACTGTCGATATCGTCGCGGCGCAGGGCGAACACCTCGCCGACCGAACCCATCTGCGCCGACGCCTCGTCGGTGGTGGCGCGCAGCTGTTCGGCGTGGCGGCCCAGGGTTTCCTCGATCTCGCGGAACCGTCCCATCGCCTGGTCGGAGGCCGCCGAAACTTCCCGCGACTGCACCGACAGGGCTTCTTCGACGATCTTGATGCGCGACAGCACGCGCTCGGTGATCTGGTCGAGCCCGGTGGCCTGCTGGGTCAGCGAGGTGCTGATGCGCGAGGTCTGATCGGCCAGGCGCACGGCGGCCTGTTCCAGGTCGTTGTTCTGGCGGGTGAACAGGGTTTCCAGCGCCTCGACCCGTTGCGACAGGTTGGTGGCGACGGATTCGGTGCGGATGCCGGAGCGGTCGGCGGCCTCGGCCAGTTCGCCGGCTTTCTGGGCGAACAGGGAGCCCACCTGCTCGGCACGGTCCAGGGCCACTCGCGACACCGATTCCAGGGCGTCGGCATGGCGGCGGATCTGGTCGGACATGCCTTCGGCCCGCTGCGCCGCCCGCATCGAAGCCTGCTCGATGGCCTGGACGTTGTCGTGCATGAACTCGCCGAATTCGCGCACCTTGCCGGCGGCGGTCTCGGTGACCGTGGTCAGATCCTGGCTTTGCAGGCGCAGCAGATGTTCGACCTCGCGGGCCCGGGCGGTGGCCGCGTCGGCGGCGTGGGTCAGGCGGTCGACCTCGCCGCGCAGGGCGTCGACGGCCTCGCGGGCATCGCCGTTGACCTTGCCGACGACGCCGCCCAGGGCGTCGACCTGGGCCGACAGGCTGGACCGCACGGCATCGGCTTCGCCGGCGGCGCGGGCGGTGGCGTCATGCAGCTCACGCGCCTGGGAACGCAGAGAATCGGCGATGGCCTTGACCCGGGCCTCGGCCCCTTCGGCGGGATAGGTCAGGCGGGCCAGATGCTGCGACAGGTCTTCGGCCAGAAAGCGGATGGCACGGCCGCGGTCCAGCCAGGCCAGCACCATCCACAGGAAGGCCAGCGGCACCAGGGCGGCGCCGACGATGCCGCCCAGTTCCTGCGGCTGCAGGGCGACCAGATTGCCCCAGCCGATGCTGGAATTGACGTATTGCGCGCAAAATCCCAGCCAGCCGACCGAGCCCAGACCGGCCAGGCCGTTGACCAGCGCCGGCAGCTTCGACGCCCCCCGCCGGAGCGGCGGCATCTCGCCGGAAGTGCGGGCAACGGTCACCGGCAGGTGGATCTCCATGTCCGCCGCCTTCCCATCGGCGTCGCCCCGCATATTCGTCGTGTCATCCATGACGCCCCACCTTCCTGCGCTTGCCGCTTTTGACCAGCGGATCGACACCGGCATGACGCGCAGTCGCGCCGCCGCCGGCCCCCTCTTTGTCTGGCCGCCAGAGGATGCCTGCTTCGGACCGAAAAATCAAACGTTTGCCCCTGCCGGAACGGCAATCCGGACAATCGATAAATCTATTTATTTACTATATTTTAGATATCCGTTGACGCACATATTTGTGTTGAATATGCTGGCACCCGCAATGTCGAGGAGACGCGCCGGATGAGCCCCTTCCCACACATCGACGCCGTTCGGGATTTCGCCGTGGCCCGTGGCGCCAGCCCGGCGGACCCCCTGCGCCAGCCGCTGGCGGAAGCCCGGCGGCTGGCCATCGCCTATCAGGGGATATGGAACAGCCCCCTGCCCGGCATCGCCCGGACCGACGACCTGCGGACCGATCTGGGCACGTCGATCCGGCTGTTCACTCCGACCACGGGCGGGCGGCGCGGGCCGGTGCTGGTCTATTTTCACGGCGGCGGCTTCGTCCTGAATTCGGTCGACACCCACGAGCGGTTGCTGCGCCTGCTGGCGAACCGTTCCGGCATCGCCGTCGCCGCCGTCAGGTACGGGTTGGCCCCCGAGACCCGTTTCCCCGGTCAGCTGGATCAGGCGCTGGACGCCGTCGCATGGCTGGGCGACGGCGGTTTCCTGACGGCCGGCTGGGCCGTCGGCGGCGATTCCGCCGGCGCCAATCTGGCCCTGGCGGCAACCCTGGCCCTGCGCGACCGCCGCCGGCCCCTGCCGGATTTCGGCCTGTCGTTCTACGGCATGTTCTCGGCCGACCTCGACACCCCGTCGCACCGGGCCTTCGGCGGCGGCGAATTCGGCCTGACCACCGAACGGGTCGATTGGTTCTGGTCGCAATATCTGGCCGATTTCGCCCAACGCGACAACCCGCTGGCGGCACCGCTGCACGCCGACCTGCACGGCCTGCCGCCGCAATTGCTGGTCGCCGCCGGGCTGGATTGCCTGAAGGACGACAGCATCGTCCTGGCCCGGCGCCTGCGCGTGGCGGGAATTCCCGCCACCTTGTCGGTCTATGACGGCGTGCCCCATTCCTTCGCCCAGATGAGCGCCCTGCTGGAGCCGGCCGACCGCGCCGTCGGCGAGGCCGCCGCCGCGCTGCGCTTCCATCTGTCCGGCGCGCGCGCCCAGGCGGCGGAATAGACGGCTCAGTCCTGAAGCCGCGCCAGTCCGGTGAAGTCCAGGACCCACCGGCAAATGGCCGCCGCATCGCTGCGCGCCAGCACCGGCCGGCCGGAAATCTCCAGCGGAACGTCGCAGGCCACGGCGACGACCGTGGGATCGGCAGCCGCCAGCGGTGGCTTACCCGATTCGGGGGTCCAGACTTCCAGCTTGGGATGGGGCGAGAACTTGAACCCCTCGACCAGCAGCAGGTCGCAGCCGGCGACATGGGCGGTCAGATCGGCCAGGGACGGCTCGGGACGGCCCTGATGGTCGTGCAGCAGGGCGAAGCGGTGTGGAGCGGCGATCAGGACCTCGCCCGCCCCGGCCGCCAGCAGGGCGGCGCTGTCGGCGTCGCCGACCCGCACATCGTGGTGGGAGTGCTTCAAGGTGGCGACACCGACCCCCTGCCCCGCCAACAGCGGGATCAGGCGCCGGATCAGAGTGGTCTTGCCGCTGCCGCTCCAGCCGGCGATGCCAAGGATCTTCATGGCGGGAACGGTAAGCCGGCCATCGCCGCCGCGCAACCCTTCCCCGCATCCGCGGACGTTGACCGGCCCGCCGTGGAAGGCGCATGTAGAGGCATGTCGCTTCCTTCTTATGTCCCCATCCTGGCGGCGACCACCGCCGCCCAGTGCCTGGTCTCGCTGGCCATGCTGTCGCCGGCGGCCATCGCCCCCGAGATCGCCCGCGACCTGGGCGTCGCCGCGTCGCGCATCGGCTGGTGGATCAGCCTGGCCTATGGCGGGGCGATGCTGACATCCCTGCTGGGTGGCGACGCCGTCCGCCGGTTGGGGGCGGCCCGCACCACCCAGGCCGCCCTGCTGATGGTCGCCGCCGGCGCCCTGTGCACCGCCGCCGGCCATCTGGCCCTGGTCCTGGCCGGCGCCGCCCTGATCGGCCTGGGCTACGGCATGACCAATCCGGCGGCCTCGCATCTGCTGGCCCGCTCCACCAGCCCGGCCAACCGCAATCTGGTGTTTTCCATCAAGCAGACCGGGGTGCCCCTGGGCGGTACCCTGGCCGGGCTGACAGCCCCGGCCCTGGCCCTGGCCTATGGCTGGCAGACCGCCCTGGCATCGGTGGCGGGCTATTGCCTGATCCTGGCCCTGCTGCTGATTCCCGCCCGCACCGTCTGGGATGCCGACCGCGAGCCCCAGGCCCGCCTGAAGGCCCGGCCGCTGGCCGGACTGACGCTGATCTGGCACGACCGCGTGCTGCGGCCGCTGTCGCTGTCGGGATTCGCCTATGCCGCCGTGCAATTGTCGGTGTCGACCTTCATGGTCAGCATGCTGGTCGGCGATCTGCACTGGTCGCTGGTGGAAGCCGGCCTGCTGCTGTCGGCCCTGCAGGTGGCCGGCGTCATCGGCCGCATCACCCTGGGCACCGCGGCCGACCGCTGGTTCGGCGGCCTGAGGACCTTGATCGCCCTGGGTGCGGCCACCGCCGCCCTGGCATTGCTCACCGGCCTGCTGACCCCCGACTGGCCGGCGCCCCTGGTTGCGCTGGTTCTGGTTCCCTTCGGCGCCGCCGCATTGGGCTGGAACGGCATATATCTGGCGGAACTGGCCCACGCCGCCGACCCGGCGCAAATCCCCCGGGTCACCGGGGCCTCGCTGTTCTTCACCTATGGCGGCGTCCTGGTCGGACCGCCGGTCTTCGCCGCCCTGCACGGCCTGTTGGGCAGCTACACCGCGACCTACGCGGTGGCGGCGGTTCCCGCCCTGGTCGGAATGGGGTTCCTGCTGACCAGGCGGTAGGCCGGCCTCCGCCGCGGCGGAAGCCGGCCCGTGCCCGACCTGATCAGGCCGGCCGGATCAGAAGGTCAAAGACCCGCGCATCCAGAAGGTCCGCCCCGGTTCGTTGACCCGCAGGGTGTCGTTGTACATCGACAGGTCGCCACCGGCCCAGGTTCCGGTCTTGCTGATGTGCTCGGCATAGGTCTTGTCCAGGATGTTGTCGACGCCGCCGGTCACGGTCAGAGCCTGGACCGGCCGCCAGCCGGCATTGGCCGACAGCACGGCGAATCCGGCGGTCTTGTCGAGGTCGGTGCTCATGATATTGCCCCAGCCCTTGTCGACCCGGCTTTGCGAAGCCACCGCCCGCAGATGCAGGCCGCCCAGGAAGGTGCCGTCGTCATACTTGACCGCCACCGAAGTATCCAGCGGCGGCGTCTGGGCCAAGGCCACGGCATCGGTGAGATTCTGGCCATAGGTGTAGGCGGCGGTGCCTTCCACCGTCCAGGCCGGCGTCAGACGGTAGGCCAGTTCGCCCTCGCCGCCGAAACGCTGGGCGTCGACGCTTTTGGCGGTTGCGCTGGACACCAGGATATAGCCGTCGGTGTAGGCGTAGAACAGCGACGCGGAGCCGCTCCACGGGCCGTTCCTGAACAGGGCGCCGACATCGACCTGTTCCGTCCGCTCGTTGGACAGGCTGAAGGTATAGTCGTTGGCCGTGATCTTGTTGCG
>CAJANN010000208.1 GCA_903941095.1 uncultured Rhodospirillaceae bacterium | reverse complement strand
TGTCCTCCAGCCCGACCCGGACATTGCCGCCCATTAGGGAGGACTGGGTCGCGAAGGACATCTGATGGCGGCCCGCCGCCAGGACTGACCAGACGTAATCGTCGCCCAGCAGTCTGTCGGCGGTCTGCTTCATGAACATCAGATTGTCGTTATCGGCGCCGATACCGCCCAGGATGCCGAAGATGGTCTGGACGAACAAGGGCGGGCGGACCAGCTTGCGGTCGAGAAAGTGGGCCAGGGTGTAGAGATGGCCCACGTCATAGCACTCGAACTCGAATCGGGTGCCGAAGCCATCGCCCATACGGCGAAGGATGGTCTCGATATCGCGGAAGGTATTCTTAAAGACAAAGTCGTCCGTACCGGACAGATAGGGCTGTTCCCAGTCGTGCTTCCATTGCCGTGGCTTGGCAGCCATGGGGAACAGGCCGAAATTGATGGAGCCCATATTAAGCGAGCACATCTCCGGCTTGGCCTCAAGCGGGGCCAGCAGGCGATCCTGCACGGTCATGTTCATGCCGCCGCCGGTGGTGATGTTCAATATGGCGTCCGACGCCTGCTTGATACGGGGCAGGAACTCCATGAACACCTTGGGGTCCGCAGTCGGCCTGCCATTGATTGGATCGCGGGCATGGAGATGTATGATCGAGGCTCCCGCCTCCGCCGCCGCGATACTTTCGGCGGCGATCTGGTCCGGGGTGATAGGCAGGGCGACCGACATGGACGGCGTATGGATGGCCCCCGTCACCGCGCAGCTGATGATGATTTTGTTTCCCGCCTTGGACATTCCCCGCTCCGCCTCCATCTCGTGACGTACCAGATGATGAGAATTATCATAAATTAGAACGAACGTTCGGTCAAGGCGGTGTTTCGTCGTCTTGCCCTGGTCGCGATGATATTTCTCGAAGTCGGCCTCCAATAAAATGGCCGCCGGGATAGCAAGGAGCCCGGCGGCCAGAGTGGGGCGGTGCATGAGGGCGTAGCACACCGATCCTCGGGAGACCCCTTAGTGTTCCGGAGCGTAGGAACTAACCGTTCCGTCGGCCAAAAGGATATCGAACGGAGCCCCTGTCCCTGCCGAGATATCGGCCAGCGCCACGCCGGGGGCCGTTTCGATCAGGGTCAGACCGCCGCCCCGCGTATCGACCCGAAAAACCGCCAGATCGGTGATGACCAGATCGACGACAGCGACCCCGGTCAGGGGCAGATCGCACCATTCTAGAATCTTGTGCTCGCCGTCCTTGGCGGTGTGCTCCATGACCACCACAACCTTCTTGACGCCGGCCACCAGATCCATGGCTCCGCCCATTCCTTTGACCATCTTGCCGGGCACCATCCAGTTGGCGAGATCGCCCTTGGCGCTGACCTGCATGGCCCCCAGGATGGACAGGTCGATATGACCGCCCCGGATCATGGCGAAGCTATCGGCCGAGGAGAAATAGCTGGTCCTGGGCAATTCGGTGATGGTCTGCTTGCCTGCATTGATCAGGTCGGCGTCTTCCTCGCCTTCGAACGGAAACGGCCCCATACCGAGCATGCCGTTCTCGCTTTGCAAGGTGACATCCATACCCGCCGGAATGAAATTGGCCACCAGTGTGGGAATGCCGATACCCAGATTGACGTAATACCCGTCGCGCAGTTCGCGGGCAGCGCGTTCCGCCATTTGATCGCGGGTCCAAGCCATGCTCCGTCTCCTTTTCTAAACCCGCGCCCTGACGGTGCGCTGTTCGATCCGCTTCTGATAGGCTGCGCCGTGCAGGATTCGTTGAACGTAGATTCCGGGCGTGTGAACCTCGTCGGGGTCAATGGTCCCTGCCGGAACCAGGCGCTCCACCTCGGCCACGGTGACCTTGCCGGCGGTGGCCATCATGGGGTTGAAGTTGCGGGCGGTCTTGCGATAGGACAGGTTGCCCTCAGTATCGCCCCACCAGGCCTTGATGATGGAAAGATCGGCGCGAAGGGCCTGCTCCATCACGAAGCTCTCGCCGCCGAAGTCACGGATTTCCTTGCCTTCGGCCACCAGTGTTCCAACCCCGGTCTTGGTGTAGAAGGCGGGAATTCCGGCGCCGCCGGACCGGATACGCTCGGCCAGGGTGCCCTGGGGATTGAATTCCAGCTCCAATTCACCAGACAGGTATTGCTGGGCAAAGAGCTTGTTCTCGCCCACATAGGACGAGATCATCTTTCGAATCTGCTTGGCTTCCAGTAGGAACCACAGGCCGAAGCCATCGACCCCGGCATTGTTGCTGATCACGGTCAAATTCCCCACGCCGCTGTCGCGCAGCGCCACGATCAGATTTTCAGGGATCCCACACAGTCCGAAACCGCCCGCCATGATGGTCATTCCGTCGAACAACAACCCGTCGAGCGCCTCGGATGCGGAGGCGTAAAGCTTGCGCATGACGTTCTTTCCCTATTGCGTGAAGAACGGCGGCCCCGGCATGGCCGGAGCCGCCCGGCACCTTAGCTGCGTCCTTCGCCCGGACTGGCGTTGACCATGACCGCCATGTTTCCGTAGGGATGGCGATTGTCACGCATCAACTGGTGCGCATGGCCCAGTTGGTCATAGGTGAACACGTCCGACAGGCAGGGGTCCAGCTTGCGGTCGATCACCAGTTGGTTGACCGCAGCCGCCTGTTCGTCATTGGATAGGTGGCTGCCCTGGAAGCGCTTCTGCCGCATCCAGTGGTAACGCAGATCCATGGTGACGTTGTAGCCGGTGGTGCCGGCGCAGATGACGATCATGCCGCCCGTGGCGCAGACGAAACCCGATGTGGCCAAGGTGGCCTCGCCGGGATGTTCGAACACGATGCGGGGGCTGACCTTGGCTCCGGCGGCGTCCCAGATGGCCTTGCCGAAGGCGCGCGCACCTTTCAGCCAGTCGCCATAGGCCTTGCTGTTGGTATCTGGCATCGGCCCCCAATGATTGAAGTCATTGCGGTTGATGACGCCGACGGCGCCGTGATCCAGGCAGAACTGGCGCTTGCTGTCGTCGGAGATCACCGCCACCGGGCGTCCACCTTCGGCCGCGGCGATCTGCAAGGCCATGCTGCCCAGGCCACCGGCCGCGCCCCAGACCAGTACGCAGTCGCCCGGTTCCACCACATTGGGCGACCAGCCCATCAGCATGCGATAGGCGGTGGAGGCGCAAAGCAGGTAGCAGCCGGCTTCCTCCCAGGTCAGATGCCGGGGCTTGGGCTGAAGCTGGTGAGCCTGGGCGCGGGCGAACTGGCAATAGCTGCCGTAATTGGTCTGATAGCCCCAGATGCGGGCGCTTTCCGCCAGCATGGGATCGCGGCCGGACAGCACCCAGGGATCATCGGGACGCCACCAGCCGCTGTGAACCACCACTTCGTCACCGGGGCGAACATTGGTGACATTGGCCCCGACGGCCCAGACGATGCCGCTGCAATCGCTGCCGCCAGCATGAAAGTCCTCGGGCTCGCCCAGCTTCTGACGATCGGCGATCACATCGACGGGTGTGCCCAGGGCGGCCCAGACATTGTTGTAGTTGATGCCCGTGGCCATCACATAGATCAGCACCTCGTCCGGGGCGATCTTCGGGGTGGCGATGATCTCGCGGCGCCAGGCGTCCTTGGGCTCGCCGAAGCGATCCTGGCGGACGGTGAAGGCGTGCATATTCTCTGGCACCACGCCGAGCGGCGGGCGTTCACCCAATGCGCAAATTTCCATGGGAAGTTCTCCTGATCCAGAACTGTTCAGTCGTGCTTGAAATCGGGGGTCCGCTTCTCGGCAAACGCAGCCATGCCTTCTTTCTGGCCACCCGTGGAGAAGGCGGCGTGGAACATGCGACGCTCGAAGCGTAAACCCTCGGCCAGGGTTGTCTCGTAGGCGCGGTTGACCGCTTCCTTGGTCATCATCACCGCCGGCAGATTGAAGGCGGCAATTTTCTCGGCGATGGCCAAGGCCTCGTCGCGCAGCTTATCGGTGGGAACCACACGGGCCACCAGACCGGCGCGCAGGGCCTCATCGGCGGAAATCATCCGGCCGGTCAGGCACATGTCCATGGCCAGAGGCTTGCCGACAATGCGGGTCAGACGCTGGGTGCCACCGGCACCGGGCAGGACGCCCAGGGTGATCTCAGGCTGGCCGAACTTGGCGGTCTCAGCGGCAATGATCATGTCGCACATCATGGCCAGCTCGCAGCCGCCGCCCAGGGCATAACCCGCCACTGCGGCGATAACCGGCTTGCGACATCTCGGCACCCGTTCCCAGGTTGCGGTAATGAAGTCCTCGCGGTAGCAGTCGGCGAAGGTCTTGTCCTTCATCTCCTTGATATCGGCCCCGGCGGCGAAGGCCCGATCCGACCCGGTCAGAATAATGGCGCCGATGCCCTCATCCGTCTCGAACGCGTCCAGCACGGCGGTCATTTCCCGCGTCAGAGCGTCGCACAGGGCGTTCATGGCCTTGGGGCGATTAAGGGTGATCAGACCGATGCGGCCATGCCGTTCGATCAGCAGGTGTTCGTAAGAATGTGACATCGGAGTTGCTCTTTGGTCCCGTGGAAGGAATGCCGGGACTATAAAA
The DNA here is from genome assembly GCA_903941095.1 of uncultured Rhodospirillaceae bacterium. Taxonomy (GTDB): domain Bacteria; phylum Pseudomonadota; class Alphaproteobacteria; order Rhodospirillales; family Magnetospirillaceae; genus Magnetospirillum. The sequence goes on along the minus strand of CAJANN010000208.1, from coordinate 2,596 downwards.
TAGAACGAACGTTCGGTCAACAAGAGATAGAACGATCGTTCTATCTCTTGTTGTTCCACGTGCCGGGGACTGATAGAAGAGAGTTGGGAGGAGCGATGAGCACCAAGGCAACGCGAACCAAAATCATGGACGTGGCGGAACTCTTGTTCTCCGAGCATGGTTATGACGGCGTGTCCATCAGTGATATCACCATGGCCGCCAGCCTCCAGAAATCCATCATCAGCTACCACTTCGGCTCGAAGCAGGGTCTGTGGGAAGCTGTGTTCGCCCGCCGTGCCGATGCCCTGGCGACCGAGCGTCTGCTTCTGCTGGATCATTGCCATCGTCAGCCCGGTGGTCCGACCGTAGAGTCCCTGATCGAGGCGTTTATCCGACCGATGTTCGACTTGAATCGGAACAACGAATCGAGATCCTATGCCCGGCTGGTGGCGCAAAGTGCCAATGCGGCCCATCCACTGGCGGTGGCAGCATTGGAAATGTTCAACCCAGTGGCCAAGCGGTTCATCGCCGCCTTTCAAGCTATCATGCCCACAGTGTCGGAGGAGAGGGTGGTCCTGGCGTTCTCCTTCATGCTGGGAACCATGATGCTGTCCCTGGCACAGACCGGCCGGGTCGAGGGCCTGTCCGACGGGCGCGTAAACGGCAACGATCTGGATCTGGTCTCGCGCCACCTACTGTCCTTTGTCGCCGCCGGCATGCGGGCACTGGCGGCGGAAGAAGTGGTTTCCGCCGGAGCCGGGGATTGAACCGGCGGGCCTGGGCGCTCCTGGCCGCCTTGGTCTTTGTCTGGGGTGCCAACTGGCCCATCATGAAACTGGGTCTCAGGCACATCCAGCCCTTGTGGTTCGCCTCGGGCCGTCTAGGCCTCGGCATTCTGGTCGTCCTGGTTGTCCTGGCTTGCAAGGGAAAGCTTCGGTTGCCGTCACGCGCGGATTTGCCGGTGATCCTGTCCGTAGGGCTTCTCAGCATGGGTGCCTTCATGGCCTTGGCCCACTTGGCTTTGCAGGTGGTTCCAGCGGGACGTTGCGGCATCCTGGCTTATACCACGCCGTTATGGGTCGCCCCCGGCGCCACGCTGTTCCTGGGGGAGAGAGTGAACAGGCATCGGCTAATCGGCCTAATTCTTGGGCTGGCGGGAATCACCGTGCTGTTAAATCCCCAAGGCCTCGATTGGAGCAGCGATGGCGTGATCGCCGCCAATGCTATGCTGCTGCTGGCGGCGTTGGCATGGGCGGTGGCGATCCTGCATGTCCGGGCACATCGCTGGCGTGCCTCTCCGTTGGATCTGCTGGTTTGGCAGATGCTGGCGGCGGTGATCCCGATAACCGGACTTGCCATTGTCATGGAGGGCCCGCCCCGGCCAGATGGCAGCGTGGGAATGGCCTGGACCCTTCTCTACAACGGCGTTCTTGGTACCGCCTTCGCGTTCTGGGCCTCTGTCACCATCAATCGCCAGTTCTCCGCCATGACCGTCTCGCTCGCCCTGCTCTGTGTTCCGGCGGGGGGCATAATCTTCTCTGCCTTGATCTTAGGGGAAGTACCGTCGACCACGGATATCGGCGGCATGATCCTGATCGCTGCTGGCATCGCCATGACCGCCAGGGCGCCGTATTCCGAATGATGAATGTGCTATTTGGCGCTTAGTCCCACTGTGTCATAAGTACACGAGGCTGGAGCATCGGTCGTTGGCAGCATGGACACCGCGGCAATCTTCGAGAGAGCAAACTTTGCCAGCCACTCCTTGAGGTCGCAGAGAATGCGGTTGGCGTCACTGGGGAATTTGAAACCCACGCATGAATATTTCCGCACGAACACCCGGCGCATTTGGGATGTGGTTCAAGACGACCTTGACCTGCTGGAAACGGCGCTAAAATCGGCCATAGAAGGCGCCGCATCTCATTGATTTCCAACAATAGAAGGTTAGGCAGGGGTGCACCTTCCCTCCAGTTACGCCGCCTTGATCCCAAGCATTTGGGCGATTTCCCCGGCAACCGTGTTAGCCGCCATCTTGACTGGATCGGCTGCGAGGTGGGCATAGCGGGCGGTGGTCTGCACCTGGGAATGCCCCAGCAACTTGCCGATCATCGGCAGTCCCTGGCCATTCACCACAGCGACGGAGGCGAAGGTGTGGCGCAGATCGTGGATGCGTACGTCCTCGATCCCGGCCCGCTTGCGGATGCGCTGCCACGGCGGCTGAAGATCGGTGAGGCGGGCGCCGGGCAGGGTGCCGGTGATGACCCAGGGGTTATCGGGCAGCCGGTCGATCTTGGACAGGGCGTCCACCGCCGGTGCACCGATGTGGACGGTCTTCGCTCCGGTCTTCGAATCGGGCAAGTGCAGGGCTGCGTTCTCCAGATCGACGAAATCCCACTTCAGCGTCATGATCTCGCCCAACCGACAGCCGGTGAAAATCAGCAGGCGGATGGCGCTGATGGCCGACTGGCTTTCTATCCCGGTCAGTTCGCACTGGCGCAGCACCTCGCCGAGTTTGGCCAGCTCCTGCTTGGACAGGTAACGCTCCCGCTTCTTCTCCGGGTACTTCTTGACGTGGCGGCAGGGGTTCGAGCCATCGGGGCGCAGCCCCCAGATTTCGGCC
>CAJANN010000207.1 GCA_903941095.1 uncultured Rhodospirillaceae bacterium | reverse complement strand
GCTGGTGCGTCACTTCCGTGAGGCGATCCCGCTGCAGACCACGGCGATGAACGAGATCTCCACCATCCTGGGCGGCATGGACCATGTCGAGCAGGCGCTGGTCAACATCGCCAAACGCACCAGGCCCAAGGTGATCGGCCTGATCTCGACGGCACTGACCGAAACCCGCGGCGAGGATATGGAAGGCGATCTGAAGCTGATTCAGGCCCGCAATCCCGAACTGGCCAACACCAAGGTGGTGGCGGTGTCGGCACCGGAATTCGACGGCTCGCTGGAAACGGGCTGGAGCAAGGCGGTCTGCGCTCTGATCAACTCTCTTGTCGAGGTGGGCTCGGGGTCGGCCCCGGATGGCGGCCGCATCAACATCCTGCCCGGCATCCATCTGACACCTGGCGATCTCGAACATCTGTGCGACATTGTCGAGATGTTCGGTCTGAAGCCGGTGGTGCTGCCCGACCTGTCGGGCTCGGTCGACGGCCATGTTCCCGACCAGTTCATCCCCACCACCCTGGGCGGCGCCACGATCGAGCAGGCGCGGAACATGGGGAAGGCCCGCCTGACCATCGCCATCGGTGACCATATGCGCTGGGCAGCCGAGGCGCTTCAGGCCCGCACCGGCGTGCCCTATCAGTTGTTCGACCGCCTGACCGGCCTGGAAGCGGTCGATCGCCTGATGGTGTGCCTGTCGACCGCCGCCGGCAAGCCGGTGCCGGCCAAGCTGCGGCGTCAACGCAGCCAGCTGGTCGATGCCATGCTGGACGGTCACTTCTATTTCGGCGATCGCTCCTTCGCGGTAGCCGGCGAACCCGATTTTCTTTGGAGTTGGGGCAAGCTGCTGGCCGACATGGGCGGTGAACTGGCGGCGGCCGTCACCACCATGCCTCAGCCGTTCCTGGCCGACATGCCGTGCGAGCGGGTGATCGTCGGCGATTTCAACGACCTCGAGGACCAGATCCTGGAAGCCGGCGGCGTCGATCTGGTGATTTCCAACACCAATGCCCGATCAACCTGCCGAAACCAGGGCATTCCCCACTTCCGCGCCGGATTCCCGGTCTATGACCGCCTGGGCGGCGCGCACCGGGTGACCATCGGCTACCGCGGCACCCGCGATCTGATCTTCCAACTGGCGAACGTCCTGATCGACCATCCCGGTCCCGGCCACGGCGCCCCTCATCCGATGGAGGACGCCGATGCTGCGGCGCCTGCGGCTGGTTGATGTCCCCACCCATCGCCCCGTGAAAGGAGCTTCCATGCGCTTAGCCTTCGCCACCCACGACCGCACCCGTGTCGACGCCCATTTCGCCAGCGCCAGGACCTTCCTGTTCTACGATGTCGGCCCCGACACCTCTGCCTTCCTGGAAGTGGTGCAATTCGGCACCGTCAGCCAGGAGGACGGCAACCACGACGAGGGCGAGGACCGTCTGGCCAGCAAGATCGATGCACTGGGCGGCACCTCGCTGCTGTTCGTGCGCGCCATCGGCGGCCCGGCGGCCGCGCGCGTCGTGCGCGCCAAGGTTCACCCCGTCAAGCTGTCGACCGACGAGCCGATCGCCGCAATCATCGACCGGGTGCAGACCATGCTGAGAACCAATCCACCGCCCTGGCTGCGCCGCGCCCTGAAGGATCCGGAAGGTGGCGACGAACGTTTCATCGATGACGGAGACTGATAGACATGGACACCGAGACCATTTCCCATCCGATCATTCAGAACCTGCTGCGCCTGATCCGCGCCGAGGACCGTTCCGGCGCCTACGACGCCGAACCCGACGAGGAACTGCTGGCCCCCTTCGTCGTCACCAAGGTGCAAAAGCGCGAGTTGCCGATGTTCGGTGACCCAGACCCCGACATTCTGGCCCGGGTCGAGACGTTCTACGGCGCCGTCGCCATCGAGCTGGAACGGCGCACCGGCCGTGCCGTGGTGCCGATGATGAACATCCACCACGAAGGCTGGGGCCGGGTATTGCTGATCGCAGGACGGCTGGTGGCGGTCAAGGCCCACGTTCGCGAACTGCATCGGTTCGGGTTCGGGACGTTGGCGCAACTTGTCGAAAAAGCCGAAAAGCTGGTCGTCGAAGGGGCCGCCTCGATCGAGGCGTTTCCGGCCGTCGCCGACGCTTGACCAACAGGGAGAAAGAGGATGAGCACCGTGACCTTCACCACCCGCGATGGCACACCCTGGGTTCCGCAATATCTGGACGGCATCGACAAGGAATTGTGCATCGGTTGCGGACGCTGCTTCAAGGTCTGTACCCAAGGTGTCCTGAAGCTGATGGGCATCGATGAGAACGGCGAATGGTGCGATCCGTTCGACGACGACGCCGAGGTCGAGCGCAAGGTGATGACCATCGACAAGGGCGGGGCGTGCATCGGATGCTCGTCGTGTGGGACGGTGTGCGGCACCAACGCCCAGAAGCACTCGGTTCAGGCCGCCTGACGGGAAAGGGAGCGCGATCGATGGACGCCGCCACCCTCTATCGCGTGCTGATGGCCGGCAAGGATCGCCACAGCGACTTCGCCCGCCATCTGCTGGCCGGCCCTCTCGCCCTGGCCGCCTCAGAAGGCGAGGACGGGCTGGATCGCCGCCTGGGCCTGTCGGCCAACGACCTGACCTGCCTGTTGCTGGACCATTTCCCGCATGCCTCGGCCCACCTGGCCCGGTTCTTCGATCACGGCGGCGGCGGCGATACCCCCGAGAGCATCGAGGAACCCGACCTGCGCGGCCTGCTGCTCGACCATTGCAGCCTGCCCGGCCCGCAGGGCCGCTGGTTCGCCCACATCGTCGCCCGTCGCAGTCTGCGGCCCAACCATCTGTGGCAGGATCTGGGGCTGGTGGACCGTTCGGACCTGTCGCGCCTGATGGCCACCGCCTTCGGGCCTTTGGCCCGGGCCAACAGCCGCGACATGAAATGGAAGAAGTTCTTCTATCGCGAACTGTGCCAGCGCGAGGGCGTGCTGATCTGCAAAAGCCCGGTCTGCGCCGCCTGCTCGGACGTCGCGGTCTGTTTCGGGACCGAGGACGGCGTCAGCCTGCTGGCCCGGATCGCCTGACACCGCCCTGTCGGATTCCCGACATTGTCGCATTCCCAAACAGAAGAAGCGCGGATTTTCGCGCTTCTTCTGTTTGGCACCGCCCTTGCTTGATACCGGATCAGCCCCCCAGTTTCCGTCAAGGAGACCCGCCATGCTGACCATCACCGACAAAGCCGTGTCCGTCCTGTCGGGCCTGTGCATCGAGGAAGCCCTGGCCCTTCGTATTTCCGTCAATGCCGGTTCCTGCGCGGGGATCCGGTACGACATGAACCTTCAGGACAAAGCGTCCGATGAGGACGAGGTCCTTTATTTCGGCCCATTGCAGGTGCTTATCGCTCCATCCTCAGCCATGTGGCTGACTGGGGTCACGATCGATTATGTCGAAGGAAGCGACGGACCCGGCTTCCAGTTCGACACTCCTGTCCTGGCCGCGGGGTGCTCATGTGCCAACCGGCGCGAGTGACCGGCATGGGCACGCCGACCGTCAACGACACAACGCTGAGAGACGGCGAGCAGACGGCTGGTGTCGCTTTCACACTGTCCGAGAAGTTGGCCATCGCCCGTGCACTGGACCTGTCTGGCGTACCCGAAATGGAGGTCGGCATTCCGGCTATGGGCGGGGACGAGATCACCTCGATCCGCACCTTGGTTGATGCCGGCCTGTCGGCCCGCCTTATCGCCTGGTGCCGCATGCACGATACCGACCTGGAAGCGGCCCGGGCGTGTGGAGTGTCGATCGTCAACCTGTCGGTGCCGGTTTCGGACCTGCAGCTAATGGCCAAGCTGGGGCGCAACCGCGCCTGGGCGCTGGCTCACATCCGCGACACGGTTTCCAAGGCTGCCGACATGGGGTTCACCGTCTTGGTTGGCGGCGAGGACAGCTCAAGGGCCGATCCCGACTTCCTGAAGCAGGTCATCGAAACCTGCCAGAAGACCGGGGCCCGACGGTTTCGCTTCGCCGACACCCTGGGGATCATGGATCCGTTCGATACCTACGATATCTTCGTCGCGCTGCGGGCTTCCTGCGATATCGAACTGGAAATCCACGCCCACAACGACCTGGGACTGGCGACGGCCAATTCTCTGGCTGCGCTGCGGGGGGGCGCCACCCATGTCAGCACCACGGTCAACGGCCTGGGCGAACGAGCCGGCAATGCGCCCCTGGAAGAGGTGGTGGTGGCTGCCGGGCATCTGTACGGCTGGGATACCGGCATCCGCAAGACCGCCTTGGCCGCCATTTCGCAGTTGGTCGCCGATGCCTCCGGCCGGCCCGTGCCCGCCAACAAGAGCATCGTTGGCGATGCGATCTTCACCCATGAATCAGGCATTCACGTCAACGGTCTGCTGCGCGACCGCCGCTCCTACGAGGCCATCGATCCACAGGAACTGGGGCGCAGACACCGCGTGGTGCTGGGCAAGCATTCCGGCCTGACATCGGTACTGCACGTCTGCCTCGAGGCCGGACTGACCGTGACGCCAGATCAGGCCCGGCGAATGTTGGCGCGGGTACGCAGCCATGCGGGTGAAACCAAAACACCGCCAAGCTGCGACGATCTGATCCGCTTTCACCGCGAGCTGATCCAGCCGCAGGAGGACGATACGGGCCGAGAAACTATATTGATGGCTAAATAGCCGCACCCGCCATCGGGAAACGGCTCAGGATGGAATTACAAATCCACCCGTTTTCAGGATGAAGGCGCTAATCTCCGCCAGACCGTGCCCCGCCTTCAAATTGAAGAACAGAAACGGCCGCGAGCCGCGCATATGACCGGCATCGCGGTTCATCACCCCCACCAGCGACCGCATGAAGAAGGATCTGGCGCTCACCGCCTTGAAACACACCTTGGCCGTGCGGCAACCGGCGGCGGGCATCATCCACCATTCCGATCGCGGCAGCCAATATTGCTCGGACGCCTACCGCAAGCTCCCGGCCGACCACAAGGTCGTCGCCTCCACGAGCGGCAAGGGCAATTGCTACGACAACATCATGGTCGAAACTGTGGTCGAGACCATCAAATCTGAGATGATCCGGCGAACCATCTGGCAATCACGCTGCCAAGCCGCCATCGCAATTGGCCGATATATCGACGGCTTCTATAAGCCTGCCAGGCGACATTCCGCCCTGGGATACAAAAGCCCAAGCCGGTTCGAGGCCGAAGCCGCATAAACGGAAAAACGCTCCCCACTCTTGCCGGGCAAGTCCGCTCCCGAAGCTCCGACGCCGACAGATGTTCCGATATATCGAGACGACCCGACATAGCCCCCCCCTGCATCGGGTGAAGCCAGTGAATCATGCCGCGCCGATCTGCGGAACACATGTCGAGCCACATCGAGTGTCGGCCGGTATTACTGGCCACCTCCCCAGTCCGCGCGACGAAACGGCTGCCCATCGGGCGGCCGTGCGGCATTACGTTACCTCCATCTGCGTCAGAACACCGGTGGGGTCGTCGTCGTGGTCGGCTTGGTGGTGTGTGCCGGTGATGCGGTGACGGCGGATGAACTGACGGTGTTCATGTAGCGTACGATATTGGCGGGATCATCCAGACGGTCACGATCCTTGATCGTCTTTGACGGTGCTCCGAATGAATAGCGTATGCCGGCCAGGAAGAACGGCGTGCTCTTGTTGTCCACGCCGGCGTCTCCGATCAGGGAAAAGGGGGTATCTTCAATCAACTGGTACTCGAAGCCGAGTTGCAGCGCACGGGCGTTGCCGGCCCCGCTGACACTGGCGGCCAGCGCCAGATAGGGAGACGGATAGTAGATGCCTGCCAGCGATCCATAGCCCGTGGTGTCGCCATTTGAGTTCTGTGCGCCGAAGGTCGGCAGTACCGAGACGTCGGTGAAATAGAATTCGGCCTCGAGACCGGCACGACGCACTTCGGAGCGGGAATCCTCGTGCGGTCCGGCAATGCTCGACCACATCGCAGTGGCGCCCAACAGGAACGAGCGCGGATCACGATAGAACAGGTGTCCGGCAAAGCCGCCACGCATGTCGTCGTCGGCGCTGCCCAGCGCACCATCCAACTGAACACCCAGGCTATGCCCCAAAGGGGCTGTCCCGGTGAAGCCGGTCAGCACGGCAGGGCCGCCGCTCAGGGCGCCAGCGGTCGCGTCGATCTTTATGTTGGGTGCTGATACGGCCGGAGGGGCATCCTGGGCCCTTGCCGGCCCGGTCAGCCCCATTGCCAGGGCGGTGACGGCTACAATCAGGATGGGGGGCTTAACAAGCATCGCGATCTTCTCTTTGTTGGCTTTGCACACGGGCCGATCACGCTGATGTGAGCGCGACAGTGGAGATATAGGGTAAAGGTGTGGTTGATGTGCAAGTTACGAATTGTGACATCAGCCCGTATCTCCCAGATAGATGCCCCATCTGTTTGGCCGTTGCTCTTGCCGGTCCGGTTGTTGCGGCGAGGCGCATGCTTCCCATTGCCATGACGTCTTGCGAACCGTCTCCGGCCTATGGAACCTCATCGGACGCCTCGTCGACCTGTTCCTGCCAGCCGAATGCGCCAACTATTTCAGATCGTGCGGATACGAGCCAAACTGATCGAAATCCGCTTTAGCCACCTCGCCCGAGACAAAAAGGGGCCTTTCGGCTCCCCTTTTCTTCACCGCCAATTTTCATTTTATGCGGTGTCATACGAAGCCCGGATGATTCATTCGGGCTTCGTATCCAGTGCCCGTTGAGGCCGCGGCCAAGGCCGCGGATGCGGCCGCCCGGCGAGGACTTGGGAACCCGAATGAATCATTCGGGTTCCGTATCAATTCTCAGCTTATGAGGTGTAGATCTCAACTTATGCGTAAACCGACAGCATCCACGCCGTAACGCAACATCTCAAACTGTCAAGAACATTTGGAATAGCCGCATGAGGTGCAAGTGTCGCAGCCTTCCGAACGCAGCAAAGCCGGCTGGTTGCATTTCGGGCAATGGCGCAGACGGGCCTCGCCCAGATTGACCACCTTGCGGTCGTCGCGGGCCTCGGGCGGCTCGCGGGCGGCCTTGGGATCGGCGACGAAGCCGATGGCGATCATGTGCCGTTCGATGACCTCGCCGATGGCCGCCAGCAGCGACGGCACATACTTGCCGGCCACCCACTGGCCGCCGCGCGGATCGAACACCGCCTTCAGTTCCTCGACCACGAAGGCGATGTCGCCGCCGCGGCGGAACACCGCCGAGATCATCCGGGTCAGGGCCACCGTCCAGGCGTAATGTTCCATGTTCTTGGAATTGATGAACACTTCGAACGGGCGGCGGCGGCCATCCTGGACGATGTCGTTGATGGTGATGTACATGGCGTGGTCGCTTTCCGGCCAGCGCACCTTGTAGGTCGAGCCGGGCAGCGCGTCGGGACGGTCCAGCGGCTGGGTCAGGTGGATGACGGCGCCGGCTTCAAGGTAATCTTCCGGCCGGGCCGCGTGCCGTTCCAGCGGCAGTTGCGGTTCGTCCACCGCGGCGGGCGGTTCCTTCTTCACCTCCAGAACCGAGCCGGTGATGTCGTTGGGGCGATAGGTGGTGCAGCCCTTGCAGCCCAGTTCGTAAGCCTGTTCGTAGACATCGCGGAAAGCGTCGAAATCGATGCTTTCCGGCACGTTGATGGTCTTCGAGATGGAGCTGTCGATATATTTCTGCACCGCCGCCTGCATCACCACATGCTCGGCCGGAGCCAGGCGCTGGGCGTCGACGAAGGCCGACGGCAGCGGCGCCGTCTCGCCGCGCAGACGGCGGAACAGACGATAGGCGTAGTCGGTCACCTCTTCCTCGCGGCGCGAGCCGTCGGGCTGCAGCACGCCGCGGGTGTAGGAGAAGCTGAAGACCGGCTCCAGACCGGACGAGACGTTGTCGGCGAACAGCGAGATGGTGCCGGTCGGAGCGATCGAGGTCAGCAGGGCGTTGCGGATGCCGCCGGCCGCGATGGCGGCCCGGACGTCGGCATCCAGCGACCGCATCGTCTCGCCGGACAGATAGGCCTCGCGATCGTACAGCGGAAAGGCCCCCTTCTCGACCGCCAGCTCGGCCGATGCCAGATAGGCCTCGCGGCGGATCGCCGACATCCATTGCTCGGTCAGACGGATGGCCTCCTTGCCGCCATAGCGGGCCCCGCACAGGATCAGCGCGTCGGCCAGGCCGGTGACGCCCAGCCCGATCCGCCGCTTGGCCTTGGCCTCGGCCTCGTGCTGCGGCAGCGGAAAGCGCGACACGTCGATGACGTTGTCCATCATGCGCACCGCTATCCGCACGATGCCCTTCAGCCGCTCGGGGTCCAGGCGGGCGCCGTCCTCGAACGGATGGTCCACCAGCCGGGCCAGGTTGATCGACCCCAGCAGGCAGACGCCGTAGGCCGGCAGCGGCTGTTCGCCGCACGGATTGGTAGCGTGAATCTCCTCACAATACCACAGGTTGTTCAGCCGGTTGATGCGGTCGATGAAGATCACCCCGGGCTCGGCGTAGGAATAGGTGGCCCGCATGATCTTGTCCCACAGCTGCCGGGCCGGCAGCGAGCGGTAGACGGTGCCGTTGAAGGTCAGCTCCCACGACTGGTCCTGCTTGACCGCCGCCATGAAGGCGTCGGTGACCAGGACCGACAGATTGAACATCCGCAGCCGCCCCGGCTCGCGCTTGGCCTCGATGAAGGCCTCGATGTCGGGATGGTCGCAGCGCATGGTGGCCATCATGGCGCCGCGGCGCGACCCGGCGCTCATGATGGTGCGGCACATGGCGTCCCAGACATCCATGAAGGACAGCGGTCCCGAGGCGTCGGCGCCGACGCCCTTGACCGGCGCCCCCTTGGGCCGCAGCGTCGAGAAATCGTAGCCGATGCCGCCGCCCTGCTGCATGGTCAGCGCGGCTTCCTTCAGGTGCTCGAAGATGCCGGCCATGTCGTCGGGGATGTCGCCCATGACGAAGCAATTGAACAGGGTGACGCGGCGGTCGGTGCCGGCCCCGGACAGGATGCGCCCGGCCGGCAGGAACTGAAAGTTGCTCATGGCGGCGTAGAAACGCTCTTCCCACAGCGGAGCATCGGCCTCGGGCTCGGCCAGGGTCCGGGCGACGCGGCGCCAGGATTCCTCGATGGTCTTGTCCACAGGGCGCCCGTCGGCCCCCTTCAGACGGTACTTCATGTCCCAGATCTGCTGAGAAATGGAAGCCACCTGCGTCATCACCCGTCCTCCGCCCGTCATGCCGCCGCCCCCGGCCAGCTTCGACGGCGAATTCTAGGCCCCGGCAGCAATGACCGTCAAGAGCGTGTTCTTATTTTGTTTCCACAAGCCAAGTCGTTGATTCGGTTGGCTTGAATGGGCTTATCCCCCTTCTCCACAGGGCGGACGCGGCCCGGCGGGGAATTTGTCAACAGACTTGTCCACAGGGGGTAGAACCCTGCCGGTCCCTTCATGCCAAGCCTCCGGCGACGCCATCACGCAAATGGCATCGTCGAGCAACCGCTTGATGCGCTCGTCTCCATAGGGACCATGCGATGATGTGGGCCGGCATGACCCTTGCCCGCTCGAGTCTGCTGGCAATGCGGCGGATTTCCTGAATGGACCAGCGGATCAGCGGCGGTTGCTTCGCGGCATCCGCATCTGGATTTTTGGGGGAGTGGCGGCGTTGGCACGGTAGCGGATGCTGGCCATCATCGCGAAGGCGAGCATGACGAGGGACACATGGCAGTGCCATCCGTGCCATGATCTGGTCTCGTTATGGTCGAGACCGAGTTCGTTTTTGGCGGCCTCGAAGCTGTCCTCGATGGCCCAGCGATGACCTTCGACGCGCACCAGGGTTTGGACGGGGGTGCCCGCCGGGCACCAGGTGGAGAAGAAGGCGAGATCGCCATCGGCGATGTTGCGGCGGATCAGCAATCCGCGTGTCCACACCCCGGCGCGGGCAGCGTCATAGTCGGCGGCGTCAAGATCAGCCAATTCGAGATAGGCCCAATCGTGGAGGCGGGCGCCCTTGGCGCCCTCGCCTGCCGACAGGCGTGTCCAGTCGGACGGGGATAGGTCTTGCACCACGCCGCCGGCGGTTCCGGCAACGAGCCGCTCCTTGCCCCAGGAGGCGACGGCGTGTTGAGACGTTACGCCCAGAACATAGCCTTTGCCCGCACTTCGCAGAGCGATTTCGAGCGCCCCGACGCCGTAGACGCTGTCGGCCGCCACCCAGGCAAAGGGCACTCCGGTGGCGATGGCTCGGTCGATCATGGCGCGCGCCAGGGCCGGCTTGGTCGCGAAGGCGGTTTCAGCGGGTACGGCCACAGCCGCCATACGGGCCGGATCGTCCGTCCAGCTCTTGGGCAGATAAAGCGCCCGGTCGATGAAGGCATGGCCGTGGCGCGATACATAGGAGGCGAACACGCCGATCTGGCAGTTGGTGATCTTGCCCGCCGACCCGGTATATTGCCGTCCAACCCCGCACGATGCCTTGCCTTGCTTGAGAAAACCGGTCTCGTCGATCACCAGGACGGCGTCGGCATCGGCCAGCGTTTCGAGGGCGTAGCTGCGGACAATATCGCGCAAATCATCGGCGTCCCAACGCCCGCGTCCCAATATGGCCTGTTGCCGCCATGGCCCCGGATCGCCAGCCGCCTCCGCCCGCATCCAGCCCGTCTTACGGCGCTCTTCGCCCAGCAAACCATCAAGAAACGCGTTCGCCGATGCCGCAACCCGTTCTTGGCCAAAAAGCGGACGCATCCGCGCCTTCACGTCCCGCAACGAAGATGCCCAAAGCTCCAACGTCGCTTCAATCGATGCACCTGACATGGCCCATGACCTCCGAATCATGGTCGCCCATTGATTCAGATGTCGCAGGAGATAGCAACTGTAATGTTAGGCCCTTTGATCCCAGCGGGGTGAGGAACAGAGTCACTGCGGATACAAGGCGTAGCAGCCCTGCGGCGTGTTTCATGGGCGGAAGCGACAGCACAACCCGTCAATTCATTGGCCGGTTGTACTACTTCTTTAAAATCCGGCTGACCGACAGCATGGCTTCCATGGGACGGCGGCCGGGAGAGGAAACCGAGGTCACCAGGGCCAGCGGCTGACTGCCGTCCTCGCCGAAACGCCGTCCCAGGTCACGGGCGAACCAGTCGGACGGCATCAGGTAG
>CAJANN010000206.1 GCA_903941095.1 uncultured Rhodospirillaceae bacterium | reverse complement strand
TCATCGAATCCATCAGCCGTTCCTGCGCGGTCAGCAATTCCCGATTGTACAGGGCGGTGGCGGCCTGGGCGGCCAATGCCTCGACGAAACGCTGGACGTCCTCGGCGAAGGGAATGATTTCGTCAGAGCCGGGCGGGCGGGCGTTGATCAGCTGCAGGGCGCCGATCACCTCGCCGCCGCGCGGCTTCAGCGGCACGGTCATGAAGGATTTCGAGCGGTATCCGTTGCGCTGGTCGAAGGCGCGCGTGCCTGAAAAATCGAACTGGGTGCTGTCGTAGGCGTCGGCGATGGCGATGGTGGTCTGTTCGTGCACCGCATGGCTGGCCACGTTGTGGCGGTTCGGCTGCCCGGTGCCGTCGAACAGCGGTACCGGGGGAATGGCTGGTGCCGGTTGCCCGGCCCCGCCCAGCGCCACCCCCAGCGTGTCGTTGTGCAGAATCTGGAACCGCAGGGTCTCGTCGTCGCCGCGCAGGTACAAGGTGCCTCCGTCGGCATTGGTCAGGTCCTTGGCGCCCAGCAGAATCATGTCCATCAGCTTGGCCGAGTCGCGTTCGGCGGACATGGCGATGCCCAGATCGATGATGCGGGCCAGCTTGCCCTGGGCGATGCGCAACGCTTCGGTCTTGGCCGACAGCGTCGTCTTCATCAGGTCGAAGGCCTGCCCCAGCTGGTGGAACTCGTAGATGGCGGACCGATCCGGCGCATGGCCGGAAAAATCCAGGTTGCGCACCCGTTCGGCGTCGGCGGCCAATCCTCGCACCACTCCGGCCATGCGCGACGAAAAGGCCAGCGCGAACGGCGCCACCGCCAGCATCACCAAAGCGGCCAGCAGCAGCACCTGCTGCTGCATCTTGCGGATGTGGCCGGAAAAATCCCCGGCCGGGGCGGTCACTCCGATGGTGATGCGATGTTCGCCGGCGCCGCCCCAGGAATCCCGGCGCAGCAGATAGGGGCTGCCGGCGACGTCGATGCGCTGCAGGGCCGGGCCGGTATCCGGCGCCACGGCCAGGGCCCGCAGAACCGCCGAGGACGAATCCGCCAGCGGCGACAGGGGGGACGGCACCTCGCCCTGTGCGGTCAGGACCTTGGCCACGGCCAGAATCCTGCCGATGCCATCGGTCAGAACCACGCCGCCATGTGCCGATACCGTCAGGTCGTCGGCGAAACGGCTCAGTCCGGCCAGGGTGATGTCGACCCCGAAAACGCCGGCATCGCCGGGCAGCCGGCGCGAGGCGGTGATGCCCGGCTCCTTCAGCGAATTGAACAGGTAAGGCGCCGACAGCGAGGCGGCATCTCCGGTTTGCGCCTCGATGAACCACGGCCGCGCCCGCGGATCGTAGCCGGGTCTGACGTCGACGGATGCGCCGATGCGGGCCATGACCCCGTCCAGGAAGGTCCATGCCTGCCTGCGGGCATTGCCGGTGCCCGAGATGGCGCGGACGATCCAGGCGGTCTGGGCCGGCGCCTTGTGCGCGTCGATGATGCGCCGGTCGCCCCGCGTCTTGATCACCTGCAGGAAGCTGCCGTCGGTGAAGCCGAAATACAGGGAATAAAGCGATGCATTGTCGTCCAGCGCCTGCATCAGGAAGGACAGGGCCGGGCTGTTCATGCCGTCGGCGGTAACCGACCTGCCGACGGGCCGGGCCGCTCCCAGGGATGCCAGCCGCAGGGTCTCGCCGATCTGGCGGTCGACCTGCTCGGACGTCCGCCGGGCCATCTCGCCGAACAGGGTGGCGGCGGTGTCGTCGGCGGCGTGCGAGCTTGCCAGATAGACGCTGGTCATCGTCGCTCCCGTCATCACGGCGATGATCAGGAAAATGGCCGAGATGATGCTGACCTGGAATCTTATCTTCATGCTAAAGTTTCCGTTGGGTGCAGTAAAACCCTTAATGCAAGATATTTTAATGAGAATATGCCACTTTGTAGTGATAAATATCGTATTATCTTATTCTAATCTTAAATAGCCTGCGAACGGATAAAAACACGCCTCGGGAAACGCGTACATACCCGGCATTTTTGGTTTCCCGGAGACGGTGTTTCCCCTAGCATCGCCAGCTAATGGCCGCAACGCAACATGCGGCGCCGGGGACGAGGACGACCATGCGCGATAACGGTTCGATCACCAATACGGAAATAGAACTTCCCGATGACGTTCTGTTGGTGTCGAAGACCGATCTGGCGGGGCGGATAACCTTCGTCAACAAGGCCTTCATCGAAGTCAGCGGCTTTTCCGAAGCCGAGCTGATGGGCCAGCCCCACAATCTGGTGCGCCATCCGCACATGCCGGCCCTGGCTTTTGCCGATCTGTGGAAGACGGTCAAGGCCGGGCGGCCGTGGGAAGGCATCGTCAAGAACCGCGCCAAATCCGGCGAGCATTACTGGGTGCGGGCCAATGTCACCCCCATCGTCGAGAACGGCGAGGTCAGCGGGTTCATTTCGGTCCGCACGAAGCCCAGCCGCGATCAGGTCCAGGCGGCCGAAACCCTGTATGCCGCCATCCGGGAGGGCCGGGCCGGCGACATCGTGCTGTCGGAAGGCGAGGTGCTGTCGACGTCCGCCGCCGGCCGCTTCCGCCATTTCACCCGCAGCCTGAAGGGGCGGATCGCCGGCATGGCCCTGGTCATGCTGACCTTTTCCACCATTGCCGGCCTGATCGGCCTGATCGGCATGGAGGATTCCAACGAAGCCCTCGATGCGATGCGCAGCGGCCAGGTGGGATCGATGGCCCGGCTGAGCCAGGTGCGGATGCTGGTCCAAGACAGCGCGCGGCAGGTGATGGAACTGCGGCACAATCCCGGCAGCGCCGCGGCGGTGCAGGCGATCCGCGCCAACATCGCCGCTGCCGACAAGGCCTGGGCCAATTATGCCGCCGTTCCCCCGACCGCCGAGGAACGGGCCCTGGCCGACCGCCTGTCCGGCATGCGCAAGGGACTGGATGAAATGGGCTTCGCCGCCGCGGCGGCGGCCGGCGATGCCGGGCAGCTGGGACGGCTGTGGGCCGATGCCGTCGCGCCGGGGACCGACCAGACCCTGGCCCTGCTGGGACAGCTGATCGACCTGCAGGAACGCCGGGCCGCCGAAGCGGTGGCCGAATCGCGGAGCGATCTGGGGCAGCATACCGTGGGCACCATCCTGCTGCTGCTGCTGACCCTGTCGGGGGCCTTGGTTCTGTCGCGTTCGGTGTTCCGGGCCATGCACCGGCCCCTGGAACGCATCGAGGGGCATTTCGTCGCCATCGCCCGCGGCGACCTGCTGCACCAGATCCCCAGCGAGCCGATTCCCGACTTCGCCCGCACCAACGCCATGCTGCGCACCATGCGCGCCCATATCGCCTTCAACGCCGAGGAACGGCGGGAAAGCGCCGTGCGGGCCGAGGAAATGCTGAAAAGCGAGATGCTGACCCTGGCCGAAGTGCTGGAGGGCGAGGTCCAGGAGACCGTCACCGATATCTCCACCCAGGCCGGCCGGCTGTCGGAAGGGGCCGCCCGCCTGGGGCAGGTCGCCGAGAACCTGATGGTGATGGCGCGGGAAGTCGCCGATTCGGTCGAGACCACAGCCGGCAACGTGCAGACCGTGGCCAGCGCCACCGAGGAACTGGAGGCGTCCAGCCGCGAGATTTCCGCCCAGGTCGGCAACAGTTCGCGGCTGGCCGAAACCGCCCGCGAGCGGGTCGACGTCGCCAGCGAGCGCGTCGGCGGCCTGACCGAGGCTTCGGCCCGCATCGGGACCGTCGTCGGCATGATCCAGAACATCGCCGGACAGACCCGCATGCTGGCGCTGAACGCCACCATCGAGGCGGCCCGCGCCGGCGAGGCCGGCAAGGGCTTCGCCGTCGTCGCCGACGAGGTCAAGGGCCTGGCCCGGCAGACCGAAGAAGGCATCGCCACCGTCAGCGCCCAGGCCGAGGATATCGGCCGCACCACCAGCGATACCGTCGAAACCGTCGGCGCCGTCGCCACCACCATCCGCGAGATCGACAGCATCGCAGGCGAAGTGGCCCGTGCCGCCGACGAACAGCGCGCCGCCACCGCCGAGATCATGTCCAGCGCCGTCCAGGCCGCCGACCATACCCGCATGGTGGCGGAAAAGGTGCAGTCGATGATGGCCGGGGTCCAGGCCACGGGCTCGACCGCCGGACGGGTCAGCACCCTGTCGGCGATGGTCAACCATGACATCGAAGCCTTGCAACGGCGCCTGCACGTCATCTTGCGCTCGTCCTATGGCGGCGACCGCCGCCATGACGGCCGCGTGCCGGTGGCGTTGAAGTTCTCGGGCCACTTCGACGGCAGCGATTTCGACGGCTACACCGGCGACCTGTCCCTGCATGGTGCCCTGCTGGTCATCGGGGCGGCCGAGATCCCCAAGGTCACCGCCGGAACCGTGGAACTGGAAGGGGTTGGCCGCCTCGACGCCCGCCTGCTGTCCGAAAGCGTGATGGGGCTGCATGTCCGCTTCGACAATATGAAAAGCGCCCAGAAAGCAGCCCTGCGGGAACGTATCGAAGCCGTCCAGTCCCTGGACAGGCCCTTCATCGAGATGATCCAGTCCGTTGCCGCACAGGTGCAGCGCGTGCTGGAAGAGGCGGTGCGCAGCGGGCAGATCAGCGAGCAGGACCTGTTCGACACCGAGTACGAGGCCATCCCCGGCACCGACCCGCTGCAGGTCATGGCCAAGCACACCCTGCTGGCGGAAAAGCTGATTCCCCAGTTCACCGAGCCGGTCCCCGGCCGCGATCCCCGCATCGTGATGTGCTGCGTCACCGACCGCGCCGGCTATATCGCGGCCCACAACGCCAAATATTCGCAGCCGCAGCGTCCCGGAGATCCGATCTGGAACGCGGCCCATTCGCGCAATCGCCGGGTGTTCGACGACCGCACCGGCATCCTGGCGGCCCGTAATCTCAAGCCGTATCTGGCCCAGACCTATGCCCGCAACATGGGCGGCGGCAGCTATGTGCTGCTGAAGGAAATCGACGCGCCGATTTCGGTCCGGTCCCAGCATTGGGGCGCGGTGCGGATGGCCATGACCCTGGGGGACGGCTGACCGGCCGTTCTTAATACGAAGCCCGGATGATTCATTCGGGCTTCGTATCCAGCGCCCATTGGGCGCGGCCAAGGCCGCGTGTGCGGCCGCCCGGCGAGGGCTTGGGAACCCGAATGAATCATTCGGGTTCCGTATCAGTCCAGGGCCGCCAGCAGGGCGATGCCGCCGAACGTCAGGGCGATGCCGGCCCATTGCCGCCGGGTCACCGCCTCGCGCAGGAAGATGCGGGCCAGGGCGATGGTGACGATGCCGAAGGTCGACGACACGATGCTGGCGATGGCGGCGTCGGCCTCGCCGCGGACGGTCAGGACGGCGACGAAGGCCAGGGTGTCGAGGGCGCCCTGACCGGCGGCCACCGCCAGCCAGCGGGGCGGCGGCAACGGGCGGGGCCGCCGGCGCAGGACCAGGGGCAGCAGCAGCAGAACGCCGATGGCGCGGGCCAGCCACAGGGCCGGGGCCTGTCCGTGCGCCTGGGTGGCATGTAGCCCCGCCACCAGGGTCATGCCGAACAAGAGTCCGGCCGCCACCGACAGACCGATGGCCACGGTCGAGGCGGGGTGCCGGCCGCCGCCGGTGGCGCTGCGGGCCACCAGCCAGACGCCGGCCATGACCAGCCCCATCGCCGCCCAGGTCGGCGGCTCGGGGCGCAATCCGTCGAACAGCACCAGATAGGCCAGGCCCCAGGCCGGGAAGGCTCCGGCCAGCGGCGCCACGGTGGCGATGGGCGCCCGCCCCAACGCTTCGTACAGGGCCAGGGTGCCGGCGACCGAGAAGGCGCCGTACAGCAGGGCCGCCACACCGGGAGAGACGGGCAGGGGCTGGCCAGTCGTCACCAGCCACAGCCCGACCATGACGGCGCCGGTGGCGCTGACCGTCAGCAGGGCGGTGGCCGGCCCCAGGGCCCGGCCGGAAAAGCGGGCGGCGAAATCGGCGCTGCCCCAGGCGAAGGCTGCGGCAAGACCAAGCAGGATGGCTGTCATCGCGGCAGGGTGCCTGCCGGGCGGCGGCGAATCAAGTCCGGCCGGCGGCGGTTGACCGGAAGTCCCCACTCGGTCACAATTGACCGCGGTCAAGGCCGCGGCGGGACGCATCTGCGATTCTGCGGTCTGATCGGGAGACGAAACTGATGCGCCGTTTCTGGCAGGGACAAAACCGGGTGTGGGGGAATGGCCAGAGCCGTTCCGTCGCGGCCCTGTTCGCCCTGCTCGGCTTTCTGTTCTCGTCGACCACGCCCGGCCTGTCCCTGGTGGCAATGGCCGGGGCCAACGTCACCTTCGACGGGGCGTTCGGCGTCTATGTCTGTCATGCGCAAAGCGGGGCGGTGGCTGCCCCCGACGCGGATGACGAGGTTCCCTTGGCAAGCGACGGCTGCTGTCTGATCTGTCAGACGGCGCAACTGGCCGGCGGGGCGTTGCCGCCCCAGCACTTCACTCTCCCCACCGAGAGCGCGGCTGAACTCCGGTTGGCTGTTGTCGCCCAGACGGTCGCGTCAGGGTATGCCTCGACTCCGCTCCAGCCACGCGCTCCCCCCCGGACCTAAGGCTTCCGTTCCTTTTTCCGTCTGTTTTCATCCCGCGCCATCGGCGTGGAGCGCCTTTCGTTGTCCATAGGGAATTTCCGCATGAAAAAGCTGTTTGCCGCCGCCGCCGTCCTGTTGCTGGCCGCCACCCCCGTTCTTGCCGGCGACATGGAAGTGTCGGGCGCCTTTTTGCGCGCCTCGCCCAAGGTCGCCAATGCCGGCGCCGGCTTTTTGACCGTGAAGAACGCCACCGGCCAGGACGACCGGCTGATCGGCGCCCAGGCCGATATTTCGAAGATCGTCGAACTGCATACCCATGTCCGGGACGGCGACATCATGCGCATGCGTCCGGTCGAGGCCATCGCCCTGCCGGCCGGCGCCACCGCCGAACTGAAGCCCGGCGGCGACCACGTGATGTTCATCAACCTGTCCAAGCCGCTTGAGGAAGGGCAGAAGATCCCCGTCACCCTGGTGTTCGAGAAGGCCGGCAGGAAGACCGTCGAGATGCCGGTCCTGTCGGTCGGAGCGATGGCCGCCCCGGCCGGTGCGATGAAGCACTGATACGGAACCCGAATGATTCATTCGGGTTCCCAAGCCCTCGCCGGGCGGCCGCATCCGCGGCCTTGGCCGCGCCCTTGTATGGGCGCTGGATACGAAGCCCGAATGAATCATCCGGGCTTCGTATGATGTCGGGCGTCCGGGCCGCACGGGAGATCCGCAGGCTTCGCGACGGGTTACGGCGCCGCCGTCGGTTTGACCAGCGGCGGCGCCATTTCCGGCGTCAGCGGGTGTCCGGCGATCAGGGCGCGCATCAGGGCCAGAGCCTGCGGACCGTCCCATTCCGCCGGGCCGACGAAGCGCGCCACCTCGTCGCCCCTGGCGTTCAGCAACAGGCTGACCGGCAGGACCGGGACTGCCAGCACCTCGCCGGCCTTGCGTTCGAAATCGACGTGGATTTCCAGGTTGACGATACCCAGGCGGGCAAAGGTGTTGACGGCGCTGGCCGCCCCCGAACGGTCCAGGCACAGGGCGACGACGCGCCCGCCTTCGGCTTCGATCCGCGGTTTCAGGCGGTCCAGGGCCGGCAGCTCGGCGACGCAGGGCAGGCACCAGCTGGCCCACAGATTGACCAGGGCCGGACGTCCCCGGAAGCTGTCGAATCCGGCCGGCTGGCCGCGATTGTCGCGGATATCCAGCGGCGGCACCGGCCGCGGGCTGTCGTGGACGAACAGTCCCTGCGCCACCCGGGCGGCCCGGGACGGCCGGGCCAGCGCGGTGCCGGCGGCGGCCATCAGGAAGGCGCGGCGTCTCATCGCGGTTTTCCCTGGTCGTGCAGCACCTGGGCCAGCCGCTCGGCGACGTCCCCGGCGGTGGCCATGTGTCCCAGCTTGGCGGCGAAGCGGCCGTCGCGATCCATGATGAAGATCCCCGCCGAATGGTCGACCAGATAGGTGTCGGGATCATCCTTCATCGGCGGATGCAGGACATAGCGCACCTTGAAGGCCTTGGCGGCGGCGTCGGTCATTTCCGGCGTGCCGGTCAGGCCGATGAAGGCCGGACCGAAAGCCGACACATATTCCTTCAGGTGTTCCCTGGTATCGCGCTTGGGATCGACGGTGACGAAGATCGGCACCACGTCTGCGGCCTGCGGACCCAGCAGATCCAGGGCCGACGACAGGGTCGACAGGGTGGTCGGGCAGATGTCCGGGCAGAAGGTGTAGCCGAAGGCCATCAGCCGGACCCGGCCGGCGAAGCTGGCGTCGGTGACCCGCTGGCCGTCGTGGGTTTCCAGCAGAAAGCGGCCGGTCAGTTCCTGGGCGGCGGCGGGGCCGGCACAGGTGCCGGCGAGCAGGACAAGGGCGGCAAGGATGCGCTTCATGGGAGGTTCCCGTGGTGGACGACGCTGATGGCGACATCTGAGCAGAGAATAGCACGTGGGGAATTGACCAAGGTCACGGCGGCCCCATTCCACCCGCCTCATCCTCGTCCCCGAAGTGTTGGGTACTCTGTCTGTCCCATTTAACAGATTATAGGTGGGGAAAATGAAACGTAGCATGAAGCTGGCGAGCCTGCTCGCCACGGCGAGCTTTGGCGTTTTGGCTGCAAGCCAGGCGTGGTCCGCCGAGAGCCTGCAGGATGTCATGAAGCGCCGCGGCCTGAACGAAAAGGATGTTCTCGCCGCCGCCAAGACCTATACGCCCACCGGCAAGCGCGATGAATTCGTCGTCTTCTCCTCGGGCGGCCAGAGCGGTCAGGTCATCGTGTACGGCATCCCGTCGATGCGCATCCTGAAGTATATCGGCGTGTTCACTCCCGAGCCCTGGCAGGGTTACGGCTTCGACGACGAGTCGAAGCGGGTCCTGAAGGAAGGCTCGATGGTCGACGGCCGCGAGATCACCTTCGGCGACACCCACCATCCGGCTTTCTCCGAGACCAACGGCGACTATGACGGCCAGTTCCTGTTCATCAACGACAAGAACACCCCCCGTATCGCCGTCATCGATCTGAAGGACTTCGAGACCAAGCAGATCGTCCAGAACCCGATCCTGCAGTCCGAACATGGCGGCACCTTCGTGTCCCCCAACACCGACTACATCATCGAAGCCGCGCAGTATCCGGCGCCGCTGGGCGGCGAGTTCGTCCCGCTGGAGCAGTTCAACGAGAAGTACCGCGGTGCGGTGACCTATTGGAAGTTCAACCGGGCCAAGGGCCGGGTCGAGCCCGAGAATTCGTTCTCGCTGGAACTGCCCCCCTACAGCCAGGACCTGTCGGACTTCGGCAAGGGTCCGTCGGACGGCTGGTCGTTCACCAACTCGTTCTGCGCCGAGCGTTATGTCGGCGGTATCGAGCGTGGCCGTCCGCCCTTCGAAGCCGGTTGCTCGGCCAAGGACACCGACTTCCTGCACGTCGTGAACTGGAAGAAGGCCGAAGAGCTGTTCAAGGCCGGCAAGGTCAAGAAGATCAAGGGCCATGCGGTCATCGACATCGAGACCGCCGCCAAGGAAGGCGTGCTGTTCCTGATCCCCGAGCCGAAGTCGCCGCACGGCGTCGACGTCACTCCGGACGGCAAGTTCATCACCGTCTCGGGCAAGCTCGACACCCACACCAGCATCTACTCGTTCGAGAAGATCCAGGCCCAGATCAAGGCCGGCGCCTTCACCGGCAAGGACGAGTACGGCATTCCGATCCTGGACATGCAGAAGTCGCTGCACAAGCAGGTGGAAATCGGCCTCGGCCCGCTGCACACCCAGTATGACGCCAAGCCCTGCGTCGCCTACACCTCGGTGTATGTCGACTCGCAGCTGGCCAAGTGGGATTATTGCGAAGGCAAGGTGCTGGACAAGGTGTCGGTCCACTACAACATCGGCCATCTGATGGCGATGGAAGGCGACTCGGCGCATCCGGCCGGCAAGTACGTGGTGGCTCTGAACAAGCTGGCCATCGACCGCTTCAACCCGGTCGGCCCGCTGCATCCGCAGAACCACCAGCTGATCGACGCGTCCAACGACAAGATGCAGCTGCTGTACGATATGCCGCTGCCGCTGGGCGAGCCCCACTACGCCGTGGCCATCGCCGCCGACAAGCTGAAGCCGCATATCCGCTACCCGCACGGCACCGATTCCCGTACGGAAGAGAAGCATCCGGCGGCGGTTCGCGCCGGTCAGGAACGGACCGAGCGCAAGCCCGGCAAGGTCGAAGTGTTCGGCACCGTGATCCGCTCGCACATCACCCCGGAAATCATCGAGGCGACCGAGGGCGACGAGGTCATCGTCCACCTGACCAACCTGGAACGCGCCCAGGACGAGACGCACGGCTTCGCGGTGTCGAAGCACAACGTCAACCTGTCGCTCGAACCCGGCAAGACCGCCTCGGTGACCTTCAAGGCCAACAAGGCCGGCACCTACCCCTACTACTGCACCGAGTTCTGCTCGGCCCTGCACCTTGAGATGGAAGGCTACCTGCTGGTTCAGCCCGCCAACTACAAGGCCGCCGACGCAGCCAAGGGCAAGGAAGGCGTCGCCTACTCGCAGAAGGACTACGACGCTCGCGTCAAGGCCAACATCGACACCCAGAAGGTCATCGACAGCGTCGTCGGCTACATCACCAGCGTGAACTACAAGGACTTCGCTCCGGTGGTCGCCCTGGTGGAAGACGCCACCGATCAGCTGAACTTCGCCAAGGGCGCCAAGGACAAGTCCGAGGAGTTCGCGAAGAAGGCCGATTGGCAGAACGCCATGCTGTGGGCCGAGCAGTGGTTCCAGTATCAGGTCAAGGCGGCCGATATCGGCCTGCGCGCCAAGACCTACCTCGAGCAGAACGGGGCCAAGAAGGTCCAGTAATCTCGATCGTTCAGTCAGTGTTTGAAGTGTTCGGGGGGCGGAGAAATCCGCCCCCCGTCGCCTAATGAGCCAAGGAGATCTTGATGATTGTCAACCCTATCCGCCATGCCGCCGGCTTGGCTCTGGCTTTCGGGCTTCTGGCCGCGGCCCCGGCAGTGGCCGCCGACGGCAAGCAACTGTTCGCCGACAAGGGCTGCACCGCCTGCCACGGCGAAGATGCCAACACCCCGCTGGAGCCCGGCTATCCGCGTCTGGCCGGACAGAATGCCGAATACGCCTTCACCCAGATGAAGGACATCAAGGCGGACAAGCGCACCAACGGCCTGACCGCCGAGACCATGAAGCCGATCCTGGAAGAGGTCACCGAGGAAGAGATGCGCGCCCTGGCCGACTATCTGGCCTCGCTGCCGCGCCTGACCGCCGCCACCGTCGCCCAGGCGACCGAGGGCAAGAAGCTGTACATGACCAAGACCTGCGTCGCCTGCCACGGCAAGGATGGCCTGAAGCCGGTGCTGAAGACCTATCCCTTCATCGGCGGCCAGGACCAGAAATATGTCCTGACCCAGATGATGGACATCAAGACCAGCAAGCGCATCAACGGTCTGACCAACGCCATGCAGCCGGTCATGCATCTGGTGGCCGATTCCGAGATCGAGGCCATTGCCGAATTCTTAGCCAACGTCAAGTGATCCGACGGGGGCGGGGGGTATAAGCTTTATCTAAAGAA
Organism: uncultured Rhodospirillaceae bacterium; assembly: GCA_903941095.1. Lineage (GTDB taxonomy): Bacteria > Pseudomonadota > Alphaproteobacteria > Rhodospirillales > Magnetospirillaceae > Magnetospirillum. The sequence goes on along the minus strand of CAJANN010000206.1, from coordinate 10,011 downwards.
CCCATGCTGTGGAGAGAGGAATGAAGACGCTGATTCGCGCCGTTGCCGTGGCCCTGGTGGCCACCGCTGCCTTTGGGACCGCTGCCGATGCCGGCCCCCGCGACAAGCCCGCCCAGGGCAAGTCGCTGGGCGACAAGGATTACTCCTGGAACGCCAATGGCGGCGAGAAGGACGAGGCTTTGCACCTGAAGCCCGACCTGAAGAACGGCCGCGAAGTCTATGAAGTGTGCGCCGCCTGCCACCTGCCGGAAGGCTGGGGCCAGACCGACGGCACCTTCCCGCAGCTGGCCGGCCAGCACAACAAGGTCATCATCAAGCAGTTGGCCGACATCCGCGCCCTGAACCGCGACAACCCGACCATGTATCCCTTCGCGCTGCCCGACCAGATCGGCGGCCCGCAGGCCATCGCCGACGTCGCCGCCTATATCGGCACGCTGAAGATGAATCCCGAGCCCGGCTACGGCGACGGCACCGATCTTGAGCACGGCAAGAAGCTGTACAAGGAAAACTGCGTCCGTTGCCACGGCGAGCATGGCGAAGGCAACAACGACAAGTACTATCCGCGTCTGGAAAGCCAGCATTACGCCTATCTGCTGCGCCAGTATCAGTGGATCAAGGAAGGCAAGCGCCGCAACGCCAATCCGGATATGGTCAAGCAGATCCAGACCTTCACCGACCGTGACACCAAGGCGGTGCTGGACTATGTTTCGCGCATCAAGCCGCCGGCCAACCTGATCGGCGTCAAGGGCTGGAAGAACCCCGACTTCCAGTAATCGTTTCCTGACCGGCGGGGGGCGTTCTGCGCCCCCCGTCCCAAACCAAGAGGTTGTCATGCAGAGCCAGGATAAGGGCAAGCTGGTGCTTGCCTTCCGTGCGCTAACCGTTGCGGCCGCCTTGCTGATCGGCGGGGCCTTTTTCTCGCCGATCTGGTGGGTGGCGCTGAAGGCGCCGAACTATCCGGCCCATACCTTCCCCGATGGGGTGCGCATCCACTTCCACGTCAACGGCGTGTTCAACGGCTGCAAAGAGCGTCCGAAGACCGACGACGTCTACGAGGAAGAGGCCTTGGACTGCGTCCACGAGATGAACGTCATCAACCACTTCATCGGCATGGAGCCCATCGAAAAGGGCGCCCGCCTGGAAATCGCCGCCGCGCCCTATCTGTTTGCGCTGGTCGGGGTGATGCTGGCGGCCTTCCTGTTCTATTCCGGTCCCTTCTGGTGGATCCTGCCGCTGTCGGGAATGGTCATTCCCATCGCCTTCGTCACCGATTACGCGGCGTGGCTGTGGTGGTTCGGCCACAACCTGCATCCGTGGGGGGCGTTCACCGTCAAGCCGTTCATGCCCACCGTCTTCGGCGAAGGCAAGGTGGCGCAGTTCGGAACCTTCTCGTATCCCCATTATGGTTTCGGCCTGCTGGTGGCCGGGGCTCTGCTGCTGGTTCTGGCCGCCCTGCTGCGGCGCAAGAGCCTGAAGTCGGGTCGCTGACGGGGGGATGACCATGCGGCCCTCGCCCCGGGTCCTGCTGGTGTCGGCCACTCTGTCCCTGGCGTTGTGGGGCTTCGGTTCGGCGGCGACGATGACGCCGCCGCCGGCCGGCGATGCAGCGACGATCCAGGCCATGATCGACGCCGCCGCTCCCGGTTCGGAAGTGGTGGTGCCGGCCGGGCGGTGGGTCGGCCGTCTGCTGGTGAACAAGCCGATCGTGCTGGACGGCAAGGGACAGGCCACCATCGACGGCGGCGGCAAGGGGACCGTTCTGGTGGTGCGCACCGACGACGCCACCGTCCGCGGCCTGAAGCTGGTGGGAACCGGCGACGATCACAATGACGAGGATGCCGGCATCCAGGTGCGCGGCAACAACAACGTCATCAAGGACAACGTCATCGAGGACGCGCTGTTCGGCATCGACCTGCAGCAATCCTACCGCAACGTGCTGCGCCGCAATCACATCACCTCGAAGCCGCACGAGCTGGGGGTGCGCGGCGACGGCATCCGCCTGTGGTATTCCGACGACAATGCCTTGGAAGACAATGTCCTGCGGGACAGCCGCGACTTCGTGCTGTGGTATTCCAAGCGCAACCGGGTGGCGGGCAATGTCGCCACCGGCGGGCGCTATGGCATGCATTTCATGTTCTCGGCGGACAACATCATCGAAAACAACCGCTTCACCAACAATTCCGCCGGCATCTCGATGATGTACGACCAGGGCGACGTGGTGCGCGGCAACCTGATCTCGCACGCCGTGGGGGCCACCGGCACCTGCATCTCGCTGAAGGAAGCCAGCGACGTGGTGATCGAGAACAACGAGCTGATCTACTGCGCCAACGGCATCTTTCTGGACGTGTCGCCGTTCCAGCCCGACACCGTCAACCGCATCGAAGGCAACCGCATCGCCTATAACGACATCGCCATTTCCTTCCTGAACGACTGGAAGGGCAACGAATTCCGCCGCAGCCGCATCGAGGGCAACCTGACCGAGGTGGCGGTGTTCGGCGGCGGCTCGGCCAAGCGCAACGAATGGGATGGCAATTACTGGGATTCCTACGAGGGCTTCGACCGCAACGGCGACGGCATCGGCGACACGCCGCATCGGGTGATCGGCTATGCCGGGCGGGTCTGGATGGACATTCCCAACACCCGTTTTTTCAAGGGCACCGCGGTGCTTGAGGTCATCGACTTCCTGGATCGCCTGGCGCCGTTTTCCGAGCCGGAGATCCTGCTGGAAGACCGTCACCCGGTGGTGTCCCGCCCACAGGAGAAAGCATCATGAGCAGTCCGGCCAAGCGGCCGCCGCCGCCGCCTCATATCCAGCAGGAATATCGCCGGCGCTTCCTGCGATCCGTTCTGCTGGGCGGCCTGGCCGTCGGCGGGGCGCTGTCGGGGTGGCTGCCCCTGGCCCGGGCCCACGAGGCGCGGCTGCGTCCGCCGGGGGCACTGGACGAAGCCGATTTCCTGGCGTCCTGCATCAAATGCGGCCAGTGCGTGCAGGTCTGCCCGGTCAAGGCCATCGTTCTGGGCGACATCACCGAGGGATTCGGCGTCGGCGTGCCGCATATCGACGGCCGCGCCCAGGCCTGCGATTTTTCCTGCGATGCGGTGCAGTGCATCCTGGCCTGCCCGACCGGGGCGTTGACCCATACCCTGTCCAAGAAGGAAGAAGTCCGCATGGGGCTGGCCCGGCTGGACAAGCCCGATGCCTGCCTGGCCCGTCAGGGGGCCGGATTCAAGGGGCAGGCCCGCGGCGGCACCTTCCCCGGCATCCACCGCTATGAAAAGGTCGACCGCTGGAAGCCCATTCCCATCGCCGACCACCCCTATGACCTGGAATTGTGCGACCTGTGCGTCCGGGAATGTCCGATCGAGGGGGCCATCCGGTTGGTTCCGATGAGCGACGATTCCGCCGACCGGCGCCGCACGCCGGACGTCACCGAAAAATGCGTCGGCTGCGGCATGTGCGAAATGATCTGCCCGACGGAACCTGCGGCCATCGTCGTCGACGCCCGCAAGAAATGGGGGGCGGCATGAGCCTGATCCAATCCCTGGCGATCATGCTGGGCCGCGAGCCCAGCAAGCCGCGCCCCGAGGAATACAGCGACGCCGCCCGTGCCATTCACGAGGCCAAGCGTGCCCACAAGGTCAACAAGGAAGAGCTGGCGGCCATCGCCGCCGAACAGCACGAGGCCCACAAGAACCATACATGGCGCAACCGGCGCTGGCTGACGCTGGTGGTGATCAACCTTCTGTTCGTGCTGTCCTATCGCTTCGACGTCCAGTTGATCGAGGGGGCGCTGACGGCGTCGCGGGTCATCGGCTTCCATTTCGCCGACCTCAATTCGGCGCTGCAGGTGACGCTGGCCTTCAAGACCATCCTGATCAACCTGATCATCGGCACATCCACCGTGCTGTTCCTGTGGTGGCTGCTGGGCGGGCGGACGTTCTGCTCGTGGGTCTGCCCATACCACCTGCTGGCCGAATGGGCCGAGGCGCTGCACCTGAAGCTGGCGGCGCGCAAGCTGGTCAAGGACCATGTCCTGCACCGCCGGACCCGGGTGGTGATGTACCTGATCTTCGCCGCCCTGGCCTTCGGCAGCGGCTATACCGTGTTCGAAACCATCTCGCCCACCGGCATCCTGTCGCGGGCGCTGATCTACGGCCCCAGTCTGGCGCTGGGCATCGTCGCCCTTCTGCTGGCCATCGAGGTGGTCTATTCCCGCCGGATGTGGTGCCGCTACATGTGTCCGATCGGCATCACCTATGCGGTGGTCGGCGCCGTCAGTCCGGTGCGGGTGGTTTATCGCCCCGAAGCCTGCCATCATGAGGGAGCCTGCCGGAAGGTCTGTCTGGTCCCCCATGTCCTGGACATGACCAAGAAGGGCTTCGCCCCCGACGACCGCAACGGCATCGGCGCCGACTGCACCCGTTGCGGGCTGTGCGTCGACGTTTGCCCGACCGGCTCGCTGAAGTACGAGGTCAAGGGTCTGGACAAGCTGCTGTAGGAGACCGCCCCGATGATCACCTTCGGCAATGTCGCCAAAACCTTCAAACGGGCCAGGGTGCTGGACGGGGTGTCGCTGTCCGTCGTCCGCGGCGACCGCATCGCCCTGGTCGGTTCGAACGGGGCCGGCAAGACCACGCTGATCCGCTGCCTGCTGGGCGAATACACCCACGACGGCAGCGTGCTGGTGGGCGGGCTGGACCCGCGCACCCACCGCCGCGAGGTTCTGGCCCGCGTCGGTTTCGTGCCGCAGATCCCGCCGCCGCTGAAGATGCCGGTGGGCGAACTGATCGGTTTCGCCGCCAGCGTCTGCGGCAGCGATCCGGCCCGCATGGTGGCGGTGATCGAGGAACTGGGGCTGGATTACGGGCGCATCCGCAAGCTGCCCTTCGTCAAGCTGTCGGGCGGCATGAAGCAGAAGACGCTGATCGGGGTGGCATTGGGCCGCGACAGCGACATCCTGATCATGGACGAGCCGGCGGCCAACCTGGACCCCGAGGCCCGCCACATTTTCTTCCGCCAGCTGGCGGCCCGCAAGGATGACGGGGTGATGCTGATCACCAGTCACCGCCTTGACGAGGTGGCGGCCCTGGTCAACCGGGTCATCGAGATGGACATGGGCAAGGTGGTGCTGGACGACCGCGTCGCCGATTCGGTGGACATGGCCAGCCGCATGCGCTGCCGCCTGACCCTGGTCCGCCCCGACGACGCCTTCGCGCGCACCTTGCGCGACTGGCGATTCGACGGCGACGGCATCCAGTGGAACGGTCTGGTCAACGGCCCCGACCGTCTGCGGTTCATGTGTATGCTGTCGCGCTATACCGGCCTGGTCGGTGGACTGGAACTGGTGGAAGGCAAGGAGGATGCGCCATGTGCTCCTGCAACGGTCTGAATCGCCGCCGTTTCCTGGGTCTGCTGCCCGGGGCCGCCGCCGCCCTGTCGCTGGCCGGCTGTTTCGACAAGGGCAGCGGCCCGGGTGAGATCCGCTGGGGCAAGGAATATTGCACCTATTGCGGCATGATCATCGACGATCCGCGCTTCGCCGCGCAGATCCGCGGCGGGGCAGGGCGCAAGCTGGCCAAGTTCGACGATCTGGGCGACGCGGTGCTGTGGCTGGCCAAGCAGCCCTTCGCCGATGATCCGGCCACGGAATTCTGGGTCGGCGACGTCGAGAAAAGCGTCTGGCTGGATGGCCGGACGGCGTGGTACCTGAGCGGGCGGAAGTCGCCGATGGCCCACAATTTCGGGGCGGTGCCCGACCAGCGGCCCGGCGCCATCGGGTTCGCCGAACTGAAGCGGGTCATCCTGGAGCGCGGCTCGACCAGCCGCTGCGAAACGCCCGAGCAGGGGAGCACCTGACATGAGCGCCTTTCTGCGCGCCGCCCGCCTGGATATCTCGGAATCCCTGCGGGCACGCTGGTTTCTGTTCTACTCGCTGGTATTCGGCGGCATCGTCGTGCTGCTGTTCGTCTTCGGGCTGACCGAGTCGCGCATCCTGGGCTTTACCGGCCTGTCGCGGCTGCTGGTCACCTATATCCAGCTGTGCGTGGCCATCCTGCCCATCTTCATCCTGATCACCACGGTGCGCTCGGTGGCGGGAGACCGCGATGCCGGCATCTTCGAATACATGCTGTCGCTGCCGGTATCGCTGGCGGCGTGGTACTGGGGCAAGATGATCGGCCGCTTCACCGTGGTGTTCCTGCCGGTGTTCCTGGCGATGGCCGGGGCGGCGGCATGGTCGGAACTGCGCGAGATCGGCGTGGCCTGGGACCTGTTCGCCGTCTACACGGGGCTGCTGGTATCGCTGTCCTGGTCGTTCCTGGGGTTCGGCATGCTGATCTCGACCCTGGCGCGTTCGCCCGACGTGGCGCAGACCGGGGCCTTTCTGCTGTGGCTGGTGCTGCTGCTGTTCCTGGACCTGATCCTGCTGGGGGTGATGGTGCGCGAGCACGTCCCGCTGGAGGTGGTGGTGTCGCTGGCCGTGGCCAATCCGCTGCAATCCTTCCGCACCGCCGCCATCTTGCTGTTCGATCCGCAGATGGTGGTGCTGGGGCCGGCGGCCTATGTCATCCTGGATTCGCTTGGCACCAAGGGCTATCTGGCCTTTGCCCTGGCGTGGCCGGTGGCCTTGGGCACCGTGGCCGCCTGGGTCGGTTATCGTCTGTTCCGCCGAGGCGACCTGCCGTGACGGAGCGGCTGTCCGAGACGTTCGGCTACCGTTCGGTGACCCCGGTCGAGCGCGAACGGCGCATCCGGTCGGTGTTTCAGGCGGTGGCCGGCCGCTATGACCTGATGAACGACGTCATGTCGATGGGCGTGCATCGGCTGTGGAAGCGCGACATGGCCCGCCGGGCCAGCCCCCGCGCCGGCGAGTTCATCGTCGATCTGGCCGGCGGCACCGGCGATATCGCCCGCCTGATGGCGGCGCCCGACCGGCTGGTGGTGGTGTGCGATCCCAGCCCGGCGATGATGGCGGTGGGACGTTCCCGTTGTCCCGATTCGGTCCGCTTCACCGAGGGGTCGGCGGAATCCATGCCGTTTCCCGATGCGTCGGTGGATCTGGTGACCATCGCCTTCGGCCTGAGGAACACCACCGATCCCGAGGCGGCGCTGGCCGAGATCGTCAGGGTGCTGAAACCCGGCGGGCGATTCCTGTGTCTGGAATTCTCGCGGGCCTGGGCGCCGATCCGCCCTTTCTATGACGCGTGGTCGTTTCACGTCATTCCCCGCCTGGGGGCGTGGGTGGCGCGCGAACCGGCGGCCTATGAATATCTGGTGGAATCCATCCGCCGTTTCCCCGAACGCGACGATCTGGGGCAGGCCATGCGGAAGGCGGGCTTTGCCCGGGTCGGCTGGCGGGACTACACTTTCGGCATTGCCTGTCTGCACCAGGGACACAAGTCATGAAGATCGAGGGCGGCCAGACGGTGCCGTCGCCGACGGCACCGCCGCCGGCCAGCCGTGGTGACCGCCCGCCCACCGGCTGGCGGATGTGGCTGCTGGCGGTGCGGCCGCGCACCTTGACCATCGCCCTGTCTCCGGTTCTGGTCGGCGCCGCCGCCGCCTGGGGCGAATTCGCCGACTTCCGTCCGTTGCCCCTGCTGGCGGCCCTGATTGGGGCAATATTGATCCAGGCCGGCACCAACCTGTGGAACGATCTGGGCGATGCGATGCGTGGCGGCGACCAGCCGATGCGTCAGGGGCCGCCGCGGGTCACCGCCCTGGGCTGGGCGGCACCCGGGCGGGTGCGCCGCGCCGCCCGGCTTTGTTTCGCCCTGGCGGCGACGGTGGGGCTGTATCTGGCCTGGGTCGGCGGCTGGCCGATCCTGGTGCTGGGGGCGGCGTCGCTGCTGGCCGGCTGGGCCTATTCCGGCGGGCCGCGTCCCATCGCCTATACCGCCCTGGGCGAGCTGTTCGTCGTCGCCTTCTTCGGGGTCGGCGCCGTCGCCGGAACGGTTTGGCTGCAGGCCGGACAGCTTTCTCCGGCCGTCATCCTGCTGGGGACGGCCGTCGGCCTGCCGGCGGCGGCGGTGCTGATGGCCAACAATTACCGCGACCTGGAGGCCGACCGCATGGTCGGTCGCCGGACCCTGGCCATCCGTCTGGGGACCGATGGCTCGCGCGGGGCCTATGCGGCGATGATGCTGGCACCGTTTCCGCTGCTGATGATTCCGGCCGCTCCGTCCTTCGGCTGGCTGGCGCTGCTGGCGGCACCAATGGCGGTGCGGCTGATCCTGGCCTTCGCCACCCAGCCGCGCGGTCCGGCCTTCAACGCCATCCTGGGGGCCACGGCTCGGTTCCAGGTTTTTCTGGCGCTGCTGATGGCGGCGGGTTGTCTGTTGTGATTACGGAAATCTTCCTGCCCGTCGCGCTGGCCTTCATCATGTTCAGCATGGGCCTGACCCTGACCGCCGACGATTTCCGGCTGGTGCTGCGGCGTCCGCGTGCGGTGGCGCTGGGGCTGGCCTGCAAGATGCTGGTGCTGCCGCTGGTGGCCCTGGCCGTCATCGCCCTGTTCCGGCCGCCGGCGGAATTCGCCGTCGGGCTGATGATCCTGGCGGTCTGTCCCGGCGGCATCACCGCCAATCTGCTGACCCATCTGGCCGGCGGCGCCACCGCCCTGGCGGTGACCTTGACCGCCGTTTCCAGCATCACCGACACCGTGACGGTGCCGCTGGTGGTCAACTGGGCCCTGGCCCATTTCGCCGGCCAGCAGGGGACGGTCGACCTGCCCGTCGCCCGGATGACCGGCGGCGTCTTCGCCGTGGCCACCGTGCCGCTGCTGGCCGGCATGCTGGTCAACCGGATCGCGCCCGGGCTGGCGGCCAAAAGCCAGGGCATCGCCCGCCGCATCTCGACCGGCCTGTTCGCCCTGATCGTGGTCGGGGCTTTCGCCAGCCAATGGCGGGTGATGACGACCCATGCCGGCGACGTTCTGCCGCCGGCCATCGCCGTCAACGTGGTGGTGATGGTCATTGCCTTCTTCGGCGCCCGTCTGACCGGGCTGGACCGCCGCGACCGCATCGCCCTGGTGCTGGAGACCGGGTTGCAGAACGGCGCCCTGGGCATCTTCGTCGCCGCCACCTTGCTGGGCAGCCAGGCGATGATGGTGCCCAGCATCGTCTATGCCCTGGTGATGAACGTCAGCGCTGTGGTCTTCATCCTGGCGGTGCGGTGGCGCGGCCCCGGCCGCTGACGACCGGGGCCGGCTGTTCAGGCGCCGTATTGGCCGCCGCGCAGGATGCGGATGTAATTGACGCGGTCATAGGCCGGCAGCGCGCCGACGGCGGTGCGGCTCATGCGGCCGCGGATGGCGGCGACGCCATCGACCTCGCGGGCGGCAAGATCGGTGACCAGTCCGTCGTGCAAGGTCTTCATGTGGTCGATTCCGTGCCGCAGCAGGGCCGAGGCGGTCATCACCGCGTCGGCGCCGGCGAACAGGTACTTGACCACCTCGGCGGCGCTTTGCACCCCCGAACTGGCGGCGATGGAGCCGTTGATCCGGCCGGCCAGGGCGGCGATCCACAGCAGCGGCAGGCGGATGTCGTTCTTGTTGCTGAGTCTGAGATCGCGCAAGACGGCCAGATCGTCCAGGTCGATGTCGGGCTGGTAGAAGCGGTTGAACAGGACGAAGCCGTCGGCTCCCGCCTCGTCCAGGGTCTTGACCATGTGCCCGGGGGCACTGAAGAACGGGCTCAGCTTCATGGCCACCGGGATCGACACGGTCTGCTTGACCGCGGTCAGGATGTCCAGGTGCCGGCGCTCGATTTCGGCCCCCGACAGCGACAGGTCGGTCGGCAGGAAATAGACGTTCAGTTCCAGGGCGTTGGCTCCGGCCTGCTCGATCTGCCGGGCGTAATCGATCCAGCCGGTCCGCGACGTGCCGTTCAGGCTGGCGATCACCGGCAGGTCGACCGCCTCGCGGGCTTTGCGGACCAGATTGAGGTAGTTCGCCGGACCGCCGTTCTCGGTCAGGGCGGGGGGGAAGTAGGAAAAGGCTTCGTTGTTGGCGG
>CAJANN010000205.1 GCA_903941095.1 uncultured Rhodospirillaceae bacterium | reverse complement strand
GTGGTAGTGAATAACTAAAGAAAATAGCTCAAACACATCAAATACTTAAGAATGCTATTATCCGTCCGTGTTGCCGCTGTGTTGCTTCAAGACGGACTGTACGATTTTGTTCATTCCGTAATGCCTGTCACCCTTTGGCAGATAGTGTCCATATCTGTCAATCGTCATCTGGGCCGAGGCGTGCCCGGCGAAGGCTTGAGTTTCCTTGATCGAGTAGCCCTGGCGCAGCCAGCACGAGATGGCGTAGTGGCGCAGGTCGTGCCAGCGGGTCTCGATCCCCAGCAGCTTGCGGATGGGATAGAAGTGGCTCTTGAGGATTTCGCTGTGGAAAAACGGCGTGCCGTTGCGGGTGGCGAACACGAAATTGTGCTCCGAGCGCAGGCTGTGTTTCTGCGACCGTAATTTCCAAACGCGCAGTGCCGACACCACCTCGTCGGCCATGGGCACCTCGCGGACACCGGCGTTGGTTTTGGGCGGGCCGAACACGTTGCGGAAGTCCAGGCGCTGGACCACCTTGATCAGCTTGGCGACGAGATCAACGTTGTCCCAGGTCAGCCCGCGCAACTCGCTGGCCCGCAGGCCGCAGAAGGCTGAAACCATCAGCATGGGCTTCAGCGGCATGTCGGCGTGCTCGATCATGCGGACCACGTCCTCATCGCTCGGCACATGCACGCGGCTCTTGATGCGGCTGGCGGCGATGGTTTCCACGTCGGCCACCGGATCGTGGGTGCACCATTTTTTCTTCCGGGCCGCCTTCATGATGTAGCCGATCACCGACATGATGGAGCGGACCATGTGGACCGTTCGCCCGTTTTGCAGCAAGCGGTCGCGGAACGCCTCCAGGGCGGTGGTGTCCAGATTCGCCAACTTGATCCCGCCGATGCCGATGGCTTCGTCGAGGATGTGGAGGCGGACCTTGCCCTCGTAATTCTTATAGGACGAAGCTTCCATCCGCTGGCCTGCATCGCGGCGGACCAGACATTGCTCCAGCCAGTGCTCCGTCGCCTTGCGCATGGTGACGGTGTCCCGGTCATGGACGAAGGTGCCGGAGACCACCTGGGCACGGGCGGCCACCAGGAACGCATCGGCGTCCCGCTTGCGCTCGAACATTTTTGCGCGGCGCTTTCCTGCCGCATCCCTGAAATCCACCATCCAGCGTACCTCGCCGCTGGGCAGGTTGCGCTTCCGTATTGTCGCCATGGTCTTCCTCCTTTTCGCATACGTCGTCCATACACCCTCGATCTGGCCATGACTTCCAGCGGTTCCCAACGCCTCCCGATCATTTCCGACCTTCATTTGATTTTACATCATATGGCGCTTGTCGGGAAGTCATGAGTCGTGATAGCAAATGGGATGTCAAAAAGGAGGATGCCACCAACATGGCCCGTGCCGCCGAACTCGTCGATCTGATCGCGGCCCTCACCGCCATCGACCACGCCACGGTCACCCGCCACGCGCGTTTCGTCCGTGAGGCGGGATACCTGTCGCAAACTGGTCGGGGCCTGAGCGCCGCGCACATGACCGCCGGAGATGCGGCCCACCTGCTGGTGGCCATCCTGAACAACGGGATCGCCCAGGAAGCGGTAACCATCCTCAAGCACATCGGCAATATGGACGTTTTCAAAGCCGACGTGGACAAGGTGCAGGAGAATGCTTCACCCGACATGCTGGCTCGCCTTCGCGGCATTCTGCCTGTGCTGCTGGATCGGGAACACACCTTCGTCGAGATGCTGACCGGCGTCCTCGAACTGGCGACCCTGGCCCCCGCCATGTTCGAGGAAAGGACGCGGAATTCCAGCATCTACTTCGACTGCGACGACTACCAAGCATTGGTCTATTTCGACATTAACCTAGCCGACGTTCCGATGATCTGCGAGCGCCAGACTAGCTTCCAGTACTCCTATTCCCACCCGAACCTGCAACCCAAGTCACAACATTTCAAGAAATCGACGCAACTTGACTTCACCGGCATCGCCCGCATCGGCGAACTGATCGCCCGGAAGTAGAACGAAGGAGATCAAACATGACAGAAGCTGCGCGGGTTCAGCCCGCCACGGGAGAGCTTTGCCTGCCGCTGGCCGACGACCTGCTGCGTGGCGCCGACGCTATCGCCGAGTTCGTCTTCGGCTCGGCCAAGCACCGCCGCAAAATCTACTACTACACGAGCGACGCCAAGATCCGCATGCCCCATTTCCGTATCGGCAACGTGGTCTGCGCCCGCAAGAGCACCTTGCTGGCCTGGATCAAGCAGCAGGAGGGCATTCGGTGAAATACACTCCGCCTCCAGCCCCTCTC